>WTIT01000156.1 GCA_011526375.1 Methanobacteriota archaeon
TTGCTATTCCCCGCAGTGAGGTTTGCTCGAAAGACTCCGATCCAACCGTGTTCGGTCCGAGTTTCCTTTGCGGGCTACGTACTTCCGTGGGGGCCTTCACCATGTAATGGGCTTTCCCCATCTCGGATTACTATTCCCCATACGACTTCCGATAGCGATTGTTTTCATGATTAAACTACTCTCAATCGATCTCAATGTTCTTTTCCTTTTACCAACTCATCTGAAATAACACCACTGTCAAAGACAATCATGTTTCGTTTCCTAAATTCTTCTATTACGCGCAGTCCGGTTTCCGGTTGTACCTTACGTGTCTCTAGCGCAATGGTTGTGTAATCGTATTGAGACAATATATCGGATCTCCCAAGTTCTTATCTGCATCTTTTCATACATGCCACAGTTTTACTTTAACTTCGCCAGCCCTTCACATCCTCGCCCTTTACGGATGATCTTGTTTTGCTTTCGGTGCGCGTTAAAACCCTATGCGACTGGGACATCTCGTTACGAAGCTATATCAACTTTCAGGGAAATGCGGTTTTCCCCTACGGCCTGTATGATTCTCTGTGTACGCTTCGTCTATTTTGTTCGCCGAAATTCCATCGACTCCGCCATAGACGCAACACTCGATACGGGTGGCTGGCTAAACCTTTCCCGACAAGGACTTTCACCCTGCAAGATGCACCAAGCTTGCTTGGCGCACTAACGCTTTGCTAAACGGCGCACGACTTGGTGATTGGTTTTGCGTAAAATTGGCGGAGCCAATGCAAAACCAAGCGCCGAGGCGGGCGTCCAGTGGAGGCCGCTCGCGGCCGGAACGATGTTTGAGCAACTTGTTGAACGAAGCCGCTACGCGGCAAGGTTAAAAATTTATTTAAATTCTGGTATTCCCTCTATGGCTCAGTATCGAGCTCAACCAAAGAGGAAATACCATGAATCCAGCACAGCAATCACACTACGAATTTTTGTACCAACGCCATGTTAACGCATTGCTTCGACAGGGCAAAGCCGATAGTACAATTGATGTTTATTCGCGCGCCGTACGACGCATCAGCGCGTATTTTGAGCGTTGCCCTGACACCCTTACCGAAGACAATCTCAAAGACTATTTCGCCGCCCTCGTCAAAACACATTCTTGGAGCACGGTCAAAGTCGACCGCAACGGTTTACAATTTTTTTATTCCCATGTCCTTAAAAAAGACTGGCCCTGGATCGAGATCGTCAAACCACCTCAGAAAAAGATCTTGCCCGATATTCTCACACGAAAAGAAATCCAACAGGTCATTAACCACACCCGCGAGTTGCGCTATCAAACCTTTATTTTGACGGCTTACTCTATGGGCTTACGCTTGGGTGAAGTCTTACATTTACATGTTGGCGATATCGATAGCGCTCAGATGAAGGTCCACGTGCGTTTGGGTAAAGGCAAAAAAGATCGCTTTGTGACCCTGCCTCAACGCACTTTATACGCTTTACGTTTTTACTGGTCCACACATAGGCACCCTCATTTTCTTTTTCCTCGAGGACAAAACAGCGAAAAACGACATGTGGCTACCGAAACCATGGATCGAGGCGGCGTTCAAAAAGCCTTTAAAGCCATTCTAAAAAGTTGTCGGATCCATAAAACCATCACGCCTCACAGCTTGCGCCATTGCTATGGTGCACATTTAGTGGAGGCCAATGTCCATTTGCGAGCCATTCAAGCTGAGATGGGGCATGAATGTCCCAAAACGACCGCGCTTTATACCCAGCTTACCGATATAGTTCAACAAGACAGCCACCGTATTATCAATACGTTAATGGATGAGTTGGACGTGACGCTGGATGGTGACGTATGACGGAGACAATACGCTCGATCATCGATCACTATTACGAACGCTTTGTTGATCGCCATGGTGCCAATATTAATGCCGACCAATGGTCGGCCCTAAACGCGATGCGTGGGTGTCGTACCGAGCAGTACGGACAAGTCGCACTTGCATGTGATCGCTGTGATTGGCAAGGTGAGATCTTTCAATCCTGCGGACATCGGTCGTGCCCTCATTGCCAGCATGATGTTGCCTCACAGTGGCTTGAACGACAAACAGACAAGCTCCTGCCTGTACGCTATTTTATGGTGACCTTCACCATCCCCACTGAACTACGTGATCTGTTCAAAACGAATCAAAGTGTGTGTTACACCTTGCTGTTTGAAAGTACCGTCGAGACCTTAAAACGCTTTGGCTTAAACGATAAAGCCTTACAAGGAGAGCTCGGGTTTACCGGTGTGCTACACACCCATTCTCGTCGCTTGGATTACCATCCGCACATCCATTACATTGTGCCTGCAGGTAGCTTTAACCCAAAGCAGAATGAATGGAAAGAAAAAACAGATCGTTACCTGTTTAAACAGGGCAATTTGGCTAAGGTGTTTCGAGCTACGCTACTCAACAAGCTAAAACACACCTTTTCTACAATGCCAAAACTAAGCCGCAAAAAAAAATGGATCGTGGACTGTCGCGACGTGGGTAGCGGCTTGCCCGCATTGAAATATCTCTCTCGCTACTTGTATCGCGGCGTCATTAGCTCAAAATCAAATTTGAGTGATAATGGCACAGAGGTCAGCTTTGACTATGAAGAAAGCCGCTCAAAAAAGAAAATGCGACGGGCACTCAAAGGCGAAGATTTTATCCTCCTTCTATTACAGCACGTATTACCGAAGGGCTTTAGGCGCGTACGAGATTTTGGCTTTTTACACGGTAATGCAAAAAAGCGATTACGGCGGATTCAATTGTATCTAAAGGTAAGTATTTCTCTGCCGCAACCAACACGAAAGGCATCCAAACATGGCCTTCGCTGTGCCAAATGCCAAGCGACTGTATCGGTCGTCGGTTTTATCAGTGCATTAGATTATCGTAAAGCGCACCCAACGTAACATTCGATCAGAAAATTGAGCATAGCCATTCATTCAAATTAGGAGGGCAAATCATTTATGAATAGTCATTGATTTTTTATCACGCTAAGCGTGAGGATCACACTCGCGCTGAAAAAGTGAAAGTCGCAAACACCACTTCCTCATACTGAATAAACAATTATATATTTGCTATTAAAAGAGAGCACTGTGAGCGGGAACACCGGGCTTGTTCAACAACCAGATAAGTGTCGGCAGGCGACACTTATCCTTATTTGTTTGAGCGGGAACACCGGGCTTGTTCAACAACCAGATAAGTGTCGGCAGGCGACACT
>WTIT01000157.1 GCA_011526375.1 Methanobacteriota archaeon
CCGGTGTGCAATCGCCTCTATATTTGGCAAATTTACACGAGTGAACGCAGCGTTCACGCACGGGTCCGCGTCCAAACTTGAGTTTTTTTTTAAAATTCCGAACGGTACGGTGGCGGCGGGTACTGCGGCGGGTACAGGGGGGTCGGTGTGGGCGAGGGCGGCGGCACCACGTCTCGTTTGGGCTTTGGGGGCTGCAGCACTATCCCCATCGGAATTTTTGCGGGCGCCTTCCGAGCCGCCTCGGCCCGCATGCGCTCGTCCTCCGCGCGCTGCTCGCGCGCGCAGTCCTCGGTCTCGATTGGCGTGCCGTCCTTCTCCTGGAGCGGCGGGAAGCCGGCGTCCTGCCTCACCTGATTGATGAGCTGCAGCAAGGCTTGGGTGCGCTTGCACGCGAGCTGCGCGCGATCCTCGACAACGATCCACTTTTGCTGAGCTTGCGCCTGCCGCTTGCGGTCGCCTCGCCGTTCGAAGTACTCGTACGTTTCCTTCTGCAGCTTGCTCTCCTTGCGAGCCTCTTCGGTGAACTTGGCAAACGACCGCCAGGCCTGGTCCAGGTCTTTGAGGGCGGCCATCTGGCGGTCGCGCGTGCTCTTGCCGATGATGCCCAAATACTTGCGGTCCGTCGGCGCGACGGCCTCGCGCGCGTCGAGCGCTGCGAGGCTGGGGAGGTGGTGCTGCGCCATCACGCTCCTTTTTTGCTAGGGAGTGCTCACAAACGACTTTTATGCTGTTACACAAGCGCGCTCCTCCCCACATACGCGAGTCCCACGGCCACGAGGACGCTGCTCGTGATGCTGAACACCACGGACGCGGCGCGCATCTTGAGGTCCGCCTCCTCCTCCTCCGAGATGGCCTGCATGGGCGTTATGGGCACCGAGGGCCGCCCTGCGCGTCGTGCGCGTTGTGCGCGTTGTGCGCGTTGTGCGCGTTGTGCGCGCGGCATGTCTCTGACACACCCATTATATCTACGCAATATGGCGCACCAGGCTAGAGGCACGCGCGCACGCACGCGCACGCACGCGCGCGCACCCATGGAGCCCGTGGCGGCGGGTCCGCCGGAGAACGCGCATGCGAGTGCGCGCGCGGGTGCGCGTGCGGATGCGCGCGCGTACAAGACGCTCGCCACGTCGGTGTCGAAAACGGCGAGCTGGATCACCACGCCCAAGGAGCTGCGCCTCGCTTCGCAGACGACCATGGTGGTGTTTGGGGTCACGCTCGCCGCGCTCGTGACGACGGGGCTGCTCGCGCTCGCCACGGCGCCGCAGGCCGACACGCACTTTGAGAACCTCGGGCGGCGAGTGCGTGGCGCGCGCTGCCTCAAGGTGGCGCGGCGCGCCGACTACGCGGTGGTCTACCTCAACCTCGGCGCGCCCGTGCAGCGCCTGCAGCTGCTGCTGGACGTGGAGCGCCCCGTGCCGCCCGGCGGCGAGCAGATCAAGGTGCTGTCCGAGCGCATGCACAAGTCGACCAGCATGATATGCGAGCCGCTGACGCCGCCCCGGCCGTACGAGCTGCTCTGCCGCGACTCGGTGATGGTGGCCGTCAACGGCACCACCACGCAGCGCCTCGGCAACGTGCAGTTCACCTTTCAGAACGACCAGGCGGAGCTGGGCAAGGGCAACGTGGCCGCGCTGCTGGGCCTGGACGGCACGTTTGCGCTGACGCGCGGCACCACCTACTGGATGACGACCACGGACCTGTGCTACGCACCGCACGAGCCCGACTCGGCCGAGGCGCAAGAAAGCCTCGCCTTCTCGACGGACGAGGCCACCGGCGCGCTCTTCGTGCGCGGCGACGACCTCGCGGGCTACCCGCCCACCGCGGCGACGCACTTTGCGGACGCGCAGTGCAACTCCAGCCTCGCGCGCGTGCGGCTGTTCCCCTCCGCCGCCTTTGAGGAGCAGCGCGGCTGGCTCTCGCTCTCGGACCGGACGCTGTACGAGTACGACGGCGCCATCCTGGAGAAGCGCCGGCGCGTCGTCGAGCTGGGCGCCGCGTGCGCGGCGACGCAGCCCGAGCTGGCGCACGTGCTCGACATCTACAACAGCGACTGTGGGTTGGCGCTGCAGCCGTGCCAGCACGAGCCGGCGCTCACCTTTCGCCGGCTGGCGACGAGCCGCATGCGGATCGACCTCGACTTTGCGGGCAACGGCACGCTGCGCACCGAGGAGACCGACGCGCTCAAGCGCGTGCCCTCGCTCGTGACACACGAGGAGAGCCTCAACTCGGCGCTCGGGCGCCTGTTGGTGCTCCTGCTCACCGCGGCGGTGGTCTTCCTGCGCGGCTCGCAGAACGCGGCGAGCTCGCGCTACCTGCTGAACCACACGCTCAACATCATGCGCTGTCGAGAGCAGTTCGCGGTGGAGCGCGAACCCTTCCGGTTTCCGGTGCGCTTCGAGCGCCTGGAGGTGGCGACCGACGCGGTCGTGTCCTTCGCGGCGCTCTTGGCGCGCGTGATCGTGCTCGTCGTGTCGTACGCGCCGCTCATCGCCGACGACAACGCCACCACGGCCCGCCTCGAGATCGTGGGCGTGTGTGTCTCGTCGTTGCACCTGCTGCTTCGGTACATGCTGCACCTCGACCTGAACCGCGAGGCGCCGCTCACCAAGCTCGGAGGGCCGATGAGCGTCGTCGACTGCACGAGCGCGGTGCTGCTGCTCTTCTCGGACGCGCCGCTGCTCTCGGCGGACAGCTCCAAGTTTTCGTCGGTGGGCAGGATTTTGATCAGCATCCTCACGTCGCTGGCCGTGTTCACGCGCTGCGCCTTCTCGGCCGCCACCGTGTCGGCCATGGCCGTATCCGCCACCAACGGCGCGCGCAAGGAGCTGAAGACGCACAAGATGGTGCTGAACATCGCGGTGCTCCTCTGGATGATGCAGGCTGTGGTCTCGGCGGGCAACGTCGCGCTGCTCTTCGTGCGCCCGGCCGCCGTGGCCGTCGTCCGATCGTCGCCGGGGCCGACGGCGGTCTTCAAGTACGCCATCTGGATCGGCCTCGTCGCCGCGTCGCTGCCGACCTATACCAAAACCGGCCTACGCGCGCTCGAGCAAGAGTGCAGCAGCAGCAGTAACACGAAGACTGAGTGATTTTGAAAAATCCAATAAATTTTTCCAATAAGTCATTTATTGGGCCTGGTCAGGGGTGCTAAATCGCTCTGGGCTACGGAACAGAACGGCCCCGACGCTGTTGGA
>WTIT01000053.1 GCA_011526375.1 Methanobacteriota archaeon
TTAGCTGTTTACTTCCTCAAGGGGTGTTGCGTTTCATTTGACAGAGGGGGAATGTGTATTAGAAATACATTGAAAGTGTATTGTAAATGCATTGCACTTTCCTTGGTTGAATTTTAACCATATCCTTGTTTTGAATATCTAAATTTTTCTAAAGCTAATCCTAGCGCCATTTTTTGGGTCTGGCCGATACCAAAAATGCATTAGCTATTCTTATCTTTTAAGTCAGAATTTTTTCAATAATGGGGATTTGGAGGTGTTTTTATCTTGAATTGAGGATGGTGATTATATGCCCTGTAAATCGCACAAAATGTGTCAGAAACTTTCATTCAAATAATGAGGTTTTCTTTTCTTGTTTGTTTCTCAAAATCTCTTGTTCGTCGAATGAAGAGTGGGAAGCCGATATTTTTAAACATGAAGTTGTCTATTTAACATATTACCGATTATGCGGCGTTAGGTTGTAGGTGTAGTGGACCGCAAACATAATCCAGCGGGCCCTATTACATCGACAATTCTGGGCCCACAATAAATGAGAATGGACCCACTTTAATTCGGATGTAATCGGGTCGAACGTATTATGTTCTTGAGCCGCTACAGTTAGGTTTAGAATTTGTTATCCTTGGCCACATTTGATTTTACTTTATCATCTGAAAAAAAGTGCCTCGGGACTTTAATTTCTGGTCTATACATACCATTAACCAATCTGTTTAGCTCATCATCCGTGGAGCAAGCCAATAACTTCCCCCTCGATGCATCAGATAAGTTATCTCTAAAATCTTTAATTAAAGATAATGCTATACCAGTCTTCATGTCTGCCCCATGAAAAACTGATCCAAACCGAGGAAGTTCTCGCTTAGATAACTTCCCGTACTCTTCATCTGTCAAACCTTGGACGTGGCGACTCAAATGTGGTGCGCTAGAGAATCTCATCTCCGCAAGGCTTAACCATGAAGCATCAGTAAAGGATGGTTTACTAAAATCAAACCGGAACATCTCACCACCAAATCGGCTACTAGGCTTTTTAGGAGTTTCTCCAACCTCTAAGGAGAAGAAGACAAAATCATCGTTTCCCAGAATACTAATATCTTCTTCAGGGGAGTTTTTTGTATTGAATAATATACCTCTATCAATTAGCTTTTCCCTTGAGAATAGTGACACTGTACCATTTTCATTCTCAACTGGAGCAGATGTTGTATGAGTTGCAAACATTTTTGACTCTAAAAATCGAGATAAAAACTTTGACTCATCCTGACTTAATGCGCCTAAAGATTGATACAATCCCCGAATATTATTCTTAGATAGCACTTTTATATCACCTTGCCCCTCCAAACCATGACCGTTCCATAGAGAGCCAGTTTTAACCATTCTTTGATACGGTTTTTCAGCAATAAACCGCCTAATGCTTTGAGTTATAGTTCTAGATGCATCATCTAATGTTTTAGGGGCTGATGATACATTCTTGACACTAAGAACATTAAAGGCGTTATTTTGGCTCGATTGATGAACATGTTCACCAATCGGTGATGTTTTCACAACGGAAGAGATGTTATGCATGGGGTTCACCCTCCTGCTTGGAATTAGTCATGCGATAAAAGAATCAAAAATGAGGTAATGAGGTAATGAGGTAATGAGGTAATGAGGTAATGAGGTAATGAGGTAATGAGGTAAACGATCTAGCCACAACCGAAGCCATAAAGATATAAGAAACCCACCTTAGATATAAGATTTCAGAAATACTCAACAAAGGAGATAGACATAAAATGCATGGTGAGCCTGATTATACGCCTAAACCTATCATGTGCCCAATTGCAGCGTAGCTGCTATGTTCCGCTCGTAATTTTGAGAAAATGTATCTCAAGGATGAGTATGGACTAAGAAAGTTACCTAGAGATCCAAGAAGAATTCCTGGGGGCATTGGCATTAAATTGGTGATGAGAACTAAGATCTTTTGAAAGATCCATTTGAGATCTAACGATTTTAAGATTAATCTCTATCTCTAGATGTGACAAAACCACTCTTGCAGGAGTGGTTTTGTCGAAATACTCACCGGTTTCCGAGCCTGTGAAGTCCTTTCATGATAGCTCATATCAGCTAAGCACTTCAAGAGTATTTCTGCATTCTGTTTGGATTCGAGATGTTTTGGACGGGACGATGCACATCAACCACCGATCAAGGGAAGTTCCAAAGGTGGTAGGTAAAGGCACTAATCAGAACTAAGCGAAAGCTCGATAAAACCGCCCCTTGTAGCTGCTAGAGGGGATAGGCGGAAAAGGAATAACTGATTAGTGTTGTGTGACCGGAACGGGGGCGAAAGCCTAACACACAGCGCAGGGCAGCCCGAAATAAGGGGAGAAATCCTTACTTCTGAAAGCGACCAAAGACGATACCCAAATCACTCTCAAAAGAGTTGAAATGGGTAGGGGGTCGGCGCAGCCGAAATAAGGCATTTCGGCGTCACTTTGTTCTTTACGGGGGCCTATGTCTAAACTTCATCCATCACAATTGGTTCAAATATTGGTTTTACTTGAACATCAGAGTTCTACTGAACTTCGTCGGATCGAGTGCCGTTATTATGATGTTCCTCGGTATCGGAATTCTTTAGAAAGAGAAGGACTGATTAAAGGTTTTCTGGTTGAGTCTATTGTTCTGATTTGATGATTTATTGTAAGCCCGCATCGAGTTAGGTTTCAAAAATGGAGGGCCGTGTAGACCGAATAGTGACGCCGTGGTGACCATTTTAGGACATAGGCACGATACGCATGTATGACAAGCGCTACTCCGTAGCTATCATACATGCGCGCGCCAAAGGGAAAACCCCTTTGAAACCCTAGCCACACCCTCCGCCGAACTAGCCCACAAGGGGATAGCTAAGGCTATTTCTTTGGTTATCGACCCCAACCTTGCTCACGTTGAGGCTGATTATTTAGTCTCCGTGCCCAGTCTACGTTCTCTGAGCTTCTGAGGGCTTTCTGATCTTCTACGTCTATCGGCCTTTATATTGATGCTGAACGCGCCCCTTTGGCTTCTGAGCTCCAATTTGAGTCTCTTAGGGGCTTGTCTCATCACCACGCCTAGAAAAATAGCTTCGCTTATTTTCCCAGCCATGCCGATGGCCTTTTTTCAATGTAAAAACGTTGTTCACTGGTTAATTTAGGCTTGCCCACGATATCA
>WTIT01000099.1:0-7808 GCA_011526375.1 Methanobacteriota archaeon
TGGTGCGGGGGGCAGGATTCGAACCTGCGAACCGATAAGGAATGGGACCTAAACCCACCGCCGTTGACCAAGCTGGGCGACCCCCGCGCAAACTTCGGGCGTATTCTCTATCATTTCAATTAAACGCTTAAGCCGAAGCGATAAATCCGGCACTATTCACCATCACGATTACATTATCAGTGGTCAGGTTTTCCGTTGTAGTAATAACACCAGAGTCATTTTCATGAGATACTATAGCATTTAGAACATCAGGATTTGCTTCCAATACCTGCTTCACTCTACCAGAGCAACCACCACATGTCATGCCAAGAATAGTTAACTTGTGCACTCTCTCGGTCATGAATTATCATTAGATTGGTGGTTTTAATGGGTTTGCATTAGGTGAAATCACAACTTGATTGGACTCCACCAGCGCAGGATTAGCGAATTAGATACTACACTAACTGAGGATAGCGCCATCGCCGCTGCGGCGAAAGCCGGGGGCAGCAAAAATCCAGTAACCGGTAACATAATGCCAAGAGCTAACGGTATGCCTAGAGTGTTGTAAGAAAATGCCCAAGCAAGGTTAGTTCTAATTCTACGCATGGTTGCTTTACCCAGTTCTACTGAAGATACCGCATCGATCAAATCATTGCGAATTAGCACAAAATCTGCTGCATCCATAGCAATATCAGAGCCTGCACCCATCGCAATACCAACATTTGCCACACTCAATGCAGCGGCATCATTTATTCCATCTCCAACCATTATGACATTCTTGCCTTCTTGCTGAAGTGCCTTGATTTGGTCAGCCTTTTCATCGGGCTTAACATCGGCAATTACTGTTTCAATGCCGACTTTATCTGCGATGGTCTTTGCAGAATTCTCATTATCGCCGGTCAACATTACGACTTCAATTCCCATTTGTGTTGCACGTTTTACCGCAATTGCTGATGTATCTCGGACTAAGTCACTGAACTCAATCCAGCCAAGCAATTTGTTGCCATGGCAAACCATGACGATAGATACACCTTTTCTCGTAGCCGCCAGAATTTTCTCCTCCAATTCTGCAGAGAATGTAACGCCAACTTCAATCATTAGTTCCTGATTTCCTGCTGCGGCAACTTTGCCGTCATATTCGCCAATCATACCCATGCCTGGTAGTGTTCTGATATCATTAATCGAGACCTTATCTTTGGTGACATTCGACCATGAAGTAATTATTGCCGCAGAAAGAGGATGATTTGATTCCTGTTCGAGACTTGCTGCAATTGAAAGGATTTCTTTAACTTCACAATCGATAATCTCGATATGGCTGACTTTTGGCCTGCCAAGTGTTACAGTTCCGGTCTTGTCAACCACCATGACATTGGATTTATGGACAGATTCCAATGCATCAATCCCTTTGATTAGTAGTCCGTGTTTTGCACCAACGCTCGTTCCTACGACCAAAGCAATTGGCGTTGCCAAGCCCAGCGCACAAGGACAGGCGATTACCAGAGTGGAAATGATAACCATCAAAGCCAATTCAAAACCGGAATTCATTGGGTTGTCTACCCATGTGTGACCGATCGTGGCCCAAAACACCCCGCCAACTATGGCCAGTAATACAACGATTGGTACAAAAACTGCAGAAATTTTGTCAACCAATCTTTGAATCGGGGCTTTGCCAGATTGAGCATCTTCTACAAGTTTAATGATGTTTGAAATCAGTGATTCATCCGCTGGTTTGTTGGTTCTGACATAGATTGTACCATCTAAAACAATAGTACCGGCATAGACCTCTTCTCCGGACTTTTTCCTCACAGGATAGGCTTCTCCAGTCATGGTAGATTCATCGATACTTGCTTTACAGTCCTCCAATATTCCGTCGATAGGTATTGTTTCACCAGTAAGCACTTTGATCAGGCTGTTAGGTTTTACAATGCTGATAGGAACCATCTCAGTATAGTCATCATCAGCGACAATTCTAGCCTGTTTTGGCTGCAGACTCATCAGGGAATTAATTGCGTCAGTCGCCTTCAATTTTGCACCAGCTTCAAGGTAATTACCGAGCAACACAAAACCAATTATGAACACTACTCCATCAAAAAATACGTGTTCAGCATCGGTGAAAATACTAGGCATCCCGTCGAATTTCCCTGCTAAAGTGACTCCCACCGACCAAAAAAAGGCCACACTGGTACCAAGGTGAATCAATACATCCATGTTTGCCCCACCTCGACGAATTGCTTTCCATGCATTCGTATGAAATGACATTCCGGACCAAAAATAGACCGGCATGGTCATGATTAATGCCAATAACAGTCGTGTGTCAAAACCACTTGTCTCCCCCATATCACTGGCTATCATCGTTAGATAAATCGTCGGTAGTGCAAGTATGAGCGCAAGAGCAGCCTTGCGACCTTCAGAGGTAACCTTTGCCGCCATTCTATCTCTGAGTGGTTCGGTTTTGTTTTGTTGACTGGCGCTGAATCCACCTTGATCAATTGCTTGGATTATTTCTTCCATTACCTCCTTAGACAGTGAATCATTGAGTTGGATACTGGCAGAATTCATCGCTAAATTTACTGCAACAGCCTTGACAGAATCAACACTACCAACGATTCTCTCAACCGAGGCAACACACGCTGCACAACTCATACCCTCAACATCGAGTCGCAGTAAATTGTCATCCATGCTTTCACCTCACTGACAATTTTCACAGCCGACTTGATTCAATTCTCCATCATCAAGAGTGATACAACCACAACCACAAGAACACATCCATCCAATGGTATCCCAGCCTTTGCCACCTTCGGCTCTAGTGTAGAGCCGCTTCATCTTGCAACCGCATGTGCAAACATTGGCTTTGATACGCGCCATGTGTCTCGGATTATTGTAGTCAATATAAACAATTTTATGACTACAATACTACTTGGGAGCAAGGTCTAGTGACCCACCCCAAATATCGATACCACGTAGCCGACAAGGGTATTTGTCACCTAATTTCGCCATCACTCGGAAATTGCCATCTCTGCCAGGTTCTGCACTTGTTACTTCCAAACCATTTTCATCGATATTCAGTCTATGCTTAGGGCTCATTTGTCGTAAATGCATACGTCCTTGAATCGCTCCATCATCATTCAAATCCAAAAATACCCAAGGTGTTCTCAGGCCGACAATTCGTGCTGACCATGATTTTTCGATTATGGAAGGATAAGTATTCTGTGAAACAGCATCTATTTCACCACCGCGTAGAATGTGGATATGATAGGCATTGGCCACTAATTCCCACTCGATATACTTGGCAATTACCGATTGTTCCGTACAATGGTTGGCAATATCTGCGGTTTCATCTTCAGTATGGATCCAATCTTCGCCTCTTATCATGGCCTTCAACTGTCGATGAACCATGAGGTCTGGATATCTTCGGATTGGACTGGTGAAGTGCACATAAGCATCAAGATTTAATCCAAAATGGCCGATGTTTTCTGGCGAATAATTCGCTCTTTGCATCAACTGGAACAATCCTTGGTCGACAATTCTTCTTGTCTTACCGTCGAGACTGGATGCTTTGTTTTGGGCAACCATTAGCGAATCGAGAATATCTTGTCTGGCCTCTGGATCCAGTACACCTGTAAGATATGCCTCGACATCTGAGTTGCTCTGTTCATTGTTTTCTATCACGGGCAATGGTTCAATCGTCGTATTGGCCCAAGCACCCAATAAGTTGGATAATTCCTCTGAGTCAGTCTGACCATGGGTCTTAAATGACGGCATAGGCAATTCGATACCGACGCCGAGGGCGTGTAATTTTGCATTCAATTCCTTGACTTCTGCTGTGTCAGGCGGTGCGTGACAACGCCACGGTAGCGGAGCTCCGGCCTTGCCTAACATGTGTCCAACGCATGCGTTGGTTGCTACCATGAATGACTCAATCATCCTAGTCGCATCTGTGGGCCATTTGACCATCACCTTGATTTGTTCATCTTCAAGTATTCTTGGGCGCATCTCAGCATTGGCAATGTTCAACTTGACCTCTTTCGCTTGCCATTTAGCAGCTAGTTTGAACATTGTATCGAAGCGTTCCTCGCCCAGCGCATCCTCGTAGGCTAAATTCTCTTGAACTCTAATTACTGCTTCGTAGGCATTTGAGTTGACAATTTCTCCATTCGAGTCTAACTCCATTGCAATAACCATCGCTAATCTATCGACCTTAGCTCTTAGCGAACACAAGTCATCTGCTAGGCGTGGTGGCAACATAGGCAGTACCGTATGTGGTAGATAGACGGAGGTTGCACGCGCTCGTGCCGCAGCGTCCAATCGAGTGTCTTTCCGCACATAGTTGGCAACATCAGCAATGGCAACCCACAAAGTCTCAACGCCATTTTCTTCAATCAAACAAACTGCATCATCGAAATCCTTTGCGTCGTGTGGGTCGATGGTGACAAAAGGTAGGTGTCGTAAATCGGTACGACCATTGTTCACTTCATTATCTCCATCAACCTCAGTTTGCTGGTTACTATGTTCGGTTAATTTTTCATCGTAGTGACGGGGAAATGGATTTCTGCCATCGCGTTTTCTAGCGGCTAAACGAAGGTCCAACAATTCTGCAATCGAAACTTTTTGATTTTGCAAAAGCAATAAAGCAATACTTGGAGTTGAATCCTGAAATCTAAATCCACATCTGGCATCGGCAAACGTTTTGATTTCTCGAATCAAGTCGAATTTTCCCCACTTAGTAAGGCCTCCGTGGAGGCATAAATCGGTTGGATAAGGGCTGCCATCGAGAATTGATAACCAAGCATTTTCAATTGTCTGGTAACGTAATTTGTCAGATTCCGAGTTCAGAGTTGGAGGGCCTTGAAACAATTGTTTTGAATTGGAATGTTGCTCGAAAAATGATTGCCAGTCAGCAATTGATTGCTTGATCAAGCCAATTTCTTCCAGACTGCGCAAGGTAATGTTTCGGCTTTCATCTGCGGTGAAATATTCGTTTTGTTTTCTAATTTCAGCTAACGATTGGTCTAACTTGGCGCGAAATACTCGCTCCGCTTTCTCCTCTTTAGCAAATCTCTGAGCAAGATTTTCAGCCTTGATGAGAAGTTCAGCAACTGATGCTACGTTCCAAGCCTTAGCCCATAATTCCTGATTTTGTCCAATCGCTGAAGACATACGTTTCCATAATCTCTCGCCTTCGCTCAATTGAGGGCCCTTGTTCGATTTATTATGCCGATTGTGCTTCTTTGACATTTAGTTTCACAATCCGGTTTTTGCTAATTTTTCTAACGCATCTCGTTGTTCGTCAGTCAGTTCTTCGGTTTCCATCAAGACAAACTCCAAGTCTAAGTCGCCACCTTGAATTCCAGCACCATTCATTCTTCGCCTGTCCCCCACTTGGGTGTTTGGAGAAACAGTCAGCAGACCTTCTTTGCCTGAAGGAAGTTTGACCTTGACTTTACCACCTAGCATCAGGGTGCTGTATGAGGTTTGAACTTCTTGAATCAGTGAATCACCGTCCCAGTAGTAACCTTCACCCGCATCGATTCTGACCGTCAACAAGACATCGCCAGCATCGCCTTCAGGGTGGTCATGACCTTGTCCTTTCATTCGCTTGACCGTACCATGCTTTACGCCTGGTTCAAGTTTGGTCTTCATGGTGACAGTTTTTGGCTCCATAGTGCCGATAGAGTTTGGTTTCAAGCGTTTGAAGGTGAATGAAAACGTACCACCCTGCTCCGCCTCAGCGACACTTATGTCGATACTGACTTTGATGTCGCTACCCTTAGGCCTAGACGGTCTTTGTGATGGTTGTCTTGGTCTGCCTCCCATGCCACCAAATGGATTGCCACCTCGGCCACCGCCCATGCCGCCAGAGAACATTTGCCCGAGTACGTCCTCGAATCCGCCGCCCATGCCGCCAAACGGATTACCGCCTCTACCTCCACCAAACATGTTAGCCATCTGTTGTTGCTGGTCATACTCTCGGCGAGCCTCAGCATTACCGATCTTCTCGTGAGCCGCTTGTACCTGCTTGAATTTCGCTTCCGCACCGGCATCTCCAGGATTGCGGTCCGGGTGGAATTGTCTTGCCTTCTTGCGAAATGCTCGCTTGATTTCAGCATCACTGGCATCTTTGCTGACGCCAAGCACTCGGTATGGGTCTTGCTCCGCCATCGGTTGGCCTTCAACACCTCTACCTCATCAATTTTAGCAGTAATCTGATTGTTGGTTACTGCAAGGTTTCAGTAATTTTTGACAGCCGACGCGGTTATATTTGAAAGGCATTTGGCGTGACAAGCACGAGGTTGTACCATGTCCAACGAAACCGAGAAAAAGCGCTCCTTTGAAGATAGAGTTCAGGACCGTCAAGACTGGATTGAAGCCCAGTTTAGGCGTATTTCTCGTGGTTCCTGGGCAAGAATCATTCGAATGGCTCGTAAGCCTTCGCCGCAAGAATTCAAGCAAACCAGCATCGTATGCGGAATTGGTTTGTTTGTACTAGGGGCAATTGGTTTCGGACTACTTGTTTTGATGGACAATTTCTTCCCTTGGTTAATCCATGACGTAATCGGAATTGGAAACTAAGTTTGATGGGTGATAAATATGGTTGAAGCATTTGTTGCGTTTGTAAGATTTGAAGAAAAATTGCTGTTGATGCGCAGAAACAAGTCAGACGGCGATTTCCCGGCATTGTGGGATGGAGTATGGGGCATTGCTGATACTCAAGAAGAGGTATTGGCTAGAGTCTCAGAAGCAACAAGCATTCCTGTAGAGAATCTACATTATCATTCCACAGGTCCAGAGCGTGGAATTGACATGGGGCGCTCTTTGGTAGACGTAATGCCAATTCTTGTTGTCGCATCATCCGATGAAGTTACTCCAACTGGCAGATATAGCGAGCACGAATGGGTCGACCCTGGTAAAATCCAAGACTACAATTGCATCTTCTCCAACATCGATATGGAGAATGCACACACGTTGTTTAGAGAGATGTATGGTTCAGTAGGTTCTTTCCTGTACATTGTCAAGACTGCAATAGGTTCTGAGCAAAGAGTTGCTGATGAAATGCATGCCAGACTTCACGGCAGTGGCTCATTAACCGCTCTTCAGGGTGACATCATGTCGATTCTTCATCCAACAGGAATGCGTGGCTATGTATTTGTCGAATCAAGTGCAATTTACCACGTTGAGAAATTGATTGGTCGCTCTGGTGGTCGAGATCCAACTTCAAGAAGAGGAATCAATCAAACACCGCTAAAGAATGCTAAGACCGTACTACCTGGCGAAGCACCACTTGCTGACATTCTACCATACCTAGAGCCAAAGGCAGTTACTTCTGGAATCGAAGTTGGTTGTATTGTTGAGATTATTACCGGTGCCTTCAAGGGCGAGAAAGCTCGTATTTTGAGCGTCTCAGATTCAAAGGAAGAGGTTGCCATGGAATTGTATGACCAACCAATTCCAATGACCGTCAACATGCGTGGTGACCACGTAAGAGTCATTGAAAGAGTCGAATAATGCATCCGACCTGTAAAAACCCAACTATTTGGGCAGATAACCATAGAAAGGTTATATGCCATGTATTTTGTATCCTCATACATGGAAGTAAAAGAAATCCTAGCGCCTAAAAATATGATGATAGCCCTTGGAACCATTGTGATAGTTATGTCACTATATGGGATGACACATGGAGATGAATGGGCCGAATTCGGTTGGGGTGAAGACAATGTTCTTGCTCACGATGAAGCATACGAAGAAATGTGGGCCTTGCATTTGATGCCACTTGGGATTATGGCGATCATAACTGGATTGGTTGTGACCGGTAAAGAACTAGCAAAAATGGC
>WTIT01000099.1:7908-12910 GCA_011526375.1 Methanobacteriota archaeon
TTAATTCACGCAGTTGTCGGAGTAATTCTACCGACCGATTGGTCTAAAGATTCCAGCAAACTAATGGGCGGATTTGTGCTACTAACCTCCGTAACTATGCTTTATGCTGCTTTTGGTATGGATGGCGAGGAACAAGCGAGGCTGGCTTTGGTAATAGCTGGGCCAATATGGGTTTGGTTCGTAATTTGTTGTTCAATGCAACTGGAATTTGACTTAACCAAGGAACCGACAGTAATGACTTGGAAAGAGAATATTCCTCCTCTGGTACTTTGGGGCATATTAGCACTCGTCAGCCTACTAGAGTCTGGTTGGATTTGAGAAATTCAATAACTAATTGAAACAACACAACGATTTGGCCAAATAAGTAGCGGCAATTTCGACGCGGCGCGATTATATAGGGGAGTTTAGTCGGCAAGATGCCCACGTCTGTGAGCATGGAGTTGAAATAATGCCAAAACCTTGGACATCACATCTAATTAGAGATGCACTTGGCGTCAAGAAGTGTAACGGTAGTATGGAAGCTGCGACCGAAGACCTACCTTTGGAAAAGGCAATCGAGGTTGCCAAGAAGAAGCATGGTGAAGGTCATCTGACCGGTGCGGACTTGAAAGCACAAACACGCGAAGTTATCGGAACTTGTGTGTCAATGCGTGTCAAGATCGACGGTCATTGGGCGAATGAGGCGCTCGCAATAATCAGTAAAGGAGATTGGGACGAGCGCTTTGTTTGAATTCACGGACCGCAGGAGAGGATAAAACCTCGTGGACTGCAGGGGTGAGGTAATATGGAAGAGAAAATTAGCCAAGCAATAAAAGACGCACTGGAGAACGCTCCAGAGAGAAAATTCGTCGAATCTGTTGACATTTCGTTTACCATAAAGGATGTTGACTTGAAGAACCCAAACAACCGTATCAAGGAAGAAATCAGACTTCCATCCGGTCGTGGTAAAGAGTTGAAAATCGCTATGTTCGCTGCCGGTGAGGCTGCAACTAAGGCTAAAGATGCCGGAATTCATGTGATTACCCCTCAAGAAATCGAAGAACTAGGTGGCAAGAAAGGTAAAGCCAAGAAGATTGCAAACTCCTACGATTTCTTCCTATCTGAAGTCCCTCACATGGGTCTAATTGGACGATACCTTGGTGTTGTTCTAGGTCCAAGAGGCAAAATGCCAAGACCAGTTCCACCAACTCTTGACCCTTCGATAATCGCTGCTGGTCTAAAATCAACAGTTATCGTCAAGTCAGGCGACAAGATGACTTTCCACGCAGCAATCGGCACTGCAAGTCAGAGCCAAGAAGAATTGTCTGCTAACGCTATGGAAATTTACAACCGTGTAATTTCCAAGCTTGAGCGTGGTATTGGTAACATTCGTTCACTATACATTAAGACCTCAATGGGTCCAGCACAACGAATCGAGGTGATCAATTGATTCCAAAAGTAATGCCTTGGAAGAAAGACACCGTTGCTGACTTAGTAAGTCTGCTAAAGAGCGGTGACACCATTGCGGTTATCGATATTCACGGTGTTCCAGCCGGTGCTATGATTGGCATGAGAAAGGATTTGAGAGGTTCAATGAAAATTCAAGTTGCTAAGAAGCGATTGATGAAGATTGCTTGGGAACAGTGTGGTTTCAATGCTGATGATCTTGAAGCACTCTACAAGTCAGCCGTTCAGCCAGCTCTAGTTTCTACCGGAAATATGAATTCCTTTGGTTTGTTTACCGAACTGAAGAAAACCGAAGCCGGTAGAGCCGCAAAAGAAGGCGATATCGCACCTTACCAAATTGTCGTTGAAAAGATGGACACTGGAATGCCACCTGGTCCAATAGTTGGTGACCTAAACTCGGTAGGAATTCCTGCTAAGATTATGGGCGGTTCAGTACAAATCCAAAAGCGCACAGTCGTTTTGGAAGAAGGCGAGGTTTTCGAAGGCGAACTTGGTATGATGCTATCTAAGATTGGCATCAACCCAATCGTCACCGGACTAAGGCTATGTGGTACGCTAGAAGATGGCGTACTATTCGAGCCATCTACCTTGGATATCGATTACGAACAATTCAATTCCGACCTGATTAGTTATGCTGCAGGAGCATTCAACGTAGCCTGTAACATTGCATGGTTTACTGGTCAAACCATGCCTACTCTGGTCGCTAAAGCCAGCAGCGAAGCACTCGCTGTGGCAGTCGAAGCAGCAGTGGTCAACGAGACAACTGCTCCACACATAATTGGCAGAGCAAACCGTGCTGCATTAGGCATCGCTGGTTCGCTATCTGCTGACGCACTCGATGACGAACTGGCAGCAATGCTAGGCGCAGCCGCAAGCGCTGCAGCCGCAGCACCTGCCGCTGTCGAGGACGCTTCTGCAGCCCCAACCGAGGCTGAAGAAGAAGAGGAAGAAGAAGAGGACGCCGGATTCGGCGGACTTGGAGATCTATTCGGTTGAAAATGAGGTGAAAAAATATGGAATATGTATACGCTGCTATGTTATTGCACGCTGCTGAAAAAGACATTGATGAGAAGGCTGTTGGCGCCGTTTTGAAGGCTGCTGGCGTAGATGCTGACGATGCTAGAGTGAAGGCACTTGTTGCTTCCCTTGCTGGTGTTGACATCAGTGAAGCCATGACCCAAGCTGTTGCTGCACCTGCTGCCGCTGCTCCTGCAGCTGGCGGTGCCGCACCTGCTGCCGCTGAGGAAGCCCCTGCTGAAGAGGAGGAGGAAGAAGACGACGGTGGCGGATTCGAAGGTCTAGGCTCTTTGTTCGGTTGATTAAGACGGATAACCTATCCGATTTACCCTTGCCTGGATAGGCGAGAGCATATCGACACGGTTCATCGGTCAAATCAAGTGGGCCTCGTCTTGAGACAGGCCGTTAGTTGAACCGTGCAAGAACTCACACGAGTCAGTCATTGGAAGCATTGATGCACTCAGAGCCGAAGGCATTGTTATGGCGCGAAAAGCAACAACCGATCTGGAAGTTAGCGTTTCGCCAGTTCAATGCGTAAAATCATTCAGGAAATTAGCTGAACAAGCCGGCTGGGAAATCGAACGTCATGAAGGAGCCAGATTGGTCGATAGATTTGCGATAATTTTCCCGATGGCGCAATCGACTAGGACAATCGGAATAAAGATTCTAAATGGGCCACTGCGAGGCTTGGAACTCGCTTGTTGGTCTGAAACAAGAGGCTCTCATGGCGCCATTAACATTGCCTCATTCCTATTGCCAGGTGGCCCCGAGTTACCAATCACCAAATCCTTACTCGATAATTGGGTGGCTGACTTACCAAGATGTCCTTGGCGTTGGACATTTAGTGAACGTTCAAAAATTGGTTTCTTACTTCCAGTTTGGCGAAAAGCCAGAAAAAACTTCACCGCATTGGGTTTTGATACCACGAAAAAAGGCTGGCCTTACACAGCGAAAATGGCTTGGCCGATTGCCAATAATGAACAAGAATAGCCTTTTTTGATAGGGTAAGAAATAAACCGGAGCAATTTCGCCCCCCCTAAAGGGGGGGCGGTTTGATGTCGGTAGAATCATCGCGCAAAATCAAGACCTCCCTGTTCATTGTTTTCTTGATGGTCTCGATGACTTGGTCTGCCGGAATCAATGAAATCGTCTCCAAATACGAACCTAAGAGCGAACTTCCTGACGCTCCTGTCGTTGTCGAGACAAGCGGAAACGTTGGCTGTGATTCGACAACAAGAACTGCTGGTACACCGATTTATGTTGACCCGGTCGTTGGTTCAAACACCTGGGCTGGAACCTCAGCCTGTCCAAAAGCCAGCCTCGAGGATGCACTCAGCATCTCCATTGCTGGCGACGAGATAATTCTCAATTCAGGCCTATATCATGAAAATGTGACTGTTAACAACAAGGATGACCTTTTGATTCGAGCCGCTGATGGTGCCAAGGTTGTATTCGATGGTACTCGCAGTATTGCTGAAGACTTTGGTGCTGTGTGGTCTGCAGCTGACGGCAATGGAATTCAGGAAGTTGACTTGCCGCAAGCAGGCTGGCAATTATTCTACAATTATGATGAGCAAGTGCCGGCCCGTTGGCCAAACGCCCAGTTCTCTGATGAGACCGTGTTCAATCGCTCTTACTGGGCTGAGGGAACCTTGACCAGTAACAACAACGCTTACACACAGGGTTGGTTAACTGATGCTGGGCCAGAAACCGGCGTCCATTCAGGCCTCAACGAGACAATCAACGCAACAGGATTAGACCCAGTCGGTGCAATTGCTATTCTCAACCTTGGCTCTTTCCGCAGTAACAGCCGTGAGATAACTGGCTGGAATAGCGCCAACGGAACCTTCTCTTACGACTCATCTGGAGTTTCTTGGAAGAATAAACACCACGCCTACTTTTTGGAAGGTAAGCGCGAATTGATCGATATTGACGGTGAATGGTGGTTTGACAATGCTAACAGTCGTTTGCACTACAAGACTCCCGGTGGCCTAGATGCTAACAACTTGGATTTGCGCGTCAAGGTTCAACCATTTGCCATTAGCGTTGATAATTCTGACCGTGTAACCATTCAAGGCATTGATTTCTTTGGTACAACGGTGAACTTCAACAATTGTGACAGATGCAGTTTTACCAACTCGACGCTTGAATATCCAAGCACTTCCAAGCGTGGACTGGGTATTGCTGGTGAATCAGAAGATGACCGCTGGATGACTCGTTTCTATCGTTGTACCAACACCTTTGTTGACAGGATTTCCATCACCAATACCGACGGTGGTGCGCTTGAATTCCACGGTTCAGGTGGCCAATCAAACAACAACATAGTCAACAATTCTTACTTCCATGCGATAGACTGGACCGCAGCTGATCAGAAGGGATTGATGACCACAATTTACGAAGGTGGACGTGACATGTACTTCACAAATAACAGCGTTCACCTAACCGGTGCATCCTCTGTTCTCTCGATTGGTGATGCGCCTAAAGTATTCTACAACGATGTTTGGGATGTCGGACATTTGCAAAGTGACGGAGCAGTTGT
>WTIT01000045.1 GCA_011526375.1 Methanobacteriota archaeon
TGATATGGGCTTTGACCTCACGCCCAGCATCATTCAGAGCGCCAACAATCTGGCGAATAGTTGCGGGACTATTTTCGCGTAACCAAGCAACAATCCATTCAGCTTGTTGTTGATTATTACGACGCTCCTCACTCCACCGTCGGCGCATGACATTTTCTCAACAGACCTCACTAAAAAATCAAAGCATGAAATTAAATTATGAGGATGTAGAAAATAATATGCTAGAATCATTAGTTATGTTGAATTAAACCTCTTCATCTATATCATCAGGTCCCCCAGAACCGCCGGACCCGCCATCATCAGGTTCATCCTCTTCCATTACTTCCAAAGTGATTGTTTTTGATACTGCAGAGCCATCGATATACCCATCATTAGGTGTAATAATGCATGTTACATCCACGCCCTCACTAAAGGTGTAATCGCTACTCAAAAGATAAGAAGCGGTAACTTCTGACAATTGACCATCAATGAACCATTGGTATGAGAAATTAACACTATCTCCATCGTGGTCAATATAATTAGATTGACTGATATCACAAACAACAGTTCCATTACTCAGTTGATTTACAAAAGCACCACTCAATTCAGGTGGGCTATTGGCAACTATCGTCCTATTCCACACTGTGTGTGGTTCAGAATAACCGGCAACACACGTTATAATGTCTCCTTTTACATAATTATCTGAATTTATCATTACATAATTGAACCAATAATAACCGAATTGAACGCCATTGATGAATATTATCAGAGGCACATCTTCACCAGTAGAAATATTCCCAAAACATTCTATTTCTGAATTTGTAAATACATCTGATGGACTAATTTCAACAGTGATAACCAGAGGCGGAGTTACCTCATCTACCAAACCGTCGCAATCATTATCTGCAGAATCTTGGATTTCATCTGCGCCAGGGAAAATGTCAGAATTATCGTCATCACAATCCTCGTAGTACCATCCGTCTCCATCTAAATCCGGGCAACCAAATTCATCTACATCGACACCTTCTGGTGTGTTGGGACATAAATCCGCGTCCCGATCATCATCGCCATCGCCAATCCACTCATCGATTGTACCATCACCATCATAGTCAATACCTAAAGGATCTGGCACCCCATCTTTATCAGAATCTTGGAATCCATACGGATTATTAGGGAATGCGTCGGAATTGTCACCTACTCCATCGCCATCAGAATCACTCCATTCTGATTCGTCGTGGGGAAAATCATCCTGCCCATCACAATAACCATCACTATCAGAGTCTATAGTATACCTAGCATTGTAATCGTCACAATCTTCTGTTGAATTATAGAGATCACCATCGATATCTGCACAACCATCATTATGGAGGATTGAGATGTAGTTAACGTAATATGACATATCTGTGTTTGGACACATGTCATCTTCATCATTTGTCCCATCACCATCATCATCATCATCTGCATTATCTCCGATCCCGTCTCCGTCAAAATCTGAATATTCAGCAGGATCTTCTGGAAAGGCATCTAGGTAGTTTGGCACCCAATCCCCATCATAATCGAACGTGTTGTCAAAAGGATTGACTTCAGCAAAATCGTGGTCTTTGCACAACTCAGCAACATAATTACCATTCAATAACTCATTAACTTCGCCAATAGTATCGAACAACTCCAGTCCTGTATAGCCTATCACGCTTGCAACGGTGAGCATGTTGAAGCCTCTCTCAATATCCATGGTGAATATCATAACAATAGGCAAGCCACCTCCAACATTATTCATGTAATAGTTTGCAATATGATTATCGCCAGAGACGGGGAAGTTTATCCCTTCCTCAGTTTGCCGGTTCCTGGCCTCTGAAATAGTCATTTCATCGCCATCGATGGTTTCAACACTCATAGAAAGAAACTGGACTTTATCATTGTATACGGCCAAGGTATTCAACTCATTCATTTCTTACAGCAATAGTTTACACGGCGGACACCATTCAGCTCCTATTTCAAGAACTACCACCTTTCCAGTAAAATCGTACAAAGAGAGATTCTCAATCTCTCCATTAGGAAGTGAGAAAGGCACACTTTCGACAGGGGGCTGTTCACAAATATTCGGGCCTAAATTATCGAGGGTTGATGGCGGGTCAAAAAAACTAATATCAGCGATTTTTGGTATTGCCCAGATATAGTACTGGAATTCAAATTGTAAGAACTCATCTCCATTTTGAGTTCTAAAGTGTAATCCACCATATCCTCCTTTCTCTGTAGATTCTAATGATTTGATATAATCTATCATGTTTTCAATATATGATTCTCCAGTATAATGTATCATTAAATTATCATTTAAGGGTGAGAAGAAACTATTTTCGTAAATAGTGCCTATTACAAATTGACTATCATTGTCTGTCGTAAACGAACCAACATTTGTAATGACCTTTCTATTCATGTTAAAGGCGAATATTATGGGGTCTGCTGGAGTTGAAATCTTGTAGTTGAGAATACTTTGAGGGAAAACCCTCAACGCAACACCGCTAACCATCTCGGCTTGGTTACATCCATTTGGTAAAGTCGGTAAATTACTATCAGAGTTAGGGCATTCGTCTCTAATGTCAATAACTCCATCTCCATCAATGTCTAACTGAGAAACAGAACATCCGTTGAGAAAAACTTGTTCACCAAGGCCAGTATTATCACAGAGGTCTTGGTTATTTACCACTCCATCATTATCGGAATCCAGAATATCTCCTTCATCATAGCAACCATTTTGGTTGACAAGATTGGTATAATTTTCTAGTGTATCTGGACAAAGATCAACCACATCTAAAACGCCATCACTATCTCCATCAATTTCCGATAAAATATCATCAATATCAACATCATCACTATCATTGTTTCCAAAGCAACCAGCTACGCTTGAGAACAAAACCAGTGCAGATAGAAAAATTGCTAATTTACTGTTCATATTACCTGCAGGAAATCCGACCACATTAGCATTTTGTTTGGAAATATTATAAAAATCACCTTTTTTCAAATCATTACCCAAACATCTGTTTAAACCCAAGGCGGATTAACTCACGTCATGCCCGAAGGTCCAGAAATTCATCGGGCCGCTAACAGAATTGCTAAGGCGTT
>WTIT01000159.1 GCA_011526375.1 Methanobacteriota archaeon
GACTTTTGGGAGCTGCACAAGGACAAGAACCCGGTGCTGCTGCGCGCGCAGCAGCGCGGGCGCACGACGTTCGAGCAGAACCGCGACCTCGTCATGTCGCTCTTCCACAAGATGGAGGAGACGCTCGACCCCGAGCAGGAGTGCCTCACGCGCGCGGTGCTCGACACCGACCTGCTCGGCGTCGACTCGCTCGACAAGTCCGTCTTCGAGGAGGAGCAGATGGAGTGCCGCGTGTACGGCAAGAAGAACGTCGAGAAGCAGGGCGACATGTGGGTCGTCGCGCACCAGCAGGTGCTGATGGACATCTCGCAGGAGCAGGGGAACAGCGCCGCCATGATCGACGAGGCGAACAAGAACCGCCTCGCGCACATCAACGAGCAGATCTACCGGTCGCCCGACTTCGACGCGGCGACCGCGCACACGGAGCGGCGCGCCAAGCACGCCGAGTCGACGTACGCGCTCATCCGCCTGGGCCTGCAGCGCTTCGACAACGCCTTCGCGCGCAAGCGCGCGCGGCGCACCATCCCGCCCGGCTGGTTCGACATCTGCTCGACGGGGCTCAAGGCGGCGCTGCGCGAGGCGGGCGAGATCGCGGCGCGGCGCGCCGGCGTCGGCCAGGGTTGCCGCGTCGATCCCAACGACACCAACGTGACCACCGGCACGGCCAACATCGCCCTCGGCCACGGCCGCTCGATGGTGGCGACGGACACGACGCCCTTTGGCCACTGGCGCGCCTTCCTCATGGACCTCTTCAGCACCGGCTGCAAGATCAGCGGGCCCGACGTCAAGCTCATGTTCGAGATCTGGAACCACGGTGCGCGCCTCCGTCCCTTGCCAGCCCGCGCCCCCTCTGCGCTCACGCGTGCCCGTGTGCTCGTGTGCGCAGCGTTCGAGCCGTGAGGATGCGCCTCGAACCGTTCACAGCGACGCCACAGTAGCACGCTCACGCGTGCGCGTGCCGCGCCGCAGTTTCCAGGAGGTCTCGTTCTTTTATCTGATGTTCGTAGCGTTCGAACCATCGCATCGTCACCCCAAAGCCTCATCCGTGATCTCGTTTGCTGCGCAGGTGCGGCGGGCCAGGTGCCAGCACGCGCTTTCTGAGACGCTGTTGCAAGGCGAGGCGCCTGCTCACGGTCACGCGTGCGTGGCAGGTGCGGGCAAGTCGATGCGCGCCAAGCGCATGCAGAAGATCCTTTGCGACGGTTGGATCAAGGGCTCCGGCCAGAGCAGCGAGAAGGCGCGCCGTTGCACAGCGCACCCTGCACTGCGATGCATGAGCTAACCCTTGCGCGTTCTCGTGCTTGGCAGGCGGGGATGAACGGAGGTGCGCTGCTCACAAGCGTTCTTATCACACGTGCACGCCACTCACGTGCCGCGGTGCTTTGCAGGCATGGACTACCTTTGTGGCTGCCTTGTCTACTTTGACGAGGCGTGTCTAAGCGTAACCCAGGCCTCGTAACCAGGCTTGCCCTAACCCTGACCCCAACTTAAAGCAGGTGACCAGCGACTTTGGCTCCAACGACTCGGCGCGCATCGAGTACCTCAAGAGTACGCCCTTGCCTCAACCCTCATAGGCATTGCAAACCCTAACCACGTCCTCTCGCGTGCGCAGGCGTCACGATGGAGGTGCGTCTGCTCGCTCAAACCGCAGCACCGGCCCCATTCCTAACCCTAACCCTAACGTGTCCCAGCAACACGTCAACAACACGCGCACGGTGAAGACGGTGGGCGCGACGGGGGTGGAGAGCTTCACGACGGTGGTGCTCGACTCGATCCACTACGAGAGCTACCTGATGGCGACCAACTGCGGCCCGCTCGGGCTCAAGGCGGACGTCGAGCCGAACACCAACCGCACGGCGCTCTCGGACCGCTCGATCGCGCACGTCGTCTCGGCCGCGGACGACGAGGACGCCGGCGGCGACGTCGACTTCGACGTCGAGAAGTGCTCGGACGAGATGAAGGCGCGCATCAACATGACGCGCGTGATCTCGTGCCTCACGGCGTACGTGCTCGTCTTCATCAAGCACCAGCCGCACTTCCGGCCCAACCTCACCTACGCCAACATGCTCTGCAACGAGTGGGACAACATCCTGTGGCGCGAGTACAACCTGCCGCGCCCGAGCAAGCGCAAGAAGATCAAGCGGCGCATGACGCTCGAGCAGCTGTGCGTGCAGTCGGCCGTGCACGAGAAGATGGCGATCAGCGAGGCGGCGGTCGACTTTCCCGACATGGTGCCCAACGAGAACGGCGACCTCTCGCCGTTTTGCATCGAGCAGCTGGCGGACGTGGTCGTGAGCCTGCAGCGCTGCCTCGACCTGGAGGTGATCCACACCGCGTGGTCGCACTCGCTCGACCACTCGCCCGCGACCTCCTCGCACGTCTTCCAGATGAAGACGGTGCTCTCGCAGCTGCACGGCAACCCGCTCGACCGGCGCACGCTCGTGGGCGAGATGCCCCGGGACGACGACGACATCGACGACGCCAACCTGAACGCGATGATGGACCAGCAGCCGCCCTCGATCGGCGGCGGCGTGGCGGGGCCCCCGTCGGCACCCGCGCCCGCGCCCGCGCCCGCGCCCGCGCCCGCGCCCGCGCGGCTTCCGATTGCGCACGGCGTGCCGGTGGACCCGGTGCCCCCGCAGTTCAACGACCAGGGGCAAGGGCCGTACGGCACGAACGCCAGCGACGGACTGGTGGCGCCCAAGAGCACGGTGCCCAACCAGAACGTGTGCCACGTGCTGTACACGCGGCCGGCGATGCACGACGGGATCACGCGCGAGGCGTGCGAGCGCATGGCCAACGAGATGGCGACGCAGCGCACGCTGCGCGCGGAGCTGAGCGTGCGCACGCTCAGCAAGAAGCAGGCGGGTGCGCCGAACGCGAGCGCGACGGCCGACCTCGTCAAGGTCTTCAAAGACGGCGTCGACAACGCGGGGCGCCCGATGCACAAGATGGCGGCGGGCAAGGTGATCTCCGCCGCGCGCGGCGCCGGCGCGTGCATGCCCAACGTCACCGACGTGATGTCCGCCGGGCATACCGAGGCGGGGGTGTAGGACGTGCTCAGCGGGCAGGAGTCGGGCG
>WTIT01000102.1:0-4282 GCA_011526375.1 Methanobacteriota archaeon
ATTCTATTGAACATAACATACTCGAAACTAAGTGCTAATTATGACTTAGTATGATTTTAAAATAGTTCACTTTATCGAAATTATTGTAGCAATGTTGGAAAGCATCCATGATGATGCAGCAACTAACTGCAAATAATCACCTGTAGATGCGAGTCCGTAGACAAACACACTAACAATCCAAGCACCGCTAGCTACGGTTTGACCAAGCCATTCCAAACTCATCATTTTGTTAATACGGGGATTTCTTGATCCGGTATTACCTACGTTTTGGTTGATATTATCAATTTCGTTTAGCATGTTAAACACTCCTGTCCACAGCACGATAAGTCATCGAGGTACATTCCCCATGATTTGTATGCCGCAATGAATTCCTCAGTTTCTAGACCCAGTGATTCTGCAATATCTCTAGCAACGATGGCAAATCGCTGCCTATACTTGAAAATAAAGCAGAAAATATGTCCATCGTGTCTTACCGATGGGCCTGCAAGATACATACCCGGTATTTTTGTGGATTCGTCATTTTCATTGATTTCTGGAAAACCGTCGTCTCTTGTGTTGAATAGATGGGACACAAATTTGTGGCTACCATCAAATCCACCGGCAAATAATGGTTGTACTTCGGAAGTGAAGGTTTGACCATCCCCGGTTATCACTTGGTAGGTATCGTTTACCTGATTGACCAGGGTAACGATTGAATGGGCGTGCAGGCTGACATTTTCATCGAATTTGTCGTGACGCATTCTCTCAAATGAGTAGGTAGATAGGGCAACACTAGGGTCGGAACTTTCACTTTCCCACGGCCCTTCCATGTCAAAAACTCTGACTTTTTTGTCATTTTTTGCTAGGTGATATGCCGCATCTATACCACTTTCATAGCCTCCGATAATTAGGAAATTATCGCCATCTAATTCACCGTATGAGTCTATGGTTGCAGTGTGTCGACACAATTCAACCCCGCTGAAACCACTCAATGATGGATATTGGTATTCACCTGCTGACCAAACTACATTCTTTGCATGAATAACACCGTTTTCGGTTTCAATTGTGAACAAATCACCATGTTTTTCAATACCAGTGACATTGGTATTCTCTTGAATTGGTAATTCGAAATACTTGGCTAGGTTTTGTAGATGTGTTGCATATTCTGCACCAGTGGGGTGTTCTACTCGCATGTTATAGGCCGGAGATACTCCGATCGCTATCGAGTTTAGGTCAAGCATCCCAATTGAATTACTTGGGAAAGATGGAGTAATGAAGCGTGTTTCAGCAGGCCAGGCAGCGAAAGAAGAACCGACAGAGTCTCTATCAACAATCAAAAAACGCTCAATTCCAACATGTTGAAGGGTAATCCCAACTCCTATGCCTGCTGCTCCGGCTCCTATGACAACAGCATCATAGGGAAGATTATCAGAATCCTCGTCAATCGAAATTGATTCCTCAGCGGTCAAATTGCTCTTGGCCATGGTTCTGCCAAAATTATTAACTTTTTAATAAAAACTATTAATTTTGTATTTATGGATTAATATTTACCCTAACAAATGATGGAATTGTCGGCGTGAGAGATCCCAAAAAAACAGTATTTTTTGATAAAATAGTCTCTCAGCATTACGATTGGTGCTCGTGCCGGGATTCGAACCCGGGTCGACGGGATGAAAACCCGCAATGATGGACCTGGCTACACCACACGAGCGACAGCCTGGCCACCAACAACCTGTTCATAACAATTCGCCTTGTGATTGCGCATTGTTTATTCAGAAATGACTTGTTTATCTTTGCCTAGATTGGACCACCATTGCCAAACAAAATAGACAATCGTGATAGTTAAAATCATCACAACCGCGATTAATATTTCATTATCCAAGAATGTGTTAATAGTGTCCAAGGCAGCTTTGCCATAAATTCCAATCAGCAGTGCTTCTAGTCCAAACCGTAAGCCTCTGCCAAATAATCCAGCAATTAGGAATGAACGTTTATCCATCTCTCCCATGCCGGCAACCCAGCCAAATACCTTGTACGGGATTGGTGAAAATGCCGCAATAAATATGCCTGCAGTGCCGTATTTTACCGTTAACGCTTCTAACTTATCTACATGCTTTTGTTTGGCAAACTTGTCTAACAGTTGCCGCCCCCAACGTTGACCAATTAGATAACCAACATATGATCCAGCAACCGAAGTTAACGTTACAACCAGGAAATACCACAAGACCAGTGGTTTGTTGTCCATGGCATCATACAGCATTGGCAGATACACCAAGTCAGGCGGTAATGGCTGGATTATTGCTTCAGTGAATGAGACGAAACCTAGGACTGCGGAATTAGTACGTTCAAGGATAAAATCCAGAACTCCACTATACCACGACACAAACTTGTCGTTGAGTCTTGTATTATTGAATGTGTGGCTAATCGGTGGGTTGATGTGGTTGATTGGAGGGTATCTACACTAATGCGAGTATTGGATACGGCGGCATTGTTGTACTGGCCGGCAACCGAGATTGCCGGTGGTATATGTTCAATTAGTCAGCAAACAGAACTGGAAAAGGTCAGTCCTCAACGTTACATGTTGGTCAATAGCCTTGAAGTTGATTGGCGTGATGTTGAGCCAAATTGGCTAGATAAAGCCCGTGAATTAGCGGCAGATAGCGGTGATTTGCCGCGTCTATCAAAAGTTGATTTGGACGTTCTTGCACTTGCCGTAGGTCTTAACCTGCCACTTTACACCGATGATTATCGCTTACAGAATACTATGCAAAAAGCAGGGCTTGAAACGAAGTCGGTTGGGACAAGTGGGGCAAAGCAAGTTTGGCGATGGGAGTTACGTTGTACCGGTTGTGGTAAGAAAGAATCTGTACCAAGTGATGTAGAATCAAGCAAAAAGGGACCAGTCAAAGATTGTGAAATCTGTGGCTCGCCAATGCTACTTAAGCGGGCGAAGTGATTACTCTTCTGCTGCGAGTTTTTCTAAGGCAGCAACTTTCTTTTCCAATTCTTCTGGGTTCATCCCTTCAGGGTCAATTCCAACTTCCTTGGCACGGGCAGCAAGGGCTTGTGATGGGGTTCTGCCGCCAGCATCCATGTCTTGTATGGTTTGTTCTAATTTCATGGCTTTAGTTGATTCATCGAGTCCTTTTTGGAATTCTCCTTTTGAACGGCCTAGTGCATTTGCCATCTTTGGCAGCCGTTCAGCGCCAAATAGTACAAAGAAAATCACCAGCAGTACAATGATTTCTAGTGGTCCAAGTCCGCCAAACATGTCGCTTCCTCATCTTCTGCTATCTGTGGTCGCTGTTGAAGTCTTCGGTTGAAATGTTGTTGAAAAATGCGATTTAACCACCCGACACAGGCGGCAAAAGTGCCAACTCATCACCCGGTGATAGAATCGCCTCAAAGTCAGTCATTTCACCATTCACTGCGACCTTAAGTCCATTATCTAGCCAATCACTAATTCCCAGTCGAGTGATGATCTGGCTACAAGTTGTTGTTGAAGTTAAACTAATGCTAAGACTCCTGCCTAACTTTTCAGCCAAGGGCCCAAAACTTAGCACAGTGATGTGCCCACTATCTGTTTTGTCGCCCATGGTGATGCTTTGAAGCGGTAGTTTATCAACGCAGTTCTTCTGTACCAAATTCATGCGAGCAGTAATGCAGGCTAGTGAATTATGGAAACTTTACGCTTCTGGTGAATCAACTGTTCAGGCAGTTAAAGGCGTCAATGTAAGTATTGGTGAAGGTGAAATGATTGCTATCATGGGTCCTTCCGGCTGTGGTAAAACTACCTTGCTCAATGTTCTATCGGGCATAGATGAGCCAACTTCTGGTACGGTGACGATTGATGACAAGTCGCTGTTTGCGGTTAGTGATGATGAACGTTCAAGGATACGTGCTGAATATTTGGGCTTCATATTCCAGGATTTTAATTTGCTACCAGTGCTTTCTGCGGTAGAAAATGTAGAATTGCCTTTACTACTACTAGGCAAATCTGCCGGCGAAGCAAGAAGTACTGCCCTCGATGCACTAAAGGCAGTTGGATTGGGCGAGAGAAGCGAACATCGACCAAGTGAATTGTCTGGCGGCCAACAACAACGAGTTGCCATTGCCCGAGCAATTGTTCACAATCCAACAGTGATTTTGTGTGACGAGCCTACAGGTAATCTAGATTCAGCTACTTCGGCAAGCGTCATGACCCTGCTCAAAAGCATCAATGAGAAGATGGGTACGACATTCTTGCTAGTAACTCATGACAGTGACGTAGCAGCCCAGTGTACTAGAGTGCTACACATGGAAG
>WTIT01000102.1:4382-12610 GCA_011526375.1 Methanobacteriota archaeon
GTAACTCATGACAGTGACGTAGCAGCCCAGTGTACTAGAGTGCTACACATGGAAGACGGGGAAATAATTAGTGATACTCGAGGTAATGAGGAGGAGTGAAACTGCTGATTCAGGCCGTTGTTCTACTATTGCTGGTCGGCATTCCTGCCAGCATTTCGACCTGGCAAATAGGTCGCAGTAGGCAACTATCAAAATCCATTATTGCTTTGTTGATTGCCGCTCCAGTAGTTGATTCAATCATCGCATATTGGCTATTCAACTGGTTTGGAATCTCCGGTGCAACATTGTGGATTGGCTCACTTTGCATTGGTATCATTAGCCATGTTTTGGCTCAACCACTTTTGGTGCCAGAGCGTTTAGTCGTTTGGCGCCTTGCTAAGGAGAACATTTTACGGCGAAAGCGGCAAGCAGCTCTGTTGATGGCCGGTTTAGTCATCGCTTCAGCGATTATTACCTCATCTTTGGTCGTCGGAGATTCCCTCGATGCGACTATTATTCAGGAAGTAGAAGGTTCATGGGGTGAAACCGATATAACGCTATCAGGATTTGATTTGAGTACTGGAGAAAGGGTAGTGATATCAGAGTCTATTGCTAACAAAGTTTGGCAGGACATCAATACTGATGCAATATTATCTAAGCAGGTAAATGGTCAACAGCAGGGCATAATTAGCGGTGTTAGTATTGCCGCATCCTCGGGTAAATCACTTCCTGCTGTAACTTGGGCAGCAATGAATTCTACTATTGATAACGAGCAAATCTGGCCAAAATTAGGTGGTAGTAGTGGCATTAGGTTCATCGATTTAGCCGAGGTAAACCTAATTTCTACCAAACCAAACATCGCAGTCAATCAAGTTCTTGCCGAGGAATTGGAACTCGCTGAAGGTGATGAAGTTGAGATAGGATGGTATATCACCGAAGACAATGCAAGGAAACGCATAGAAGAGTCGTTTATTGTCCACAAAATTGTAAATAATGCCGGGATGGCAAATCTTGCTGGCACTAAGTCTCCCGCTTTGTTTAGTGATTTACTAACTGCTCAAGACTTACAAAACATGCCTAATGAAATCAATACTGTCTACTATGCAATAGACTCCAAGTACGATGCAGAAGGCGAGATTGAACCAGTCATCAATGACCTAGGTGTGTTGCTAAACAATACGCTGACCGCCGAAGATGTTGGTTTTTCTCTCGATTTTCAAAGTGAATCGGAATCATTGACGATCTCCTCAAATCAGGGGCTTGGAAGAATCAAAGGCGATGATGTGAGTGCTTTGCGCGAAAACCTCTCGACTTTGCTACCAGATGCAAATATGCTCGAAGTACTACAAGTTCCACTTATTGAACTAGAATATCAGAATGAGCAAATTCTGACCTTAGCCTCAAACGAAATTGATGAAATACAGATTGGCAATCGCTCCTTATGGCACTTTGCTGATGGTGGTTTTGGCCATCAAGTGAATGGTGATGGCAAGGCTTGGTTGTGGCAAACCAAAGCCGATGAGCGAATCAATGGTCACGCCTTTTCAGACAGTGGAGAATTCGCTGCAGTAGCTCATAGCAGTGGTCTTGTTGTTGGCAGTGAGAATGATTTAGATTCTGATGTTTGGGCCGAATTTGACTCCGATGGCGAAATGGAGGCAATTGCTCATGGCGAACAAGATTGGTGGGCAGTAGAGCATTACGAGAGTAATTTATCGCTCTATCAATTTTCAGAAAATTTAGCATCACACACGTTAAATATCCTGTCTATGCAGTTGCCATCAACCATTTTATCCATCGATTTACAAGTTGAAGATTATCTCTATTTATCCATTGAAGGTTTGCTCAGCGTTGAGCGTTATGTTTCAAACAATCTATCATCAGACGCTACTTTTACCGCTTGGCAATCTGGTGACTATTGGCCGTCCGAAGATCCTATTGTTCCAATTGGTAATGATGCCTGTAATGGCCTTGCAGTATTGGAATCAGATAATTTTGGTAAGTGGTGTACTTACGAGCAAGGTCTGTTACGGTACGAGGCGAACAATATCGAGACTATTCGCTTGCCAGTCTTATCATCTGCCGGTGGCTTTGGTGACCTACCTCAGTTATTCCTTGCCTTCGGTGGCGGTGATTCACCGATTGTAGTTGAGGGCTCCAATGTAGCAGTATCAAATCGTTTATCTCCGTTGGATATGCAAGCAGGCCTGAGTAACCTTTGGGTCAAAGGTTTGATTCCTTATGCATTTGGTAATGATAGTGCACTGCGCTTAACGCACGACGGCGAATATAGTCAGTTGGCCGGCCTAGAATCGTTAGCCGACTTAGATGATGTCGTGCTTGGCTTTATCTCGCTTGATTATGGCGAGCAGTTATCTGCATCGGGCGATGATGAACGGTCTATCCTCATACTAGCGGGTGGTGACTTAGATTCGAATGATGATGCGATTACCGATGCCGCGATAACTAACTTGACAGCATGGTTTGATGAGCGCTCCGATAGTGAGGATATCAACCTTCAATTTACTGCGGTAAAGGTCGAAGCGGCTAAAGCAGCAGCCCAATCTTCTGGAGTAATCTCTGGGATGTTCTTGGTATTTGGGACATTTACGATAGCTGCCGGCGTATTATTGGTTTTGACGATTGTATTGATGTTGGCCGAATCTCGACGCAGTGAACTTGGCGTTATGAGAGCAATTGGCGTTACTAGGTCGGATGCTCGAGCCTTAGCAGTCATGGAAGGTGTGGTCATAGCAGCCGTTTCCGGTGTGATTGGTTCACTCATCGGTCTGCTGTTAGCAATGGGCATAAGTGCAGGTTTCAGCAGTATATTTGCCAGTGCAGGCTCAGATTTATTCACCTTTGCCTGGGAGTTTAATTCGTTATTTGCTGGATGGGCTTGGGGCTTTTTACTTGCAATGCTCACGCTATGGTCTACTGCTTTGTGGACTTCGAGACTCAACATTGTTGCAGCACTGCGTGGCGGCATGCAAAGGGTGCAGAGCGGTTTGCCATGGCCACTGTTACTGGTTCAAATCTGTACTTTAGCAGGTGCTGTACTCGCTTTGCTAGTTCTAATCATCTTAGGTTTTGACTCCCCGTTTGGCTATCTGTTGTGGACTATGGGTGGTGTTTTTGTTATTGCCACATTGACGCCAATATTTACTTGGGAATTACCGATAATTATGCGGAAAAACGGGGGAATATGGGATAAATTAGCCCGTCACTCAAGTCGTAATACCTTCGCTTGGTTAGGTAGTTTGCTACTGGTTTGGACAATCTTGCTTGCGGGTATTGATCCAGTGCGTAGTGATATGACTCCTGATGAATTCTCGTTCATTTTACTTGGTTTGGTCGAAGTTTTTGCTGGTGTAATGGTGTTGACCAGTTTGGCTCCGATGGTAGTCTCACGTTTGGGAAGGTCGAAAATGCTCACCAAGCGCATGGGCCCTACAGTGCCGGTTGCTTTGGCTCATCCACTAGCCAGTCCAGTACGTACTGCAGTTGTTATGGCAATGTTTTCGATCACGGTATTTTCAGTTGTCGTATTGAGCGGTTATACCGAACAATTTGACAATTACTCCAGTTCATTTGTTGAAGAAACTGAAGGCGAGTTTGAATTAATGCTAACCTCCTCACGCTCAAGGCCAATCGAGTTGGATAGTGATCCAGCGAATTGGAACATAAGTTCCAGCCTTGTTGATGATATAGATGCCACTGGCTTAGTATATCGTTCGGAAGTATTCCTTGAGGATGCAAATGAAGAGCGAATGCCGTATATCTTACGTGGCTATGATGGCGGATTTGCCAACCATGGTGGTCTACCATTGTTTGAGTGGGATTCTCAGTATGGTAGTACTCAGTCTGAGGTTTGGAATACGGTAAGAAATCGTCAGGATTTAGTTCTGTTAGATGCTTCATTTGGTTTGGAATTAGCTACTGATGGAACCGGTATTTCTACGTTAAGTTTTTCAATTGGAGATTCGATTTTCCTAATTGATTTATCCAATCCTGGAAACAAGCGTTTTGTAACTGTTGCAGGTTTCTTAGAACAGTCGTCTTATCTGTTCTCGCCAGGTGTATGGATGAGTGATGAAATCGTCGAAGAACAGTTTGATGGTAGGTTGACTAGGATGTATGTAAGTTTGAGTGATACTGCAACTGCTTCAAGTGACTTTGATGAATCTGGAATTAGTACCTTCTCTGCTACTGGGAAACCAAGCAATGTTAGGATTGCTGCAGCACAACTAGCCGAAGAGTTAGAGGACGAATTGAACAAGGAAGGCGTGACGATATCGGTAATTTCTGATGACGTAATGCTGATTCAATCATTAGTGATTGCCATACTTGGGATATTCGAGGCTTATCTAGCACTTGGTTTGATTGTTGGAATCGGCGGTATCGGCGTAGTAACGGTACGGTCCGTTTCTGAAAGGCGCAAAACCATCGGCATACTGCGGGCTCTTGGATATCGAAAGAGGATGGTAATGCTGTCATTTTTGATCGAAGTATCATGGGTCGCTGTACTTGGAATAATCAACGGGGTGATGATTGCTGTTGGGTTCCATAGGGCGCTTTACGTTGCATTTTGGGAAGAACAAGGTGCTGCCTTTTCCTTGCCTTGGTCGACCATTGCTGCGGTTGTATTTGGTGGTTGGATATTGGTGATCTTAGCAACTGCTGTTCCTATTAGAAGAGCCACAAGGGTGCCGCCATCAGCTGCGCTCAGAGAAGCATGATTGGTAACAGTCGTTGATGTGTCACAATTTTACAATTCTAACCTGCCATGGTTTGCCAATGTTAAATTTTATAAAAATCACCTTTTTTCCGCCAAATTGAATTAAATCAAGGATTAATTTATCCTGAGAAGTATGCCCACTAATTATTTGTCAAGGATACAAAACTTATACTCCAATCAGTGTGGAAAACGCCACACCTAATGCCAATATGGGTGATAATCGCTACACTGTGACACTGTCATTTCCTTCCCATAGTATAAATACGACCTTTAGCGTGGGTGAGGTTACCGAACCGTCGGAGGTATACTTATGAGAAAAATGACCCCAATGATTCTCGTCATCTTGATGTTGGCTAGTGTTCTATCCAGTATCGATGTGTACGAGTTACAAGAGCAGAAAGAATTTGAAGAAACAAGCGCAAGAGCTGGTGCTGATCCAGAAGTTGTCTATGTTACTTCACCTAGAGAAACATTGTACGTGGATGGATCGCCTACCAACCAAATGCTAGCAGGCGAGCCAGTCAATTTCAAAGCGTACTTGAGAAACAGCGGAGACGCTGACTTAACTAACATGCAGTACACAGTTACTGTATACAACTCACTCAATGGACAGCGTGGCGATGTTGCTACAGATTCCAACGGTGCTTCTTTGGCCTGGGCCAATGACAAAGCAGTTTGTTCTAACTCTTGTCAAGCAAGCACTCTAGCGCCAGGTGCATACATTGATGGAGGAGAATCCACCCTAAAGACAACTAGCGGTGCGGTAATCGAGTGGATTCCACAATCCGGCGACTATTTCGTTGAGGTAAAGGTTTCTTCACAAGTACTTGGAGACCCAGGTAACAATGAAATTTCATTTGCAGTAAGCGTTAAGGATTATCATGACATAGTTGTCGACCTTGCTTGGTTAGATGAAAATGGTGAAGCAATCAACGGTGCCGTAGAAGGAACTGCTGATGTAGATTTCAAACTAACAGTAGACCTTGCATCTTCAATTCCTAACATGAATATTAGAACAACAAATATGTCAATCTCAATCACCAATGCTGATGTGGCAGGCTCATCTGCATTGCTAGAGACCATCGGTGTAGCAAAAACTGTTACCACCTCAGATGATGGCGATGGCAACACAGTCACTGACACTAAGTTGATTATCGGGCATGATGAAGACATAACAACAGTAGATCCATTTACTGGAGAGGCAGTCTTCACATTGACTCCACCTTCAGACGGTGATTACTCGGTTTCTGTATCTATTGAATCATATTATGTATTTGACAACAATGACGGATGTGCAACAGCCGATGCATTCTGTGAGAGAATGATTGCTGGTGTAGATGCTGAAGATGAATTTAGTGGCAACAATGCGGCCATGATTTATGGGTCTGCATCCACAATCCACGACATCACCCTAACTGATTTCTTCCTTGCACCAGTTGAGCAAGGAGATGCTGAGAATGAGAACGGCGAAGGTATGGAAGGTCCAAGTGACCGATACGGGTTCATCGGCGGAGATATTGGCACACCAGTATCTACTGGCGATTACCATCTAGTGGCTGAAGTAACTCACACCTCCTCATCAGACACTCCAATCTATGAATGGAACGTAACATTCACAATTACCGACGAAACTGGCACTGAAACTGTGTTGGAAGCAACCGAATGTACTGCGCTAATGCAATACACACACTCATATTTGGGATTCGCCACAGAGAGAACTGCTGCTGATACCCTAGGATATGCTTGTGTAACTGCGAACATGGATCAAGGAGATTACAATGTCGAAGCAGTCGCTAACATGTTGGGAGAGTACGACGAGGATAACATGATGCTCGACGATAAGAGGGCTGATGTGATTCTAGTGAACAATGCATACGACTACGATGTCACTGTAATCAATTTCGAACCACAAATTCTCTCTCTAACTTCATTGGAAAAGACAGTGGTTGTCGGGGACTCAATGACTGTCATCGCTAACGCTTTCGACGTCGAGGGCGATGAACTCATGTATGCTTGGAATGACGGCTCAGGTAACGCAATAGCCTGTGACGACATCAATCTAGCAATGTTGGGTGAGTGTACCTTTACCGTAACCGTGACCATGGTTCCAACTGTCGAAATTCGTGTGACTGTGTCCGATATCTACAACTCCGTAGACGAATCACTGATTCTAGAAGTATCAGTATCAGAGACATTTGTAGCCAGTGGACTTGCCGATGGCTTTGCTGCAGTATACAATGTTAATGCAAGAACCTCTGGACTTACAGTAGGATTCGCCGATGGCTCCCTTGACCCTGTTACCAACCCTGCTTGTGCAAATGTGCCAACTCCGGTTGGAGCAGTAACTGTCAACCCATCAACTACCTACGATTCATCAGTGCTAATTTCTCACAGCATGACCGTTCACTTCCCAAGTGACTTGGATGTTATGCAGATGTGGATGGCTACCGGAAACCAGGTATTTACTGTAGTATCTGGTGAAGTAGACGAAGTTGACGCTACAACATCTGGATACACTTACAACTTCCCTGCAGGCTCAGATATGTTCCCAGCTGGAACAACCTTCTACCTAATCGCAGAGGACTGTGAAACTCCAGACCCGCCAGCTGGTACCATCACTCAATTAACTGCAACACCAACTATGGGCGGAGATATCGTCATCGCATACAATTACGACACCTTGTTGAGTTCTGAGAACGTTAGAATCACTGTTTGTGTTGATGCTTCTGGCTGTGCAAGCCCTGAAGTCACCTATGATAGAGTAGAGTCTGACACAAGATCTCTCACTTTCTCCTCTGGGACACACAACACAGTATACGACGTAACTGCGGCTCTTTGTAACGAGTATGCTTGTGGTGACTCCGTCAGTGTTACAGCAACCTCTGACTCTGAAGTTGCTATGGTTACCGCAACAGATGTTACTATTACCGAGTCCGGAGAAAACTGGGTTGTCAAGTGGACCGCTTCTGCAGAAGACAGTGATGTTGCAGGTTGGTATGTATGTTACAACCGTGGTGAATTCACTGCTTCAGAGATGAAGGTCATGATTGATGCCGGTGCATGTAAGATGGTTACGGACGGAACTGAAGCAACCATTGCTAAGTACACCACAGTTGAGACCACACAAGTTCACTTCGGTATCGTGCCTCACGATGCGGTAATGAACATTGCATACGGTGCATCAACAGATTCGATTCTGTACGACCGAGCTCAAGACACAACTAACCCTGATGATGGAACAACCACTACCGACAGTGAAGCGTCCTCTGGTGTTCCAACATGGACATGGGGAGTTATTGGTGCAGTAGTAGTTGTAGCGTTTATCGTAGGTGCTTTCATCCTATCTCGTGGAGAAGGTGAAGGCGACGACGACAAAGAATGGGACTACTGAGGTTGATCATCACCTGATGTAAAAGCACGTTAAATCTGCGGATTTAGCATAATTGCCGGGGATGGAGTTTAGGCTCCATTCCCGGCTTTTTTTTTATTTTTTTTAACATAACATTCATAC
>WTIT01000046.1 GCA_011526375.1 Methanobacteriota archaeon
GAGCGTGGGACTGTTAATCCCAAGGTCATGGGTTCGAACCCCATAATCGGCGCCACAATTTGACCTTCTAACGCTTGGCATTATTGCCAAAGAGATACTTTCGCAAGATTCGATTGTTGGTCAAACCACTAAAAAATGACCAGGCTACTCTATGATACATTCTAACAGTAATGTAGCACAAAGCAAAGATTGCACACAATTCCACTAATGTGTCAATTCTGAGGAGTAATGCTAACACTGCAGTCATAATTGCAGCGATACTACAATCTTGAATGAGAACTAGAAAATTCCAAGTCTTGGCCCTAGTTTCGCAATCCATTAGTTCGTGGTTTACTGATGTGGTAGATTAATCATTGGTCTCGAAGGTAGTCTTCTCCATACCAAGCCCATTGTTCCATGGTCCAGCCAGGGGGTAATCCTTCAGCCGGCAATGGTGGCCCTTGAGGCGCAGCCGCCTGTGGAGGAGGCGTGACAACAGGTTGTTGCAATGGCAATGGTTGTGGATTGAACATTGCTTTGGTAGCATCCATGCCCATCACTGGCAAGTCTGCTTCAGGCGGTTTTTTGCGGGTCGTAAACAAAACAAATACTACGATCAATGCCAATATAACTCCAACAATGATTGCAATATTTGCAATATTTGTTGAACTTTCATCTTCGGACTCGAACACTGATTTAGTGGAATCTTGCGGGTAGGCATCGACGTTATCGCCTACTCCATCACCGTCTGTGTCAATTGTTTCAGAGGCATCAAGCGGGAATGCATCTAACTCATCATCTAATCCGTCACCATCGGAATCAACGCAACCATAGCGAGTAATCGTCGAGTTACCAAATTCTGTCGGACAGGCATCTGGTAGGTTGCCGCCAATTTCGTCACCATAGCCATCTCCATCTTGGTCTGACCATTGTGTTGCATCACTGGTGAACGCATCAGCAGCATCGGACCAACCATCCCCATCGCTGTCTCGACAACCAAACAAATCCATGTTTGAAGTTCCAAATACACTTGGGCAGGCATCTGGTTGATTACCCTCAGCATTGTCTCCATAACCATCTTGATCGCCATCAAAATGCTGAGTTGCATCATCTGGGAATGCGTCTCCACCTAAGTTGATGCTCCACACGCTATCAGGATTAGACCAACCATCACCATCACTGTCAAGACAACCAATTCTGTCCTTTGTCGAGGTTCCGGCAATATCCGGGCAATAATCACCATCAGTTCCTCTTACCTCATCACCATAGCCATCATTATCTGTGTCTGCCCACTGACTAGTATCTAACGGGAAAGCATCTTGACTATCGGTATAACCATCGTAGTCTGTATCCAGGCAGCCGGTTAAATCGTTGAAACTAGAACCACTTTCTAATGGGCAATCATCAACTTCGTCAGCGTAACCGTCATTGTCATCATCGTCATCTTCTGTTGCATCCTCACAACCATCACCATCATTGTCAGTCACTGAATTTGAGTCAAATTCTAATGATGAGTATGGACAAAGGTCTGATGCCATTGCTGAGATTGTGCAGGTTGTGTCGTCATTTCCTGCATCACAGATTCCATCATTATCGTCGTCTAAATCTTCGGTTTCATCACGGCAACCGTCACCATCATAGTCGTTGGAAGCTCTTGACCACCAATCTTTCTCACCAACCGGACAAATATCATTGATGTCGATGATACCATCATTGTCGTCATCTGTATCTTCGGTAGCATCCATACAGCCATCTAAATCATAATCAAGGGCGAGTACTGAATTCCAACCTTTCTCACCTGTTGGACAGTTGTCGTATTCATCTAAGACTGTATCATTATCATCATCATCATCACAAGCATCACCAAAATTATCGCCATCATAGTTTGCTTGATCAGCATTAGCAATGAAAGGACAATTATCATCATCATCCATTACACCATCTGCATCCATATCGAAGTAAGGGTCAATCCTTATCACTTGGTCTCTGCCATTGTCAACGTAGTATAGATGGCCATCTGGGCCAACCTCTAGACCCATAATGAATACTGCATTAGTTTGGATAGTATCTGCAACTGCGGCACTTTTACCATCATCAGCGAGATTGTATGCGGTTATTTCGCCATTACCATTTTCTGAAACAAATAGCGTATCTCCATGTAATGCAATTCCTGAAGGACGACTTAGTCCGGTATCTAAAACGCCCCATTCGATACCGGTCATTCGCTTATATTCTGCTAGAGGTTCAAGCCTGGATGGGTCGTTCATGATGTCAATTGTGTTGACTGATGTATCATCGGTATTGACCCACAATACACGATTAGCACCAGTATCAGCAATGTAAAGAATACCTGAATCCTTGTCTAAAATCATGTGGCCCGGAATTCCACCCTGTCTAGTTAACTGTACGTCAGAGTACCTGTGTACAATTCCATCAGAATGATCATCTTGTCCTGTATCATGGTCCATTTGGAAATCATAATACACCAATTCACCATAATATCCATCAAAGTACCAGTAAGCGTTACCATTATCATGAGCAATTCCCATACCATCCGGCGATTCATGATTCATATCGATATGGCTGCCAAGTAAGCCGTTGCCATTGTTCTGGTTTTCTACCGCATAATGGTCTAGTGACGAGGGCCATAGTGTTGGACCCATGAATTGATTTGGTGTTCCAACACCACAGTAGGTGTTTTGAGTTTCTTGAGCTGAGCCCCACTGCCAGTCAAATTCTGGATGATAAGCACCAAAAGCTATGGCACTTACTTCTTCCAAGAAATGGTTATGATTTGAATCTTGACGGTTTTCAGAGAATTGATTGTCTAGTCCGGTGTTGTGGACAATGGTAATGCTGTCATCGCCACGGTTAGCAATCCATAACTCATTGGCTCTTCCTGGGTGGAATTCTAAATCTCTGGGGTCGAATAAATCATCGGATGTATCAGCAATTACCACTTCAGTAAAGCCGGTACCAAATTGTGCAACAGGAGTTGATTCTTCACTAGCCTGTACGTTGGAGATAAGTGAGAACAAGAGGATAGATAGTATCAATACGCTCTTACGCTTTGCTG
>WTIT01000111.1 GCA_011526375.1 Methanobacteriota archaeon
TAATAGTATGGCGTATCATATTTTCCATAGAATTCTTTTGTTTCTTTTTTCAGAGCGCCATCTATGGACAATTTTATCAGTTGTACGGCCGCCGTTTCAAACTTTATTGCAATTCGTTGTTGCAATATACAGTTTTGCATTCTTAGGCTTTTGTAATCAGTACTCGATTTTGGAGAAAATATTAACAAATATTCTCCTCCTTCAGAAAAATAGTTGGGAATTTTGCACATATGCAAAATGCTACAAAAGACCAATGGCAAGAAAGTGCTTGCTATCTCTTCTTCTCCGAAGTTTGGAGTACTGCGCTCATTCAAGAAACGCTGATTCAAATGCATTTCCATTTTCAAATAAACGTCCCTGGTATTTTCTCCTGCGTTTCTGCAGTTTTCCTTTACGTGTAATTCATTACACGATTTTGTTTGGAAGGCAAGAGCACTTTGTAAGCGACGTTCTCTTCTTGAGTTCCCAATGCCGCATCTGTGCCAATGTCGATTGACTATAGCAACGCCATCTATTGACCAAATATGTTGTTCAATTTGCTTCCACCATTATAGGTTTTTTGTTAAAGTTAAAGCTGCTGTTGGCGTCACTGAATTCCCAACGGAGTTGCAATACGCAATGAATATTAGTGGCGAATCCCGTACGATGACGTTTTAGTCTCTCTAGAACTGTCGAGCATTCTTGCTACTTCTTGGCAACAGGTAAAACGGCCAAAAATTGATATATATTCCATTTGACCTTATTTTCTAAGGTCGGTTTTCTCGGCCTTTTCTATCACCGATATAGCAGTATATATAGTTCCTACGTGGATTTGGGTTGTCTTAACCGATCTCGTTGAGTCATTAAGATACGGGCTACAAATCGTTAGCAAGATTGCTCCTCGTCCCCTGCCACTCCGTTGTTTGTTGATGAACATACAAATTTTGCAGTGCTATGCTTCCTTCGCATCAGCATGAATTCCCGAGTGACAACAGTTCAATCCATCTACAGTCTCATCCGTTTCCACGTCCAAAATGGGCACGACCCAATGGTCAGGTATTAATTTCCTGTGGAATAAAACATGGACGGGAAACTCGTTGATATTAGCTCTTCGTGACTTGGAATCCAGTCGCTAGACTGCAACGCTCTTCAGCTTTAAGATTTTGTCACCGCGCCGTACGAGTGGAAACATTCGAGTTCTCGCTTTCTTGAGCGGATCTCCTCCGCATCGATTTTGTTGCAATTGTTCAAAAATAAGGTTCATATTGCCTTTTTGGGCTCAAGATCACCCGGCTTATGGGGTTCTAGCCGTTAGATTACAGCGCCAGCCTGTATGGTAGGTCTCTCCTTTGAAGCCTTGGTACCAATGTCCACGATCCGAGATGTTAATAGAATTCCCAACTTCCATGCTCCAAAGAATCTGCTTCTTAAGTCTTTGTAAACTTCATTTTCGTCTGGCAACGAGTATTTCTCTAATCGCCAGACTACAGCGCCTCCATAGCGCACTAAATGAAGTTTGGTTGGCTCCGAAGGAGCATTTCTATTTGGGCAGCTTTGGGCAATTCTTTAACGGATTTATTCAAGTCTCCCTTGCTAGCATCGTTAACAAGAAAAAGGAAGAAAACTTTCTTTGGCGCTGCCGGGAGTCGAACCCGGGTCTCCTGGGGGAAAGCCAGTTGTTCTAACCGCTAGACTACAGCGCATTTCGGTACCAGAACAGCGATATGCTTAGTTTTTATGATGGTAGCGAAAAATGCTTTCCGACAATGTGCTCATACGTCCGTGGATTTATGCTCTTCATGAGCCACCGATAGTCGAGCCATTTGCCGAAACATATCTGCGCTTGTCTAGGTCATCCTTCGCCCAATCGTTTAATTCAAAGGCTTGGGTTTTTCATAGGTCTAAATGGACACCTAAAAATTTTGACATCTCATGCGGTTGACTGAAATAATCTGATCAACGCGAAGGCTGCTCGAGTCCACAAGTTCGATGAACTTCTCTCGAGTTTCTTGAAGCGTAGCATCCATGAAGTGATTATTGTTCAATCACTCTGCAATAATTCTTCACCATAACGTGTTATCATCTTTTTAATGTACGCTTATTGCTCGCGACGGTCGACCCGTTTAAGATCTCGATTTCTTTTCAAAATTTTAAGGCCATAAAAGCGACGTCATCTAACGGCATTTCTCAACAATCTCATGATTCTCGTGCAAAATTTGACAGCCCATTGTCTTTTTCCTGTCAAGGGCCGGCATAATTCAAGTAGGGACAACCCAACGTCTACTCCAACACATTTAGTGTTGCCTGAATTCGTAAGTGTTGTCCTTGCACGTTGCTTTTCTCTATTAAGCCATGATTTGATCCGCTAAGATTAAATGTCGCCTTGTTAACCAGAACAAATTGTCTCTGCTTATTCGACAAGGCCGTTCTTGTCCTTGACTCATTTTCTTGGTCGTGTCCTGATTGAAAGATTATAATTTTCCGGCCTTGGAAATGACTATAATCGTTAATATTTGTCGAAGCGGCATCATTCGTTAATTTCTGTTTTGGACCGCACTTCGGCATCTGCGCGCCAATGACGGTTTTGCTAGGCATCTGGGCATATTGCCCTCGCCCGTGTTTAGTATATGAAGGAGGGATTGCAGTCCTTATCGTCAGTAGTCCTCTAGACGCCCAAACCCAACCATGGATTCTCCTTCTATCAAAATGGTATTCGCCTTCCCCGACAATGCGGAGTTCTCACTTACGTTGAATCTTAATCGATTCCATAATGAAGTGGCTTGTCTTCTCAAAGACACCGAGGATGGCGGTGATAGCGGCCCAAAAGCAATGTGGAACGCCTTGAAGGAAGCCGGAGTGATCACTCCCGACCCCGAGAAATACAAGAAAGATCCATGCGGATTGGTCTATCCCTGAGCATTATTCCTCTTTCTCTGAGAAAATAAATCCTCGTTGCAATGTAGCTATGTCCTTTTTATGTATCCACATTGAAAGGCTGGTTTTTTATTTTGCGACCTCCGC
>WTIT01000101.1:0-15606 GCA_011526375.1 Methanobacteriota archaeon
TATGACGTCGCCTTGACATGGCGAAGATCGAGAGTTCAATTCTCTCCGAGCCCACCAATGATTTTTGGATAACTTTGTTTGTATAAGGAGAAATAATAAATCTCTTTCAAAAGACGTTTAATCAATTCTCATAATTCCTCGGGTTCTTGAAGAGGGATTTCATTTCTGCCGCCTTCTTCAGAAGACTCATCTGAAAATTTGAAGTCTGTAGAACCTCCTTGCCATGATGTAACGTCGTTACTCTGTTCAAATTCTTCATTAATAATTTCCTGATTGGGACCCATTGAATAAGCCCGCGGATCTAAAGTTACTTCCTCTACAAATCTCTGTTCTGGTGGTGGTGCATCTCGTTCGACTAAGTGGACAGTTGAGTGAAATGATCCACATCCAAGGCATCTAAATGAGCCTTTATGTTCTATACAACCACACGCAGGACATTCCGCCATGTTTTTGAATGAGTCTAATTTGTCAGAAGTCATTTTAATCTTCTAAAAACATGTCATCCTGGTAACCAGTAACTAGATCACCAGTTCCATCTTCTTCAATTGTTACTAAGCCTTCATCATCATCAAACTCTATGATTGTACCAAATACTTCCTCATCTTCAAGCACTAATCCTATGTAAGAGCCTATGTCGATTTCATCTTCATCTTCTTCATAATCGTCCTCATCATCTGATTCTTGATCTGATTCTTCGGCTTCTATACCTTCTTCCACGGCCTCATCATTGGAAGCGCCATCGACTGAATCATCTTCTTCCTCTCCGGCGACAGCTTCCTTAACTTCCTCTTTTTCTGATTCATTTTCTCGCATGGCTTTTACTCTTGCTCTCCATGATGGGACTAAAGATAGTTGAATAAAGAGACTGCCCACAAGCCCGATTGTTCCGAGTATGATAAACATAACACCGTCCCAATAGAACTTAGCAGGCATTGAAAGAGAGCCTCCTTCACCTGCAAACGGTGTTAATGAATTCTTACAACCATCTTTCTGAATAGTGTCATCACATGGATATGGATCGCCGTTTAGGTACAAGGTACCATCCTCGCCAATTGTTTGACCGAAATCAGTGTCTAGTGGGACTGTTCCGCCATTACCATCAACAAATGGAGCCAATGTTCCGTTTACTACCCACAGAATGATGAAAAACACAAACCCTGCGTGGATTAGTGGCCATACTACATCTTTCCAACGTTTTGACATCATTTTCTTTTGCCACTTAGATGGGAATTCTTTAGGCTTCGAAAGCGCTGTTGCTTCATCGTGTTCTATTTCCTCGTGGGATTCAATTGTTTCAATAAATTCCAGTAGATCAACTGACTCATTACCGTCATTATCAAACATGTCAATTAACTCTTCAATCGCTTCATCGGTAACCTCATCATTAGTATGGTCTGAAAACGCTTGAGTTAATTCTAAACGGTTAATTACGCCATCACCGTTAGTATCCAATTTTCTGAAGAAAGAGCCTGGGTCAATGTCTAAAGCGTCCATATACTCAACTAATATTGCCATTGGGGTTTTCGTTCTATCACTTTCCAATTCTACATCCATAGATTCTATGATATCAATCAATTCTAACGCATTAACTCGACCATCAGAATCTTTGTCTACCAGTGAAATTATTGACATAATTTCTCCAGGAGATAGGTATTCTCCGGCTATTTCGTTAATCCCAGATTGAAGTTCTGGGCCATCAATTACGCCGTCGTCATCTAAATCCATTGACTCAAAAATAGCACGAATGGTGAGATTTTGTTCTTGTGCTGCATCAAGCAATATGCCTAAGTAATCTTCAGCAGTTAAATCTTCATCTTGAGCATCTAAATTATCAGGTTCAACATCTTCCACAATCGAATCATCTACCTCATCGCTTGTTGATCCATCTTCTTCACCTTCAGAGACATCTTCTTCTGTTGATGATTCGGTTGACTCATCTAATTCATCAGACTCATCAACCGTTTCTTCCTCCACATCCAAATCATCTTCTTCAATCACTGATTCATTCGCGCCGGCTTCAGTTTCAATAATTTCTTTGTTGGATTCATTCTTGGATTGTTCAGCAATGTAACTCTCTGCTGCCGATTTCAACTCTGCTTCTGTTAGGTAGTCGTTTTCATTCTCATCAAATTGTTTCGCGTATAACAAAAACTCATCTTTATCGGAAATTTCGAATTTCTCCATTACTCTTTGAACAACATTTTCTGAATATTGCAATTTAGATTCGGCTTCATCACCAGCAGATTTGTCATCTTTTTGGGATTCATCGCCGTTAATCGCAATTACAAGTTCCTCAAGACTAATTACTCCATCTTCGTCATCATCTACTTCAGAAATCAAACGGTCAATTTGAGATGGAGGTAGGTCTGCTAAATTTAATTTCAACAAACCATCTCTAAGTTCGTCCGCATCGATTGAACCGTCACTATCTGAATCAAATTTTGCAAACAAAACCTTCGCATCAATTCCCGTGTTGTTAAACCAATCACGCAGTACATCAAGGACTTCGTCGGCTACAAAATAAACTCCACATTCAGGACAGCTTTTGGAATCTAAAGGAACAAGAGAATTACATGCCCCACATTCACCCAAGGCTTCATCCGATACGCCTGAAAAACTAATCCCACACTCTGGACAATCTTTGGAATCTAGTGGGATTATGGCTCTACAGGAACCACATTCAGCCATTGGAATATCATTTTCTTCAGCATCGGACATAGTCACACCCGATTCTCGGATTACTACCCATGATATAATGATTGACGGGTAATAATGCCTCAAATGTATATATGACTGGCTACATTCCACGACTGGTGGTCAAGTGGAGGTGAAGCGGGGCATTGTCTACCTCTATGAGTTTGATAGTTATGATAAATTGTCAATGGATATCGAACTACTAATGGATTTAAATCAAGAATATAACTTCACATTATACTCCAGATTACCCACAAGAAGACTAATTGAGAAACTCGATTTATCAAAAATTAACCATTTTTGGATCGCAAATAATGAGGAGAATACAGCGATTAAACCATCAATTCAAGAGATAATACAATCAATAACCAATCATGATGAAACAAAAAATAATATTTTCCTAATAGATGGTCTTGAGTACTTATACAATAATGGCGATAACAGTGAACTATTATCAAGACTGGTTACGTTTGCTGATTTATTAAAATCAAGGAACTGGGCAGTAATTTATTGTATTAATAGCCTAGCGTTCGATAGTGACTGGATTATTAAACTGAGGCACCTATCAGACAAATTAGAAATTAACACTCCAGAATTGGAATCCTATGAATTTGAGGACAAGAAAGAAGAGAACGTGGTTTTGCCAGAGGAAGATAACAATTTATTCGAATTAGCTATTGATGGTGGACCTAGGATGGCCTATCTCGCTAGATTGCCTAGATTGGGATTTACTAACGAGATATTGGTAAAGAGAATATTACAGTGGCGCAGAATGGGTCTGGATGTTTCCAGGATAGAACCTGCTTTAACATATGATATTGACCAGGCATATGAATTGTACCAATCTGTAGAAGAAGACGTCCGTAGGGCAACAGAACTGGAAAGGTTCATTCACGATAATGAATCATTAATCGAAGCAAGTGACTTAGCGACAGATATGTTTAGAATTAGGCAGTTGACTGGATTAAATGAGATCGAACGCAAGTATTACAATCTATCTTGATAATTTGAAATTCTCAGCTTCAATTCTTGCCAACCATGATCCATCCCTAAGATGTTCAGCAATTTGCATTAACTCTTCACTTGTAGATCGATCACTATCAAGAATGGGAGATATATTCCTAACTAATGAAATCAATGACTGGACTGTCGGTGACGGCGAATAATCGTGATATGTTATTGCTTCAGAAGCAATCAATAATTCACAGGCAAGTACCTCTGAAAGTCTTATGCAAGCTTGATACAAATTCCAACATGCTGTAGCACCCATGCTAACATGATCCTCTTGGCCAGCTGAGGTACTAGTTGAAAATGCGGTACGAGGATTAGCATGACCGTGTAATTCAGCAAGTGCTGCCCCTGCACTGTATTGTACGATCATATATCCCGATTCTAACCCACTATCCTTTGCTAAAAAGGGCGGCAAGTTACTCTTTTTTGGATCTAACAACTGGTCCATTCTTCTCTCAGAAATTGAGGCCAATTCAAAAATAGACAATGACATTCTATCCGCACATAGAGCCAAAATTTCTCCGTGGAAATTCCCTTGGGAAATAATCTTGCCAGATTTACCGTTTTCTCCGGGGAAAACCAACGGATTGTCTGTTGTGCTGTTCATCTCTATTTGGATAGTTGATTGCATTGCGAGTAATGCTTCGTAAACAGCCCCGTGAACTTGGGGCGCGCATCTAAATGAATATGGGTCCTGAACCTTATCACAATCAATGTGGGAGGCTAATATTTTTGAGTCTTGCATTATTTCTCGAATTCTTTTTGCGACAAGTAACTGACCAGGGTGAGGTCTTACATTGTGAACTCTTTCATCAAATGGTGATATACTCCCCTTAAATCCATCCAAAGAGGCACAATAGATTACATCAGCAATAGGTAATAAATCATTGAGCATTGTTAGAGAAATTATTGAATAACTGAGCATTTGACTTGTGCCGTTTATCAAAGATAGCCCATCTTTGGCATTTAATTCTACAGGAATTAGTCCTTTTTCTGTCAATACTTCTTTGGTTTCAAGCAACCCCCCATCTGCGCCAACAATATGCCCTTCACCGATCAATGTTATCGCCATGTGCGATAGAGGGGCAAGATCGCCACTAGCACCAAGGCTACCGATTCTTGGTATGTATGGAGTAATGTCTAAATTGATGTAATCAATCAATTGTTGGACAACATTTGGATGTACCCCCGAATAACCTTTAGCAAATGAATTAACTCTTGCAATCATCATCGTTCTAACGGATATTTTATCCATCCTATCTCCTAATCCAGTAGCGTGCGACCGGATTAGATTAGTTTGTAATTCTTGCAATTTTTCTGAATCTATTGTTGTATTAACTAGTGATCCAAATCCAGTATTAATTCCGTAAACTACTTCTCCTGAAGCCACAATATCATCAACAATTTTCCTTGAATTAATTATCCGGTCCCATGAGTCTTGGGATAACTCTAATTGTGCAGAACCATTTGCTATGGCAATAACTTCAGCAGGAGACAACGTATTGCCATCTAAGACCACCGACCTACCCATTAAATCACCCTAATATGTCGTCAAAAATAGCATCATCGGTTATGTTTGGGATAGTAACCTTGAGTTGTGAATTTTCATTCATAGCATCTTTAATTGCGTCGATAGCACCCGGATTTCTTGCCCAGGCACGCCTAGCAACACCATTGTTTACATCCCAGTGAAGCATAGACTCTATTTTTCGAGCAGATTCATCACTACCATCTATAAGCATGCCAAATCCACCATTAATCACTTCTCCCCAACCAACTCCACCGCCATTATGCAGGCTTATCCACGTGGCTCCACGGAATGAATCTCCCACAAAGTTTTGCACAGCCATATCAGCAGTAAACATTGAACCATCTTTGATATTTGCAGTTTCTCTGTATGGACTGTCTGTACCTGATACGTCATGGTGGTCTCTTCCTAAAACAATCGGGGCAGATATTGTCCCATTTGCTATTGCTTCATTCATAGCCAAGGCGATTTTTCTTCTTCCAATGTCATTAGCATACAAGATTCTAGCCTGACTACCGACAACTAATTCATTTTGTCCGGCTTGTTCTATCCATCTAATATTGTCGGTAAGTTGTTGACTGATAGCGGGTTTTGATTGTTTAGCTAGTTCTTGGAGAACTGAACGGGCTATTTCATCTGTTTTGGCTAAATCTTTCGGATTCCCAGATGTACATACCCATCTATATGGTCCAAAACCATAATCAAAACAGATGGGTCCCATTATGTCTTCAACATAACTAGGATAACGGAAACTACCATCTTCATTTAGAACATCTGCGCCAACTCTAGATGCTTCTAGTAAGAATGCATTGCCATAATCCCAAAAGAACATCCCATTGGATGATAATGTATTTATTGCATCTGCATGTCTCCGGAGTGTTTTTTGTATTTCTTGTTTAAATTTCTCAGGAGCATTAGACATCATGGCAGTACTTTCTTCGTAGGTATAATCTGCTGGAAAGTATCCGCCTTGGTACGGATTATGGAGCGAGGTTTGGTCGCTACCCAAGTCGATATTTACATTACGCTCAACGATCCTTTCCCATAACTCGACAATATTACCAATGTGACCCACAGATATCGCTTTATTATTTGATGCAGCATTTACCATCAAATCAATTGATTCATCTACATCATTTGAAATGTGAGTCAACCATCCTTGTTGATATCTCTTCACTGCTGCATGTTCATTCATTTCTGCAACAATACATGCAGCACCACTAATCACAGCGGCTTTTGCCTGTGCTCCGGACATGCCACCTAAACCAGATGTAACGAAAGTAACTCCAGATAGATCTTTCTCTGGTGGAAGATTCAAGTGCATTCTGGCCGCATTTAGTAATGTAATTGTGGTGCCATGAACAATACCTTGAGGCCCTATGTACATGTATGACCCTGCTGTCATTTGACCGTATTGAGAGACTCCCAAAGAGTTCATTCTTTCGTAATCCTCCCTTGAGCTATAATTTGGAATAACCATACCGTTAGTTACCACCACACGTGGTGCGGATTTGCTGGAAGGAAATAACCCAAGTGGATGCCCAGAATACATAACAAGTGTTTGCTCATCACTCATCTCACACAAATACTGCATAACTAGCCTATATTGTGCCCAATTTTGGAAAACTGAGCCATTCCCTCCATATGTTATCAACTCATGCGGGAATTGAGCAACTGCAGGATCTAGATTATTCATTATCATCAACATAATTGATGCGGCTTGTTTCGAATTAGTCGGATAAGCGTCTATAGGATATGCCTTCATTTCATACTCTGTTGGCCTGTATCTTTGCATTGTGATCCTGCCAAATGTATCTAACTCTTCTAAGAATTCTGTGACCAACTCATGATGGAATTTTTTGTCAAAATAACGTAGCGCATTTTTCAATGCAAGAATTTTCTCATTGTCTTGCAAAATCTTTCTCCGATTGGGTGCATGGTCAACTGAAGAGTCAAATCCAGGATGAGGTGGTAATTTGTTTGGAATTCCACTCTTCAAGCACTCCCTGAGTACTCCCCACTCATCCTCCATGACTATACCCAATAAGTCGAATTCTTTGAGGCTATTGTTCTAATCTTTGGTCAATGTCAGGTCTCCAGTATGTGAACAATAGGCCACATGCCATCATTATGAATGAAAATGATATGAATCCAGCTTTCAAAGATAAGTCATAGAATTCTACCAAAAATCCTGCCGTAGTAGTAGAAATTGCGGCGGTTCCACCAAGAATCAGCATATCAATAGAGAAAACTCGGCCACGTACTTCATCTTCGACCCAAGTTTGTGTTAAAACCGTCGACAGTACCCAATTACCACCACTTGCGGAGTGTGCTAGTATAATCAAGCCAACAGTTAGTGGAAGATAAATATCCAAAGTAAGTCCTACGAGTAAGTAAAAAAATCCGGACACAGATACTAATATTCCTATAATCGATGGCCATTTTGCTTTATCCTTGAATATTGCACGGGCAGCTAAAGGACCAATGCCCGTGCCGATCCCTCTAGCAAAGAAAAACAAACCGAATCCGAAAGCAGCACCATAACCTGTTAAATCTGCCCCTGCCAAAACCAAAAATACACCTGCTAATCCTGCACCTGCTAAATTCCATGAAGATTTTGCGAATACAATCCTCAACAATTTTTTGTCGTTGTAAATCCGAGTCCACCCGACTTTGATGTTTGATAATGCCGTGATAATGATTGGACCGTCTGATGAAGTGTCATATTTCTGCTCGAAGGTAAGAGGGACCAACAATAAGGCTGATAGCAAAAAGGTGTAAGAATCGATGATAAATGCTACATCAGTGCCCCATATACTCACTGTGATTCCGCCAAGCATAGCACCAATACACAATGCAGTAGACCATGAAGCGCTATCAATTGCATTCGCCGTAATTAGATCTTCATCATCAACAATATTTGGTAACGCCGCTCGTTCCGCGGTAACATAAACACCATGAAGAAGCATCATTAAACCAGATACTGAAATCAACCACCACATGTCTTCTTCTCCATCCACCAACAGGAAAGATAGAGCAAGGCCAACTTGTAATATGTTAGACCAAAGCATCAACTTTTTCCGACTAATTCTATCTGCTAATAATCCGTTGATGGGTTGGGATATGGCAAATAAAGCCATTCTTACAGAAAATAAAATTCCTAATAAAAATTCTGAACCAGAAAATTCTAGGATTAAGAAGAATAATGCAATTGTGTTAAACCATTCACCCAATAATGAGATGACTGATGCAGCCCATAAGCGTCTAAATTTGGGATTAGAATAGAAGAATTCTATGTAACCTTTTGTCAATATCACTCCTCCTCACTCGTGGAATTTTGACCACTGATGGTACAAATAATCCACTTAGAGGTAGGAGTATTTGAGATATCTGCAGTTGAATCCAGAGGTACAAGTTCGTTAGCCTCTGGAAAGTACGCTGCAACATTCCTTTTTGGAATCTTGTATGGAATTACAATCCAGTGTTTAGATTCTATTGCTGAATCATTATGATGGCTAGTAATATCGACAACATCCCTTGTTTTTAATTTAAGTTCTAACATATCATCTGGATTCATCAAAACAACTCTCCTATTCCCTTTAATGCCTCTGTATCTATCATCTAGACCGTATATAGTTGTGTTGTACTGATCGTGGGATCGAATAGTCATCATAACGAATTGGTTGTCTTCTATATCTACGTTCGGCAAAGAATTAATCGAAAAATTAGCTAGCTGATTATGAGTTTCGAATTTGCAGTCATCCCTTGGAGGATTGGGTAGGTAAAATCCGTTATCCTGCCGTACCTTTTGATTGTAGTTTTCAAAACCAGATACACAATCTGCGATCAAAGCCCTAATGTCGTCATAATTTTGCACTAATTTACGAAAATCGATAGGCAAATCCGGCATAGTATTTGCAGCTAACTCTGCAACAATCCACGACTCACTTTTCAATTTATTAGATGCTGGGCTCAATTGGCCCTGAGACGTATGAACAATTCCCATAGAATTCTCTACGGTGACAAATTGTGGCCCTGATGCCTGAACATCTATTTCAGTACGGCCTAAGCAAGGCAAAATTATCATTTCCGATGATTGAACGAGATGGCTTCGATTCAACTTTGTAGATACATGTACACTCATGGACAGATTACTTACCGCATTAGAGGTGCGAATTGTATCAGGTGTTGCTGAAATGAAATTACCTCCAAGGCAAAACAAAAAATCCACTTGATTATTTTCCATTGCTCTTATTGCATTAACCACATCCAAACCGTGTTTTCTTGGCATCGTATGCTTGAGTCCGAGCTCCATTTTTTCAGTAAACGAATCGCTTGGTGCCTCCCAAATCCCAACTGTTCTGTTGCCTTGGACATTTGAATGCCCTCTAACTGGACATAAACCTGCCCCTGTACGACCAATATGTCCGCCCAACAAGTGTAGGTTGACAACCTCTTGAATAACAGCTACACCATTTTTATGCTGTGTTAAGCCCATTGCCCAACAAGAGATTATTGACTTTGAATTTGCACAAATATCCGCGATTTTCTCGATTAATTCTCTATCTAAACCAGTGTCACGACAAGTTCTTTGCCACTCGATAGATTCTAAAGATTTCACATATTCAGAGAATCCTGATGTGTTTTCATCAATGAAATGTTGATTCAACTTCTTTTTATTGATGATAATATTGTTTATAGCTTGGAAAAGAGCAGCATCACCGCCTATTCTAATTGGAACATGAATATCAGCCAATCTGGTAGACTTGAAATTTAGCTTAATGTAATCCTGTGGATGTTTGAACCTAACTAGGCCAGTTTCTGGTAGTGGATTGATGTGGATTATTGTAGAACCATTTAATTTTGCGTCCCTCAATGCTGTGAGCATTCTAGGATGGTTGGTACCCGGATTTTGACCAATAACTAATATTGTGTCAGCATGATTAAAATCTTCTAGTGTGACCGTGCCTTTACCGATTCCAATAGTTGGTATCAATGCTTTACCACTCGATTCATGGCACATGTTTGAGCAATCTGGCAGATTATTTGTTCCAAACATTCGAACAAATGCTTGATACAGAAATGCAGCCTCATTACTGGTCCTACCCGATGTGTAAAATACTGCTCTGTTGGGCGAATCTAAGGAGTTTAGTTTAGACGACATAAGTGAAAATGCATCACTCCATGAGATTGGTTGATAATTTGTTTCCCCTTTCTTGAGGTACATTGGTTCTGCAATTCTCCCTTGACTGTTAAGCCAATAATCGCTTTTCTTTGATAATTCTTCAACCGAATATTTAGCAAAAAAACTTCTGTCGACATTGGCCCTCATGGCTTCATCAGCAACAGCTTTAGCACCATTTTCACAGAACTCAAATGCGGAGCGGTGTTCGGGATCTGGCCATGCACAACCAGGACAATCAAAACCAGCCTTCTGATTTACCATTTTGAGTGTTTTTATTGTCTTAATTGGACCCATTTTCTTCATTGAATGAAGTCCACTAGAAACTACTGCAGGTATGCCAGCAGCTGTTGATTTTGGCTTGGATAACCTAAGTGAGTTATGGTCTACGGGTGTTTGTCCGTTAGTATTGTCGACCATCGTAATCAATTGTAAGAATTGAAATCTGTTTTTGAATACTTGGGAAAAATTAGGTGCTCAACCTATGATTATGTGACTTGATGGTTTTACGAACGAGTATATTTTGATTCCTAACGAACGGGCACAATCAGCAGCGAGTGATGAGCAAGCACCGATACTAGCTATCACCGGAACACCTGCCCTGGAGGCTTTAGCCACAATATCCCAGCCACATCTACCACTTAGCAATAGAATTTGTTGGTTAGGTGCTCCAATCGCAACTGATTTACCAATGACTTTGTCTACCGCATTATGTCTGCCAATATCCTCTGCAAATGATAAGATTGATCCGTCAATTGACAATAAACAAGCACTGTGCATGCCGCCAGTTAATCTAAATCCCTTTTGTAATGATTTCATTGACTCCATGCCAATGTGAAGTATTGAATCATCAAATTCAATTCTATAGTCATTAATTGGCAGATTATCACTTAATTCTTGCAACCCATCATTATTACATGCACCACAAGAAGTGGTGGTAATTTTAGTGGCTTTAGATTCAAAAGCCAAACTAAAATCTCCAGTCAAATAAACATCAGTACCTTTAGTCGTATTTTCAATGACGACAGATTCAATATTTATACCACTTAATTGTTCAAATTGTACATATCCTTCTGAGATAAGATGTCCAAGCAGTAAATATTTCGAGTCGTTAGGAGATGCTAATAAAGAGGCTATTTTATCTTGATTATAGTGAAGATTAACTACCGTTTCTATTGCTAAATTATCTACTGCGACGGTCAAATTACCATCGTGCATTTTTGATACTGGAACCTTTCTGGAATTAATTTACATCACCACTTCTCAAATGCTCCAAATCGAAGAATTCAAATTGCAATTCGACTAAATCAGCACTAGATTTAGCTGAAGAATATTCTTCTAATGGTTCATAATTTAATTCAATAAACCGTTCACCCCACCTAAATCCAGACAATAGTTTCGAGGCCTGTTCTCTATTACCGGTCAAGTATGTTGCTGCAGCAAGCGCCTCAATAGTTGTTAACTTACCTGGTTTTCCCCAGTTGACTGGATTTGCTGCCAAGAACAAGGGTAGCATTCTTGGCTTTAATCTAGTTCTTCGCATGACTTGTTCGACACTAGATTCTATCTGTTTCCATGAACAATCTAGGCCAACTAGTGACCCATTTAGTTGGGTGAGTAAATTATGGTCTTCAGGACCAAATATCTTGCCACAGAGTGGTTCGAGTATAATGCCTTTTTTTGGTAGTGTGTTGACTCTTTTGTGAAGTGTAATATCTCCTCGCTTGGACGATAATACGGCGGTATTTTTCTTTGGATCATCTTGTGCAAGCCACAAAGAATGAACCTGAATGTCCATTCACTCACCGTTATTGTTAAAGAAATCTCCAAGGGTCATACCTCTGTTATTACCCTTGACAACTCTTGAGGTCTCTGTTGGACCACTAACTTCCATTAGAGTGATGCCTAAAACTCTCTCGAATTTTTTGACTACTGAATCTGTTGGCGGTTTTCCAGATTCTGCAGATTTAATGACATTGACTGTTTCTGCCATGCGTTTTCCTAACTCTGCATGATTCCAACCTTTTGCCGACCTCGCATTACTAATCCTCGATGCAAAATCATCAACAAGCTCCTTCTCACTCTTGGCCATTATATTGTTACGTCGCTTTGGTCTATATCCAGCATTTACGCGACTGTTGGACATTTTTAGGCCAGGTGCAACTGCTTTCGGAGCCAAACCTAATTTCTCTACGCATCTCATACAAGCATTGACTTGGGCTTTACCCATCAAAACAGACCTTGTGCCGACCTTCATCGCACCACAAACCTCACACTCTCCCATTACCTCACCAGTCACTCCAACAACTGTATCAAAATGAAATTTGCTAGTGAATTATGGTAGAGTTCATAGATGATAGGCAATAGGAAGTACTGATTCGCATGGTTGGAGAAGTAGGTACACCCTCGAAAGACATCAAAGCTTCAACTGATGAAGAATTGAAGATGCTTGAAGATGAATTCAGAGCATTACAAGATCAAACTCAGGACCTTATTAACGAAAGAGCGCACATGGAATCTGAAATTAGGTCTCTTAAAAAGCGTGCAAATCGCTTAGACGAGGAAGTTAGGAGTTTGAAATCTCCTCCACTTATTGTGGGTCATCTAGAAGACATATTAGACAAAGAGCGCGGAATAGTTCGCTCGTCAAATGGAACAGTTTTCCAAGTCGCATTAAATCAAAGATTGTCAACTGAGGTCCTAAAGCCTGGTGTAAGAGTAGCCCTAAATCAGGATACATTAGCGGTGATTGAAGTATTGCATGATGCATGGGATCCAATGGTTAGCGGCGCAGAAATGATTGAACGGCCAGAAATTGGTTACGATTCAGTAGCAGGTTTAGATGAACAAAAACAATCAGTTAGAGAGGCTATTGAACTGCCGCTGAACTCGCCAGAGTTGTTCAAAAAAGTCGGAGTAGAACCTCCGAAAGGAATCCTGTTAGTTGGTCCACCTGGATGTGGTAAAACCCTACTTGCCAAGGCCGTAGCTAATCACACAGATGCGACATTCATCCGTATGGTTGGTAGTGAATTAGCACAAAAATACATTGGAGAAGGTGGTAGAATGGTTAGGGAACTATTCTCGTTAGCAAAGGAAAAGGCACCATCGATAATTTTTCTAGATGAAATTGATGCAATCGGTGCAAAACGGCTAGATGGATCTACAAGCGGTGACCGTGAAGTACAGAGAACATTGATGCAATTACTAGCCGAGTTAGACGGGTTTGACGTTTTAGAAAACGTCAAGATCATTGCGGCAACAAATAGACCAGATATATTAGATGAAGCACTACTGAGGCCTGGTAGATTTGACAGGGTAATTGAAATTCCAATCCCTGATGACGCAGGTAGGAAAGCAATTCTACAATTGCATATCGACAAGATGGCGACAAAGAAGATACACTTGAAGACTATTGTAGACAAAACTACTGGTTTCTCAGGTGCTGAGATAAAAGCCACATGTGTTGAAGCGGGTATGATTGCTATACGCCAGGGTAGAAGTTATATCAAACAAGAAGACTTCATGGAATCTATCAAGCGAATCAATTTGAAGAAAATCAAGGGTGGACTTAGAGAGTCCCCTGATGGCTTATACAACTAACTTCAAAGTCCGACTAGCCAAGCAATCATCATGGCCACACCAATCATCGAATGTGTACCCAATATCTCTGAGGGAAGAGATATAGAATTAATCGATAAAATTATCAGTTCTATTGACCAAACACAACATTGCTCAGTTTTGAGCGTAGAGCCTGATGCGGACTACAATAGAACTGTGGTAACTATAGCCGGACACCCCGAACATGTATATCAAGCAGCATTTCAATTAATCAAGATGTCAATTGAATTAATTGATATGACCAAACATCATGGAGAACATCCTAGATTAGGTGTTGTTGATGTTTGTCCGTTTGTCCCACTATCCAACTATACTATGGAAGAATGTGTAAAATTAGCTAAACGCTTAGCCAAAGAAATATCTCAGAGGTTTAATGTTTGTACATTTTTGTATGGTTATGCAGCCACTAGACCTGAAAGAAAATTATTATCATCACTTAGAAAGGGTGAATATGAGGGCCTAAAGGCTAGATTGAGTGGAGATGATGAAGTACATTCCGATGCTACTAAGTTGCCTGATTATGGACCAACAGTTTGGACTAATGAGGCAGAAAAATCAGGTGGAATTACTATTGGCGCTAGAGATATTCTAATTGCATACAACGTAAATGTTGACGAGACTGATGCAGTTGTAGCCAAAAAAATAGGTTCCATAATACGGGGCTCTGGCAGGTTGATCAAGCGCCAAAACGGCAACAAAATGAGAATCAATGGCATGATTCCAGAAATTCAAGGCATGGGCGTTACTCTAGAATCTCATTCGATAAGTCAGGTGTCTATGAATATACTAGATGTGAATAAGTGTCCAATCCATAAAGCCTATGAAATCTGCAAATCTATCGCTAATGATCACGCTGTTGAGTTAAAGGGTAGTGAATTAATTGGTTTAGTTCCGCTACAATCGATGTTAGATGTTGGTAAATGGTATACTGACAATGAAAATGCATCAGAAAAAGAGTTAGTTAACGCTGCAATTAATGGCCTAGGCTTATCAGAATTGGAAGAATTCATACCACATAAGCGGATAATTGAGTGGGCATTGCGAGGTGAATGAACATGGATTGGACTGACATGACAATAAGAGAATTTCAAGACGCGCTATCCTCAAAGAACCCTACACCCGGTGGTGGTACAGCAAGCGCAATCGCACTTGGCCAATCCGCATCTTTAGTTGCCATGGTGGCTAATTTAACAATTGGAAATCAAAAATGGTCAGATGGTTGGGAGATTAGTGATTCAGCCTTAGTATTAGCTAACAAAATAATTGAAGACTCTGGACGTTTGGCAAAGGAAGACAGTGACTCATTTGATGATGTTATGTCTGCCTTTAAATTACCAAAAGAAACCGAAGATGAAAAAATTATCAGGCGTAGTAAAATTAGGGAAAGTACGCTTAAAGCCGCTGAAATACCGTATAGTACCGCATTATTGGCGTTAGATTTGCTGAAAATAATGGTGCCATTATCGCTACACGGTAATGCAAATGCAATATCTGACATTGGTGTGGCGGCTTTATTGGCAACAGCAGCATGTAAAGGTGCTCTATTCAATGTTGAAATAAATTTAAACAG
>WTIT01000101.1:15706-30689 GCA_011526375.1 Methanobacteriota archaeon
TGGCAACAGCAGCATGTAAAGGTGCTCTATTCAATGTTGAAATAAATTTAAACAGCCTTCCTGAAGATTATGGCGTAGAAATACGTGAAAATGCTCCTAAAGTTGCTAGTGATTGTAGAGATATAGCGAAGGAAATAATGCACAATGTAAAAGAAATAATGTGATCATCTAACGGTAGATCCCGAGTTTATTTCTCCATCTACAGTGATTAATTTCACAACTCCATTACCGTCATCAGCAGCCAGCATCATGCCTTCTGAAGTAACACCGCGTAGAGGACGCGGTTTCAGATTGGCGACGAATACAACGGTCATTCCGGTTAACTCCTCGATTGTGTAGTATTCCTTAATTCCTGCACAAATAGTTCTACCATTATTTCCATCATCAAGGTTAACGACATATAATTTGTCTGCATTTGGATGATCTTCAACACTGGTGATTTTACCTACTTTTAATTCAACTTTCATAAAATCGTCAAAATCTAGGAATTTAATTCCCTCCGCTTCTTTACTCATTTTCTTGCCTCCTTTTTTGCCACCTTTTACCGAATGGGTTTGGTCAATTTCACTGTCGTGACCTACGAGTGATTCCTCATGTTCCAATATCTCACTCAAATCTAGGCGCTTGAATAGCGGCTCTGCTTTGTGCTCTCTCCATGTCATTGGGGATTCCCAATTGATAGCCTCAAACCATGAAACATCAGAAACATTACCTTCCTCTCCTAGATTATGCCATAATTTTTGGGAACTAAAAGGCATGAAGGGTTGCATTACTATAGACAAATAGCGACAAATCCTCCAGCCAAATGAAAGAGTTGCCAATGAATCCTTACCCTCATCAGATTGTTGACCTTCTTGTGACAAATATTTCCATGGAGCAGCGGACTGGATGATTTGATTGCCGTATTGTGCCGCTTTCATAGCAGAACGCAACGCTTCTTTGTAACGGTGTTTTGATAATGATGTCGTTATTTCAGAGTGAATTTTATTGAGTTTGACGACATGTGATGTATTGTTCTCTGATCTTTCCAAATGCTCAAATGGTCCATTAGAGGACATAGGAAGCCTTGATCCCAATGTTAGAATTCGATGTACAAAATTACCGTATGCGGCGATTAACTCAGAATTTATTTTCTCGACAAAATCAGGCCAGTTGAAATCAGTATCGTGATTTTCTGGCATGTTTATGCTAAGATAATATCTCAATGTATCTGGGTCGTATCGCTCAAGGAATGATGGCAGCCAAACTGCATGTTTTCTGGATTTTGAAAATTGGCCACCTGCTAACATCAGGTATTCCATTGCAGGAACATTATGTTCCAATGCGAGATGTCCTGGTCCAGGTAAAGAAACTGGAGTCTTGATATCTAAGCCATCATTTGCATGGTTTAATCCCATTATCAAAGCAGGCCAGATTACTGTATGAAAGGGGATATTATCTTTGCCAAGGAAATAGAGGTGTCTTGGTTGGTTGCCATCTTCATCAATCTTCCACCAAGATTCCCATGCGTTAGCACCCTTTGGATGCTTTGAAGATACAGCTGGTTGGCTAGCCCATATTTGGGCGCAAGTTGAGTAACCTTGAACTGCCTCAAACCAAACGTAAACACATTTTCCTTGCCACTCTTCACCCTCCATTGGTAAAGGAATTCCCCATGCCAAATCTCTTGTCACAGCCCTGGGCCTCAAACCCATATCCAACCATTGCTTGGTCATTGCACGTACATTTGATTTCCAAATTTTATCTTGTGCGGAAGCATGCTTTTCGAGTGCATCTTGAAACAGATCTAGTCGATAAAAGAAATGATCTGTGTCCCTCACTTCTATGGTGGATTCCGGGTTCATTTTTGAACGTGGATTTTTCAACTCAATTGCTTCATATGTAGCGCCGCAATCATCGCATTGGTCACCTCTAGCATCTTCATAGCCACAACTTGGGCAGGTTCCCTCAACATATCTGTCAGGAAGAAATCTACCTTCTCCTGAATTATTGAGTTCGTAATACTGTTGTGTGGTTTTCCGCTCAAAAAATCCTGCATCTAACAACTTGATAAAATTCTCTTGAACTATCAACTTGTGTCTTTCATCACTAGTTCTATTGAATAGGGCACCACCAAACTCAACACCTCTATGGTCAATTTGGGGCTCCCAAGAGCAGCCTAATTTCAACAGTGCATCGGTGTTTATCTGATGAAATTTATTTACAACATCTTGAGGACTAATGCCTTCTTGTTCGGCTGTAACCGTGATTGGTGTGCCGTGTTCATCTGATCCTGAAACCATCAACACTTTATTTCCGATTGCTCTTTCAAACCTAGCTTGAATATCAGGTGGCAGGTAACAACCAGCAACGTGACCGAGATGGAGTGGCCCGTTAGCATATGGCCATGCCACGCATATTAGTACGTGTTCGGCATCTCTTACCATAGCGTCTCCTCAAATTGCTTGCGAGATGGCCTCATTTATTGAGTTTCAGTATTTTGGTTGATTTATGCGTCATTTTGAATAACTAGAAACATTAGGAGGGTTTAGCGCATCGTCTAGGGGCCGTCGAAACTTCATGGATTACACATTGTTGATTTTCTATGTTACACTAGCACTTGGTGTATCATTTCTTTGTTCAATTTTAGAAGCAATAGTGCTATCAATACCGCATACTCATATTGCGGTGTTGGAAAAAGAAGGTAGTAAAAACGGTAAACGTTGGGCGACACTAAAAGACGATGATGCTGTTAAACCACTTACTGCAATACTCACGTTGAATACAATAGCGCATACTATGGGTGCTGCTGGAGTTGGTTCGGAAGTGCAGAAGTTGTATGGTGAAGAGGCGTTAACACTGGCATCTGTGATTCTAACACTAGCAGTGTTGTTTTTATCAGAAATAATCCCAAAAACTCTCGGTACAGCTTATTGGAAAAAACTTGCCCCAAGTGCTGGATATATCCTCCATTATACCACAATCGTACTAACTCTAATTATTGTTCCAATTCAATGGTTGAAGAAGGTACTTCCAAAAGGCGAGCAATCACTAGTGACACGTGATGATGTCGCCGCTTTGGCAGACCTTGGGGAAGAAGAAGGAATACTTGAGGTCGATGAAGAAACTGTGATTCATAATTTGCTCAGGCTTAGAGAAATTAATGTTCATGAAGTTATGACGCCTAGAGTCGTATTAACTGCGTTCCAAATGGATTCCACAATAAGGGAAATAATGGATGAAAATCAAGTTATTAGATTCTCAAGAATACCAATTTATGATGAATCAATAGATGATATCAAAGGTATAATTATTCGTTCACAATTGCTTATGGCCGCAAGTAGAGATGAATGGGACGTAAAGATATCAGAACTTGCGAAAGATGTTATGACCATCTCTGCCAATAGTTCAGTTGATTCAACTCTAGACTTGTTCTTGACCAACAAACAACAAATAGCTATTGTTGCAGATGAATTTGGTGGCACATCAGGTATTGTGACCATGGAAGATGTACTTGAAACACTACTAGGGGAAGAGATTGTAGATGAATTGGATGAAGTAGAAGATATGAGGGAACTAGCAAGAGATCAGGCTGATTATTCTGAGTCTGAATAGGTTGGTAGTTTTTTTAACCACTGGTTAATTTTTTCATCGCGATTTAGGTTAACTCTGGCGCCGGCGTGAGTCAAGTCTGATATGAGATGATGTTCAAAAACATAATCTGTTATGTGTTTTTGATGATCTAGAAAATTGTTATAGTGTTCCAAACCCAATCGATTATCATGTTCTGCTTGAATCACTAAACAATTATTGTTGATTAAACCCCATAATGGTGTATCTACTTCGTTTAGCTCTGTAACGTTAGCTATCCTTGGATTAATCTGGTTGAAGTGAGAAGATAAGCGACGCCAAAACAAATTGACGGCGAAATTTGGTATCTTTAGAGTATGTAAACTCTCTTTGAAAATTAGCGAATAACATGTCATAGGAGATTCTAATATGTATCCCATAATCTCAAAATTATTTTGTTTTGAAACCGTATCAAATCTTAACAACACGAAACCGCCCATACTATGCCCATGTAGATAAATTCCATTTACGAGACTCATATCAAAATCATCTCCCAATTGTTCGAAGAAATCTATGAACGCAGTAGATGCATGTCCTGCTGTCCACTTACTCACAGGTTGACTTTTACCATGACCGGGTAACTCAAAAATTATTACATGGAATCCTAATTTGATATAATGCTCAGCTCTTCCTTGCATAGATGAAGCTCGACTACGCCAACCATGAACAATTATAACAAGCGGTTTGACTAAATCGTCAAAGTAGGATAAAGAGTGAATTGTAGTGTCTAATTCATGAAATTGAGAAGTCCAATCGCTGCCCATAGTGGTGTCCTTTCTTTTGCCAGGAGATATAAATGCCAATGCAACCCATGTTTCTAGGATTAAATTGTACAAAGTAAGTAACAAGACAAGAACAAGAAGAAAAATTATTGCATAATCGTTTGACAACAGTGTCATTGAAAAAATAACTATCGTTAACAAAAGTAGCAAAAATGGCCTGGCCCATCTGAATCTAACAAGAAACATGATTCCCACATACTAAGCGGAACATCATTCTTCAGTTGCCTTGGCTTTAGCCTTTGCTTTAGCCTTGGGTTTTGCTGCAGCCTTTGCTTTAGCCTTAGTTTTCTTATCTCCAGAAGATTCGGTGTCTTTGTCATTGGTTTCTTGACTCTCATCAGCTTTCTCTGACTTCGCAACTTTCTTTGCTTCTCTTCTTGCTGCGAATTTATCGCCATAATCGCCCATACTCTCAAACTTAGCCCAAAAACCAGAAGCATTCTCATCTTTGGACGGAACGTGCTTGACGAGATATGCACCGAATAATACATCATACAGACCTTGATTATACTGACTTGAACGTGCAAATTGCCAATTCACTACATACAAAATGAGGAATATTGCGCCAATGCTAGTCCAGACAATCGGTCCAGCGCCTGCATCTTTGTCACCTAGTTGACTGGTGGAAACTGTGACAAATAACAAGCCAAAGAGTGCTAGTATTCCTACGGAGTTAGATAGCATCCCTTGGAATGAACTGGACTTTTCACCACTTGAATTAACGAATTTAATTCTGGCTACAAATTGGCCTAAATTTCTACCAGTCTTGATTGGCAGAACTATTACATTGAGGATAATCATTACTATAGCGACTATGAGAAGAATGGTTGTTACCACGCTTGTATCTCCTGCCATCATGAATATAGCCGCCAATAATACACCAAAATTCCAACCAAAATTTATGAACCAACTCATGGTACGATCCAATTTATTTGAAATTTCGAATCCTTCAGGTAGACCGGTTGGTCTTGGAGCTCTTGCTTTCCTTTCTTTCTTCGGCTTAGCGGCTTTTGCAACTGGCTCTTTTGCAACTGGAGTTGCTGGTTCTGCCTTGGGAACTGCTTTTGCAACTGGCTTTGCTTTAGCAACAGCTTTTGCTTTTGCCTTTGGCTTAACTTCTGTTGTATTCGAGGCTCCACCTGCTTTGTCTAATAATCCCATTTAATCACCTTATTGATACATTTCTCCAACGCTACTGTAAATATTAAAGTCACTTGATGCGACAAATTGTTCAATTGATTCTTGGCTCATATTTCCTAATTGATTGTCGACTATTGAGAAAAATAATGAACGTAAGTCATCATCTGCAGAGGCTGGATCGCTACCAACTGTCTGGTACACACTAAAATCGTCAGAAGCAACAAATGATTCAACAATATCAGCAGGAAGATTGGAGCCTAATAGTTCATCAACAATTGATACGAATGTAACAAAAATATCCTCTTCTTGTGCTTCTTGGGCAACAACCGGTTGTGCCTTAGCGGCCGGTTGAGATTCAGTTTGCTGTTGTGACATCGATGCCATCAGTTGTTTACGCTCTTTCAATAATGACTCTAGTTGTGGTTTTAGTTCTGCTAATTTTCCTTCATCACCATCTGCTTTTGCTTGTTGGTAGGAGGGTTTTAGCGCTCTAATTTTGTCCTCTAAATTTGATAAAATTTCTGAACTTGACAATTCTTCATTCTCTTCATCGAGTAATTCTACGACTGGTGCATCTCTTATTTCGGCAATTTTTTCATCGTGCTGTTGTTTTCTTAGGACAATGATATCTCTATCCAAAGAGTGTCCGAATCTATCTGCATATCTGTCGAGTAGTGAACCTGCTTCGCCAGAGGATATTCTATCTATGTGACCATATATCTGTGGTAGTGGTTTGTTTGATTTCTTTGCCCACAAATCACCATAGTCATTGGATGATTTTTCTTGAACGGTTGGTGGTTGGTTTTCTGCCGCTGAAAGTAGCGATGGGGCGGGCAAATCAGCTTGCGGCGGGATAGTTGCCGGTGGTAATTCTGCAGGCGGTGGTAAATCTGGTATCACTGGCGCTCCTGGAGCAGGTAGTGGCATGCCTGGTAATGGAGGCAGTGGTGCAGGTGGAAGAGCAGGATTTGAGGGTTCGACTGTGGATTTTTTCTTGCTCTTCCTGAAACCCATGACCTCACCTAAGCAGGAGGGAGAGATGAATAGTATTGAACCTTACCGAAAAAAACCTCACAATTGGAGTCATTATGTACAGCAATTATTTTGCTATTTTCGCCCAACCTTTCAAAATCAAAAATGTCGCAGTTGATTCTGGAACCTCAAATATATCCCCTAAACTGGGTTCCCACTCACGGTCAAAGAATCTGAATCTGCAATCTTCTTGGATCATTTCTACCGATAATGAGGAATTATTTTGCAGGGCAATTGTTTCGCTAAGTGGGTCGAACGGATTTGAACCGTCTGGATCTAATCGAGACAACGGGAATTCTGTCACTCTCAAACCTGATTTTCCGTGTAAGGATGTCGGCCAACGTATCTGTCTCCTGACATCTATAGTCACAACTTCATCAGCTTCTCCAGCATTGGATAATACAACGGATGTATCTGTTTTTAAAATATCTAAGAATAATGATTCATACCTGTCTAACACACCAAAGTTACCCTCTAGTAATCTATTCGAGCGTTGTTCATTAATCAGTAAATCTCCGAGTTTTTGAATTGAAGTCTTGCCTTTGGAACTAGTACGATTTTCTCTTCTTGCCTGAGATTTTAGACCTTCATGCAAGTCTTCCAGTACTTTGGTGTAGCCTTTTTCTTTTCTTGATATTAACTGCAATTTTTTTACTGCTTCTTCCATTCCTCGGTTTATTCTTGATGCCCAACCAGTCCGATCTCCCGAATGAAATCGTGCAATGCTACTTTTGACATCTACATCCTCTCCTCGAATGTGGGAAACAATTTCTCTTCTCGCCTCTGAATCAAGTTGGAAAAGTGAGGGGTCCCTGTAATGAAGATGAAACCCTCTATGCCCTGAAAATGTAACTTGTAAATATTTTTCATCAAAACCAAATTCCGGTTCTAAGTAATCATTCCACAACGTAAATGCTTGTTCTTGAATTACTTGTAACATAGCTGGGAAATCACGGTCGGTAACTCCCGGCAAATGATCTCCATCCAAGTCAAAAATCAAATCCGCACCAATCCAATCTTTTTCTACCATTTTCATTTCATATGGCTTATGCCAATATGCTGTGGAATAAAAGCATGAATGCATTGGCCTTTGTGTTATAAATTGTCTAACACCTTCCACATCAGAGAATGCTTTGTGCCTTATTGGGGGGGTGTTACCAAATGGAATGAACATCCATTCCCTAAACCTAGTTCTTGGTGGAGACCAAAGGGTAGAATTTCGATAATAGTTGGTAAACTGATGCGCAAAACGGGCCCAGCCAGATGAAAACATTTAGACACCATAAATCAAAGAGTTGGAAGGTTATTCGCTTGCCATCCAAAATCTCTGCTCTGCTTCAACGATTTTTGTCGCGGATTCCGCTCCCGTGGCTTCAACATAACATTCCCAACAATAGTAATTGTTGTCAATAACCATTGCTGCACCAAATGTCATACGAATACCACATGCTTTGCACCTTGGTCCAATCTCACCGTTAGGTGCCTGTGCTAATTGTACATTATCGTGTGGCATTTTCTCCCCAAACCCTCGTATACTCAGTAGTTATTGAATTTGTCTAACAATCAACTTGTTGATACTCTTTGCTCTTGCACCAATCAAGCAAGTCAATTGCAACCTCGCAAGATTCTGCTATTTCGGGCATTGGGTGATTAACAAATTTCTCCAAAGTAGGTTTGACATCATAATTACCAATCGCACCTAATGCTTCAGCAGCTTCATGTCTTACCATAACATGTTCATTTTCATCGCTCAATACTTCGATTAACCTAGAAATTGCAGCCTCATTCTGCATTTGTCCTAAAACATATGCCACTTCATGACGTAGTAATGCACTAGTTGAATTAAACCCGGAGCATAATGCAATACAAGCGGCATCTGACCCATCATTTCTCAAGGAAAAGACATTTCTCATCCTTTGAAACATTGGAACATTATTGTCAGTGAGAGATGACTCCCAATCAGCAATTTTTCCAGAAACAAGTGGAGGTGCAGGGTCAACAGAGCCATATTGACTAACTTTAGGTTTATTTGACATAGTTATTCACCGATAAATTTCATTTCATCAACGTTAAAATTAGGATCAATTAATCCAATAGACTGCCCTTCTGAAATAAACTGTCTAATCGAGGATCGGCCGTCTTCCCGATAATCAATTGTCCTGTCATTAACATACATAGTAACAAATTTTCTATTTGTTTCATCATCTATTCCTCTACCCCATTTTTTGGCAAATTCTAGTGCTTCATCAGGATTATTGATTGCATATTCAATACTCATTTTAGTATAGTTGGTTATATCTTTCATCATGCGTTCTCCAAGATCTTTTCTTACGACATTGCCACCAAGCGGCATTGGATAGTTATCGGTTCGGTTATTCCACCACTTACCAATATCGATTAGAACATCTAAGCTGTAATCAACATAAGTCAATTGTCCTTCATGGATGATAAGTCCTGATAAATAAGTCCCGTCTAATATGCGCGGGATAATTTCATCGAAAGGTACAACTTCAACATCTACATTCCCCCATGCCAATCTTAGACCAAGGTATGCGCTGGTTTTTAACCCTGGAACTGCTATTGTTGAGGATTTGGCATCTTTTTCTGTTACGCCCTGCTTACAAACAATCATCGGTCCATAACCTTCTCCCATTGATGCGCCACAATTCATCAAACTGTAATGTTCTGCTATATCAGGGAAAGCATGGATAGAGACCGCAGATACTTCCAATTCTTGATTCATGGCCCTATGATTCAATGTTTCAATATCCTGTAGCTCATGGACGAAATGATAACCTGGTGTTGGGAATTTTCCATTGGTCATTGCGTGGAACATAAACGCATCATCGGGGTCTGGGGAGTGGCCAATCCTAACTATGTAATTTCCATCTTCGTCTTGTTCAAGGTGCTCTCCCATGCTTATCCCAATTTAGTGTCCTTCAAGAACCATCCGTTCGAAATTCATAACACATGCAAAAAATCCAATCTTTCAATATAATTCGACTATATATTCAAGTAGTTCACTGCGTACCAGGTATCGAACAATAATGCGTGGCAAGTTGTGCTCTACATCAATTACGGTAATTGCACTGATCATTTTGATGCCTCTAGCACACGCAACTTCATCTGGAATCAATTTTCTAGACGCAACTGTTTCTGATAAATCAGATGCTTACACTAACTCTGTATCAATTAATCAAAATCAAACAATCATCGCAAGTTCTTACAGTACTTTCATTGAATTCCATAATTCTACGACGCTAGAGTTAATCAAGAGATTTGATTTTGGTCGTGAATTGTATCATGTTGAATTTTCCCCCAATGGTGAATATCTTGCTGCTAGTATGGCTGCTAACGAAGCAGTCCCCGACTCTTTGAGAGTAATAGATGTTGAAGATTTAGATTTGTTATCCGCACAAGCGAGAGGAAACAATCGACCAGGGAACATTGACTACTCACCCGACGGTTCCATGATTATTGCACCCAATATGAACAATGGTGCACAGATATTAAATTCTGTAACGATGGGTGAAATTGCTGTATTAAACGGGGCTCATACCTCTGACGTAACATGTAACAGTTTTTCTGAAACTGGAAATTATATTGTCACAGGAGATGAGAGCGGTAAAGTAGTACTTTGGGATGATGATTATGAACAGTTAGCCATCAATATAGAATTAAATGAAGAGATTGTTGGTTGTGGATTTAGCGACATGGATGCAAAATTTGCTATCTCAACAATTACGGGTAATATATACACTTACACAATAACAGGTTCATCAATACAATCAATAGACTTGGGAGCAAATCATGGCCTAAGTTGGTCTGAAAGTGAAGATATCCTATATGTATTGCAATCAGACTCTAATCCAGCATTAATTGCGCTTGATGGATCGACCTTCGAAATAATCCATCAAACCCACCTTATGCACAAATCATTAGATTTTGCAATCGTTGAATCAAATAAAATGCTCAAGCATATTTATGTGGCAACAGATTCCAATCATATAGCGATATATGGGTCGCCACAATATCCAGACGGCTATGGCCAGATGGGTTCAGACTTTGACGGAGACGGAATCCCTGACACAATGGATGATGATGATGATGGAGACTCTTTCCAAGACGATTACGATTTTAATTGTTTAAATTCAACTGTTTGTAGTAGAGATCCTGATTTAGATACTATCAGATCTATGGTTTTCGAAATATCAGGAGATACTTTGCTTGTTGAGGACATCTATACTATGTCTCAATCTGACACCTACTTATTTAGAAATTTGACTAGGAGAGCGATTATTTCAGACCAAAGAATAAGCTACGAGGAGACAAATATGTTAGAAGATGCATTTTGTGGCAACATGGATCAAAATGATTATGTTCAAAAATTACGAAATTCTATCGGTTTATCAGTAGGACAGGTCAGCAACGGGACGATGCAATGCAAGATTGTAGACGGATTGTCTTTTACGAAAACCTATGATAAAGCACAATTAAAGTTTGCAATAAGCACAAGCTTTGATGTCGAACCTAATGTTACACTTCCGCTTACTATTACTCTAAACTCGCAAATAAGTACATTTGAATCGTCTATAACACACAAAATGGAAAATCATCCAATACTCATTAATCAGATAGATAGTGATGATGAAATATATTACATTCTGTGGTGGAATAGCGGATTAGATGATGACCCCGCATTAAACTTCTCTGCTATTGAGCAAACCGATTCTGGTATAAATTCAGTTATTGATAAATTAAGCGACAATCTGTTGTGGATAGTATTTTCATCGCTCGGTGCACTAATGATTATTTGGATTGTGATACGCAGAAGAAATCTAAACTCGATTATATTGGATGAATCCGAGTTTGAAGAGGATATCGATAATGATGAGATCGATGAAATATTAAGTAGTGAAGAGGAAGATTTCGGGTACGAAAACAATGAACAATATACCAAACCTGAACCAATCGAGAATATTGAATATTATTCATTAGCCGAAAATGATGAGGAAATAACTATTGATGCGATACCAAGCGATGAGAGGCCTACTGATCGCAGAGCGTTTATCATAGATGATGATTCATCAACTAGTGAAAATGTTGTCAAAAGACGCACTGGAAAAGTTCAAAGGAATACAGAGGGGCCAATTATGTCTACTAAAAGAAAACGTCTCGATGGTAAATTGGATATTCCAGGGGAGCAAAAAATCTCGAAGAAGAAAGTAGTGAACAAAGTTAAGACGAGAAAAGTTGCAGCACCAGCCAAGGTTAGAAAGGTTAGAACCGTCAAGAAAGATGACTAGATATCTAGAAATTCGGCGCCGCCAATGAGTCCGCATGCGTCTTTTAGGAATGTGTTTAATCCAATTATATGTTCTGCGTCTAATCTATTGAATACCTCACTGAAGTACTTGTCAAGTCGAGATGCAGATAATCCTGAATTTTTAGAAGACAGGTGTACAATTTTTTCTCTGCGCTTAGAGTTTGATTCAAATTCGATAAGTTGTTCTAGGAGAGATAAGTAAGCTTTCTTGACATCTTCATGAGGTGTATCTTTTCTTGTAGCAAACACTCCAAAAACCATTGGATTACCGGTAATTTCCTGCCATTCTAGTCCCAAATCCAAAACTACCTTATCAGGATGTATGCGAGATGCATCTAAAGCTCTATCACCTATTATCAGCGCACCATCAGATGAGCCAAGCATTTGCTCAATATCTGGCCCCATAACAGTTAACACCGGATTTAATCTGTTGTGATTTAGTATGTACTTGATAAGAGCTACTGATGATGATGAATCTGATGGAAGGGCAATTGATTCCATTTCATTAAGTGGCTTTGAGCCGAACAATAAGACACTACCAACCTCACCTTTGGAACAAATACCAAGATTAGGTAGAAGAATCAAATCGTCCGAGTTTTTTGCATAATCAGCGGCTGGAATAGGTGCAATGATGCAGTCTCTCCTTAGTAGGTGTCCTGTAAGCCATGATGGCGGAGCTGGTAATACATTCCAATTCTCACTAAGCTGAAGGAATAGTGGGTCGCAGTTCATGAATGCAACTCTTCCAATTGTTGATTTCCAAGATGAAAATTTCTTTTGATTATTAAGTTGCGTGTTGACTATCATCTTTATCGCCTATTGAATCATTTTTAACCGCTTAGTCCGTTTTGGTGGCTCTAACTTTACCGATGAGAATTGAGTGTAAGTAGTATTACGTTTAACCGGAACATACCCAGCATCTGAAACAAGTTTTGCCATTTGATAGATATCATAATTTAGACTTGACTTAGCACCAGCCAAGTGCATGATTGATTCTTGCCTCACTGTGCCGTCTACATCATCTGCACCATAATTCAACGCGAGTTCTGCTATCTCGTCTCCAATGTTCATACGGTATGCCTTGATGTGAGGAATAGAATCTAACATTAATCTAGATACAGCAATTGTCCTAAGAATTTCGTTTGAGGTGGCTAATTGAGCCTCTGGTAGCCTTGTTGAATCAGGGAGGAAAGGATATGGAACAAAGCACTGGAACAATCCATATTCATCAGCCAGGTTCCTTAACTTGTCCATGTGATTTAACCTGTCATCGATATTTTCAATGGTGCCAAATAGCATTGTAGAGTTTGAAGGAATACCTAATGAATGCGCCATCCGATGTATTTCTAAATATTCAGCAGAACTCTCCTTCCCATTGCAGATAATTTCTCTAACTTGATCATTCAATATTTCTGCTCCGCCACCTGGAAGGGAATCCAAGCCTGCCCTTTTTAATCGTGACAGTGTTTCAACGAACGACGTGCTGCTTTGATTTGAGAGGTGTTTGATTTCAACCGCTGTTAGTGCTTTGATTGAGATATTTGGGTACTTATTCTTCGCAGCCATGATAAGATCTTCATAAAAATCTATATCCCAATCTGGATGAAGTCCACCGACGGAATGAACTTCATCAATGACATCTGAGTACTTCTCCATTTCACCCAAGTAATCATCGATAGACAATTCGTATGCATCAGATTGCTTTTTGCTTCTTCTGAATGCGCAGAATTTACATGCTAGCACACAGATATTTGTTTGATTGATATGAACATTTGAATTGAAAAATACATTTTTGCCAAACCTAGCTAGTTTGACCATATTTGCTAGTTGACCAATTTCATGTAAATTTTGATGTGAGTATAAGATATGACCGTCTGATATTGATAATCTCTCACCGTTGGCTAATTTTTTTACTATTGACTTTAGATTGTCACTCCAGTTGTTGCCTGCGAGTAAATTAGCCAGATTTTGAACCCAATTTTCATCACAGCCCGCTAAAGTGAGCGTTGATGTCCATTCAGTCATGATTATCGGTTTCTGCCATACTTCAAATATATATGTACAAATTCTAAGGTCGACTATTTATGGCAAAAATTCTAGAATTGACAATCAATTTTCTAAATTCTTCTATCACTACTACCAAAACTGCAACAGCTATGATAACGCCCCAATCATTGATTGACAATACTTTGGTTGAAAGTAGTCCGCCTATCTCAAAACTGGTGAATGGAATGGTAAAATCTGCAAGTTGTACAAAGAATAGTAACAGTCCAAATGAAACCAAAAATGCAATATTGATTGCCTTGTTAGAAAATACTCCCAAGGAGAAAATACTTTCCTCTTGAGATCGACAATTCATTACGTTAAACAGCTGGAACATTATGAATACAGATAGTGTCATAGTTTGTGCATGAATAAATTTCTCATCTGCATATGATTCCCATTTTGAAATTTCAGATTCAACCCCAGACTCACAGGCTGCTTGATCAAATGGGAGATTGGAACCATCAGACAGTGGTAGTCCATCACAAGTTTCCAGACCACCACCTGCCAAGAAGAATACGAGCAGGGTTCCAGTAACCATAACAGCCCCAAGATAGAATATTAACCAAATGTCATTTCTATTTGGTAGACCTTCATCTACAGGCCTTGGAGGTCTATTCATTACGTTTCCATGCTTCTTTTCGACCCCAAGGGCAACTGCTGGAGGTCCGTCCATTAGGATATTAATTACGAGTATTTGGGTCGCCGTTAAGGGCAAGTTCCAACCGAATATGAGGGTAGAAATCACGATTAGCGATACCGCAGCGACGTTAGTAGACACTTGATATCTAACGAAATTCCTTATGTTTTGGTAGATCTTCCTGCCTTCTTCTACAGCATGGACGATATTAGCAAAGTTATCATCTTGAAGTACCATATCAGCCGCATCTTTCGCTACATCCGTACCAGCAATACCCATCGCGATTCCAATATTAGCCCTCGAGAGCGCCGGAGCATCATTTACCCCATCTCCAGTCATAGCAACAATCTCGCCTTGATTTTGAAGTGAACTGACAATACGCATCTTCTGGTCGGGAGTAACTCTAGAGAA
>WTIT01000101.1:30789-37979 GCA_011526375.1 Methanobacteriota archaeon
GAAAATAAGTCCTGATTCAATTTTTTCCATGTCATACATATCTTCTTCATCATCAAGCCGACGTGCACACAAGGCTAATACCCTCATAGCTTTCCCAGCCATATCCCTGTTAGCATCCTCGGCGCGTTTGAAATCACTTTCATCAATCGGTACAATTTCGTCGCCAGAAACCTTCCACTCTACCAAATCGATATAGCCACCAGCACCACCTTTTGAGAATACCCATTTCTCACCTTCATATTCATGAATTACCGACATTCGTTTCCTTTTTGTATCAAAAAAGAACTCATGAAGGCGGCTGTGTCGTTGGGCAAATTTTTGAACATCTCCGTTAATCTTCCATCCTGCTACAGCACAGGCGGAATCAGTAGGGTCTCCAAGGGCCTGCCATTGACCATCAACCTTAGTAATTTGTGAGTTATGACACAGACTAAGACAAGCTGCTGCTAGTCTAAATCCAAGATTATTTTGATGTTTAGAAAAATCATCATCGCCAAGTGGCTTACCATCTAAAAGAATATCACCTTTAGGTTTGAACCCCTCACCAGTAATTTGAAAATTTCCTTCTGTAGTTGAAATCTGTCGCGCAGTCATTTGATTTTTGGTTAAAGTACCTGTTTTATCAGAACAAATTACGGTCGTTGAACCGAGCGTCTCAACGGCTTTCATTCGGCGAATTATCGCTTTGTGTTTAGCCATATTCCTCATTCCTAAAGCGAGCGTAATGACCAATATGATGGGCAAGCCTTCAGGTACAATAGCAACAAATATCGCTATCGCTATGATGAATTGATCGACTGCTGCTTCCCAAATATCTACTTTTGGATTGCCATAAGCAATTATCATCTCAATAGATACCAATAGAACAGCGACTATTAAGGCAATAAATCCAAGGAATTTCCCTAGTGATTCTAACTTTAATTCAAGTGGAGTTTTTGGAGTATCAGAGCTAGCAATGTCGCTCGCAATTTTTCCGAGCTGTGTTTTCATACCAGTAGATACCACAACTCCAACAGCCCGACCAGATGCTACGCATGTCCCCATAAACGCCATATTTTTACGATCTGCTAAGAGTGTGTCAGATGGTAACGATTGAATTGTTTTTTCAATAGTGAGCGACTCACCCGTCAAAGCAGATTCATCAATCTTACATTGGTATGATTCCAAAATTCTAATATCTGCTGGAACATTCAAACCTTCGTAGAGATTTACAATATCACCGGGAACCAATTCTTGCGTCGCAATTTCGATATCAGTATCGTTTCTGACAACAACACACTGCGAAACAGACATTTTTTTGAGCGATTCCATTGCTTGTTCTGCTTGCCCTTCTTGCCAATAGCCGAAGTAAGCGTTTGCGGTCAAAACCATGAAGATAAAAATAGCGTCACCCGGCTCGTCCGGGTGAATAAGAAGGGCTACTATTGCCGCACCAATCAGCAGATAATTCAGTGGGTCATTGTACTGAGAAAGAAATCTTTTCCATCCTGGCACACGCACTGGTTCTGCAAGTTTGTTGTCACCGTATTTCAATCGGCGCGATGTCACTTCACTATCTGAGAGACCTGAACGTTTGACATCCAATTCAATCATTGCTTCAACAGGTTCCAAACTGTGCCAGTTATCATTCATAAGTAACAACCTTAGATTGAACGATAAATAATCATCTTATGATATTGATGGTGGGAATCCCGCAAATTTAGCGATGTTTTCAACAATCAGATATTTTTAGGCACACCATGGCGGTCCACGGCGAGCCCTACATTCCAGCAAGTGAATCGCCTCTCGAATTAACCGTAAGAGTCGTTGTTGTAGGTATTTTGCTTGGTATTTTAATGACTGCAGCAAATGCATATCTGGGGCTATATGCAGGAATGACTGTTTCTGCCAGTATCCCCGCTGCAGTTATGTCAATGATAATTCTTAGATCACTATTCAAAGAAGTTACAATCCTCGAAAATAATGCTGTACAGACAATGGCAAGTGCAGGCGAATCTCTTGCGGCAGGTGTTATTTTTACTGTTCCAGCATTATTAGTTATTCCAAATTTGTGGGATGACATACAACTATTAGAAACCACAATAATCGCACTACTAGGTGGATTGATGGGAACAATGTTTACCATCGCACTTAGGAGATTATTCATCGTTGAGGAAGCACTCCCTTACCCTGAAGGCGTTGCATGCCGTGAAGTATTGGTCGCAGGTGAAGAAGGTGGTGAAGGTTCGCAAGCTATTCTCTATGCGCTGGGCATTGGAGCGATATACGGCCTGATGGTAAAAGGTTTCCAAGCAACTCACCACACCGTAGAAGGGGTTGTTAATTTCATGGGGACAAAGTTATATGGCGGCATTGACCTTTCTGTTGCCTTGTTATCGGTTGGATTCATCGTCGGGATAAGGATTGCATCATTCATTTTTCTGGGAGGAATGTTTGGTTTCATGGTGTTAGTTCCAATGTATGGACTCATCAACGGTTGGGGCGAGGGAGAATCGAGTGTAGACCAATTCAAATGGATATGGGCAACTCAGATAAGATACGCTGGTGTAGGTGCAATGGTAGTTGGCGGACTCTACACTCTTTGGTCGATGAGAAAGAGCATTATTACAGGCATATCAAAGGCTCTGAAAACCAATTCAAGTGATAACGAAAATCTGCTCAGAACAGAAATTGATTTGCCAATGAAATTTGTCTTTGCATTTTGTACAGTTATCGTCGGATTAACTCTGTTGTTTTATTGGTGGAAAACTGGTTCATTGATACTATCGCTTGCCGGTGCTGCCTTCCTAGCAGTTACTGCATTCTTCTTTGCTGCCGTAGCAGGATATATTGCAGGAGTTGTAGGTTCGTCTAACTCCCCCGTATCAGGTATGACAATCGCCACACTGTTATTCACTGTGGCTCTAGTGTGGATTATTGGTGACTTAATGTTAGGATTATCCACTCCTACATTGATGCTTGCGACAATGTTGATTGCCTCAATCGTAGCGTCATCAGCAGCCATTGCTGGTGACGTGATGCAGGATTTGAAGACCGGACATATGGTTGGCGCAACACCAAGAATACAGCAAACTGCTGAAATAATTGGAGTAATTACTGGAGCACTCGTAATCGGCCCAACACTCAAATTGTTACACAATGCCTTCGGCATAACTAAAACCGCCTGCCTAAGAGAAGCCGCAGAGACTGGCAGGAACTGTGATAACGCCTTGTTGGCACCTCAAGCAGAGTTGATTGGAGATATCGTTAGGGGCTCATTTGTTGGCGATGTCAATATGCAAATGATAATCCTCGGTGTTGTCATTGCTATTGTTCTAATTTGGCTAAAAATGCCGGTAATGAGCGTTGCGATAGGAATATACCTACCATTGGGACTTTCTGTTCCTATAATGCTTGGTGGAGTTTTGTCTTACTTTGCATTCAGAAGCGCTCATCTGAGAGTTGATGGTGAATTGAGAGATAAACCCTCAAAAGAAGCAGTTGATGCAGCGAAAGAAGTGGAAAATAGAGGCGTGCTGATCGGTGCAGGATTTATTGCAGGAGAGTCAATTCTCGGTGTTTTGGTAGCGCTATTAATAGTTCTTGAGATAGATTTGACAGAACTCTTCAACACCGGAGTCTTGAATAATTTCTTGTCATTAATTTTCTTTGGGTGGTTCGTACTGGTGTTTTTGTGGCTTGCGACTAGATCATTACCCAACAAAGGCAACTTGATTAAGGATTTCTCTATGATATTGAGAGATATATTCGGTAAAATTATTTCAATGTTCAAATTGACAAAATAACTTGTTAATTTGAAACAAAAGCATCAAAGGTTGTCTTTGTTGACCTGCATTTGGTCGTATTATGTCATTATCGGTTGTAGAACTTGAAGAACTCGCTAGAAAATGTCGTGTTGAGATTGTTAGGATGGTACACAGAGCCCAGGCTGGACACCCGGGTGGCTCGCTATCAGAAATAGATCTAATTAGTGCACTCTATGCTAATTATATGCGAATTAATCCTGATGAACCAAACTGGGATGATAGAGATCGGTTTATCCTATCAAAAGGCCATGCTTCTCCGGGCATGTATGCTATTCTAGCAGAAATGGGATTCATTAGCAAAGAAGACCTAAAATCTTACAGAGTTCTAGGTGGCGTTTGTCAAGGACACGTAGACATGAAGTGGTGTCCAGGGGTAGACTTTTCAGCAGGATCACTCGGAATGGGACTTTCCTTTGGAATGGGATGTTCTATTGCTGCAAGGCTAGAAGGTAGCGAACGCAACATATTCGTTATGCTTGGGGACGGAGAAATTCAGGAAGGAAGTGTTTGGGAAGCTGCTATGGCTGCAAAACATCACGAATTGGGTAACTTGAAAGTTATTCTTGATAGAAATCGAATACAGAATGATGATTTTTGTGAATCCCAAATGAGAATGTTCGACATACCGGCTAAATGGCAATCATTCGGCTGGGAAGTAATGGAAATTGATGGCCATGATACAGAGGATATTGTAAAAGGATTGGACTTCCTCGTAAATACAAATGATAACCCTGCAATTTTGATTGCTCACACCATTAAAGGAAAAGGCGTTTCTTACATGGAGGATAATCCAGCGTTTCATGGTGCAGCACCAAATGATGAACAATTCCAAATTGCTATGGAAGAATTGGGTGAGGTGATGGCATGAGCAGAATGGCTGCAACTAGAGATGGATATGGCCAGGCTTTGTTGGATTTGGCAGATAATGAAAAAGTAGTAGTTTTAGAGGCAGACTTAGGAAAATCAACCAAGTCTCTACACTTTAGAAAAGCCCACCCTGAACGCACTATTTCATGTGGAATTGGTGAACAAAATATGTTATTAGCAGCGGCAGGATTAGCATCTTCAGGCTACATACCGTTTGCGAGCACTTTTGCGATATTCACTGAAAGAGCATTTGAACAGATGAGGAATGGTGTTGCTAGACCAAACTTGGCTGTCCATCTGTGTGGCAGTCACGGTGGAACTCATACCGGAACAGATGGTTCTTCAGCTCAATCTATCGAAGATTTAGCCATTTTTAGAACGCTACCAAATGTCATTGTTATGCATCCGTGTGATGATGTTAGTACAAGGGTTTTGACTAATCAATTAGTAGATACTAATCAACCAAGTTACACACGAACTGCTCGAAATAAGACGCCAGTACTCTATGATGGTCGAGAGGATGAAATCCAGATAGGAAAGGGAATTATCCTCAAAGAAGGTAATGATGTTGCGATAATTGCATGTGGAGTTATGGTCTCTGAGGCATTAAAAGCAGCAGATGAGTTATCGAACAATGGTATTCAAGCAAGCGTTGTTGATATGCACACCATTAAGCCACTAGACACTAAATTGATTCATTCACTAGCAGAAACATGTGGAGCTATTGTCACTGCTGAAGACCATAGTATAATTGGAGGATTGGGTGGTGCAGTAGCCGAATATTTATCCTCTAACATACCAACACCTCTCGAAAGAGTTGGAGTAAAAGACAGATTTGGCGAATCAGGACAAGCTGACGAAATGCTAGATTTGATGGAGATCTCATCACCTTATATAACCAGAGCAGCGATTAGAGCAAATAATCGTAAGTGATGAATAAGAGTAGCCTTTGAGAACATCCATGAGGATTAAATCGCTGTGTCTAGTGATCTTATTCCTAATATCCGCATTGCCGTTAGAATACCAAGAACTTGAACAAATTAACTCATCTCAAGTTAGCTCCGATGGTATCTGCTCGGTAAATCGCAATGATTCCTGGACAGTTGGTCTAATTTATTGCACAGATGAAATTGAACAGGGATACACATTGTTCTCACCTATGGCATCAAACACCTCATACCTGATCGACCATTTTGGCAGAGAAGTACACCAATGGACATCTCCCGGGAATCACCGCCCTGGCTTATCTGCATACCTACTTGATGATGGTTCTTTACTCAGAACCGCTAACCTTGGAAATAATCAGCCAGGTGAGTTTAGCGGTGGTGGAAGCGCTGGAAAAGTCGAAAGAATTTCTTGGGATGGAAATTTAGAATGGTCCTGGACTTATTCAAGTGAACTATACCGAAGCCATCATGATATAGAGCCTTTGCCAAATGGTAACTTTTTGATGATTGCATGGGAATATCGAAGCGAATCTGAAGCTGCAGAAGCGGGTAAATATCCCCAAGATGACTCGAGTAGGGCATTAGGTACAACCTCTGTTTGGCCAGATCGAATTATCGAAGTCAAACCTGTTGGAACAGAACAAGCTGAGATTGTTTGGCAATGGACATTTTGGGATCATCTAATTCAAGATTATGACTCCACCAAATCAAATTATGGTGTAGTTTCCGAACATCCTGAATTATTGGATGTCAATTTCATCGATTCTGTTGGCGGTGCATCTGGTGGTAGAGATTGGTTGCACTGTAATGGCATTGATTACAATACAGTACTCGATCAAATAGCAATTTCTTGTAAAAATACTAACGAGATATACATAATCGACCATAGCACAACAACCGAAGAGGCGTCTGGACACACTGGAGGAAACAGTGGAATGGGAGGGGATATTTTGTACCGATATGGAAATCCTGAGAGTTATCAAAGGGGAGGACCAGAACATCAGGTTTCGTTTGCACAGCACGATATTCAGTGGATACAACCTGGATTTCCTGATGAAGGGAAATTAATGTTTTTCAATAACGGAAATGGTAGAGATACCCCGTATTCATCTGTTGATGTTATTGACCCACCTGTTAATGGTTATGTATACGATATCAACCAAACCGAACCATTTGGACCAACCAACTTGTCATGGTCTTGGGACGTTGGAACTGATATGTATTCGTCTGCAATATCTGGCAGTACAAGGCTATCAAATGGAAATACGCTAATTACATTTGGAATGCAAGGCACATTGATTGAAGTTGACTATTCGGGAAACATAGTTTGGAAATATATCAGTCCTGTAAACAATCTAGGAATTATGAATCAAGGAGATTCAATATTTACCGGCAATGGTAACAAAGTGTTCAAGGCTACAAGGCACTATGCTACAGAACCAGCCTTGAAGGGTAGGGTTTTGGAACCAATAGATTACATTGAAAATTGGGATGATAATTGTCCAGATCAGGAATCATTGCCGTATGATGTAGATGGAGATGGTTGTATTGATGATTCTGACAATGATGG
>WTIT01000101.1:38079-41627 GCA_011526375.1 Methanobacteriota archaeon
GATAGTGATAATGACTCTATTCCTGATGGTTGCGATGACTTAATTGACTCTGATTTTGATGGAGTAGAGGACATATTAGATCTCTGTCCAAATAGTTCTCAATCTAACGACCTAGAGTCAAATTTAGATGGATGTGATTTGTTCCAGATTGATTCGGATGATGATGGCATCAATGATTATGAAGACAGGTGTCAAGGCTATGATGATAAAGTCGACAATAATTCTAATCAAATACCTGACGGGTGTGAAGAGGTTTCAGAGGTGACTGAAGAAGAAAGCCTAGAAAAAACTACCAAGCTAATTTCACCACTAAATGTATCAATTGCGGTGTTCAGTTTGATTTTATTTGGATTATTAGTACGCAGAAAGTGAAGCGGATAATTCATGAAGTGCCTATTACACCATACATGCATGGAGTTCTTTTTGGACACTGCAGACGTTGACGAAATAAGAGAGATTGCCTCATGGGGAATACTTGATGGGGTTACAACAAATCCTTCACTCATCAAGAAAAGTGGTAGAGATTTCAAACAAGTTGTGGCAGAAATTGCCTCGATTTGTGAAGGACCAATTTCTGCTGAAGTAACTGCAATGGACACCGATGGAATGGTACAGCAAGCGCTTGAATTAAAAAATGAGTTGCCAGAGAACGTGATAATCAAGATACCATGCATTCCAGAAGGGCTAGCCGCAACAAAAATACTAACTGAAAAAGGCATCAAAACGAATGTTACTCTGATTTTTTCTGCTGCACAAGCACTCATGGCTGCAAAGGCAGGTGCGACTTATGTTTCGCCTTTCATAGGCAGAATTGATGACACTGGCCATGATGGTATGACCCTTATCGCTGAAATTATGGAAACTTGGAATAATTATCCTGATATTACTACCAAGGTACTTGCGGCATCGATAAGACATCCTACCCATGTCTTGCAGTGTATTCAATTAGGAGCGCACACAGCAACTATGCCAACCAAGATTTTCCGTCAATTGATAAAACATCCACTCACCGACAAAGGTATTGACGGTTTTATGAAAGATTGGGCTGAAGTTGAGGCTGCTGGAAAGGCATAATCTGCGATAAGAGGATTATTCAATAAGAAGATTCCACCCGGTTTTACGGGGGAGTCAAAATGAGTGATGCTAGAGAGCGCTTGAAGAAGTTACTCGACGGTGATTTAGAAGCCTCAGACATTGCAGAAGATGCATCACTTGTTAGCCTTGCTGACCGACTATACGGAATTAAGATTGCCAATGTCAAACCAGTAAAAGCTAGAGACTTTGGCGAACAACCACAGATTCCTACTCAAGATGGAGGACAGCAATTCGGCCAAACCTCGAGCTTGATGGTTGAGGTAATTGAACCAGCAGCAACGCCATTACCCGACTTACCTCATTTAGAAATGCCTGATTTACCTAATAATAAAAAGAGACTTTCACTACTTTCGACCGTATCACTTACCGGATTATTGGTAGTAATTTTGAACTTGTTTGGTTTGTTATCTAGTCTATTTGATGGGGCATGTGAAATAGGTTCATGTCGCTCTGAAGGACAAACTCGAATGAATTTGATGGATTTTTACAAAATTGGAGAATCCGATGGTTGGTCTTACTCCCTGTTGACTGAAAACATGAGTGGAGTTGGTGGGACAAGCGGCGGAATAGGCATTCCCGACATAGTTGCGATAATTTCTCTTCTGCTGATATTCTTCATATCACGAAAGAAGTGAATTCAATGACACCAGATGGGATAATCTCAGAGGCTATCGCCTACTGCGGTATGATGTTAATTCTTGGCGCATTTTTGCTAGAAACAAGAGATGTCTTGGACAGCAAGAATAAAATTTACTTGCTCATGATGGCTTTTGGCTCGGGATTATTAGCGATTAGAGCGTTACTCATCAGTGAATGGGCATTTCTTATTCTTGAAATCGTTTGGTGCCTAGCAGCAGTGATTGCACTGATAGGGTTAAGTACAAAATCGGTTAATGAAAAGCAACATATTCATGAGTGATAATCTCACGAGTTGACAATATGAGCAAAGGCCCTGCCAAGGCGAAGCGCGGCATACCATCAAAAATTGAGAATTTTAACGAATGGTATCCATTTATCGTCGAGGCTTCTGATTTGGTTGACAAACGTTATCCAATCAAAGGTATGGATGTATGGCGGCCATATGGCTGGAAGACAATGAAAATGATAGACTCCTTGACCCATAGTGAAATGGAGAGAACAGAACATGAGGAAGTTAATTTCCCACTGCTAATTCCAGAAAACCTGCTAGAAAAAGAAAACGCCTTAGTCGCAAGGCTCAAACGTGCTAGAGAAGAAGGCGTAGATCCGGATGATCTAAGAGACGAAGAAGAAGAAGGTGGTTTCAAAAAAGAAGTCTATTGGGTGAAGCATGCTGGAGAAAATGACCTCGATATTCCTATGTTTTTGCGACCGACATCAGAAACTGCGATGTATACAATGTTCCCGTTATGGATTAGATCACACAAAGATTTGCCGCTCAAAATTTACCAAATGGTAAATACTTTCAGATATGAGACCAAACAGACAAGATCATTCATCAGGGTTAGAGAGATACACTTTTTTGAAGCACATACTGCTCACGCCGATGAGGCTTGCGCAACAAGACAAATTACCGAAGATTTGGCAATAGTTGACAATCTCATGGAAAAATTATGCCTTCCTATAATCAAAGCAAAGCGTCCAGTTTGGGATACTTTCCCAGGCGCTTGGTACACAATTGGTATCGATGCGGTAATGCCAAATGGAAGGACTCTACAAGTTGCTTCTTGTCACCACTACAGAGATCAATGGGCAAAAGCTTTTGACATAACTTTTGAGAATCTTAATGCTGAACAACAGCATGTCCATCAAACAACATATGGTATGTCGGAGAGGTTACTCGGAGCAGTAGTTGGCATGCATGGAGATGATAATGGATTAATTATGCCACCATCAATTGCACCATTCCAGATCGTTATCTGTCCAATGATTAAGAAAAACTCAGAAGTTGACACTATAGGTGAGTCTAACCGTATTGCAGAATTATTACGGGAAGCTGGGTTAAGGGTGAAAGTAGATTCAAGAGATATTAGAGCAGGACAAAAATATTACGATTGGGAAATTAAAGGAGTACCCCTCAGATTAGATATTGGGCCCAGAGATATGGCTCAAGGAACTGCATTTGCTGCATTGAGAACCGGTGGTAAAGAGGCGTTATCGATTGATAATATCGTAGAATTATGCAAGCAAAAGTTAGATGACGTTGCAATCGAATTAAGAAAACGGTCTCATGAGCACATGAATGATGTGATGCTACCTTTGCCAGAATTTGTTGAAAATGAAGGCGAATGGACAATGAATGGAGACATTTTAGATGGGAAAATCTATGAAATGCCATTTGATGGAAATGATGCACATGCTGAAGTTATCGAGAAGTTGACTGGACTGACATTTTTGGGAGACTCAATCGATGATTATGGTCACGAAAAGCCATGTCATATGACTGGCAAAATGACTAAGCGAAGAGTAATACT
>WTIT01000035.1 GCA_011526375.1 Methanobacteriota archaeon
CGCCTCTTCGTCTTCCTCGTCGTCGCTAAGGAGCTCCAGCTCGGCGACCTCTTGCACCTTCCGCAGGAGGGACACGATGTACGCCTTGTACGCGCTTGGGAGGTGAGGCTTTAGAAAAAAGTGCGTCGAGGGCACCCCGGCGCCAAGGACTGCCATCCGCATGTGAATTTCTTGCTGTGCCTCGAGGATGGGCGCCATCGCCTTCTCTGCCTGCTCGAAGAGAGCAACGTAGCTGTCATGCATGTCCCGAATGGACTGGAGCGACCCCGAGATCACGGACCAGTGGGTCAGCTCGGCGTAGGGCACGTCCTTGAGCAGCTGGTCGCTGCCCACCCACTGGTTGTACACGTTTTCAGAAAAGGAGCGATCGGCACTCATAAACGGCGCCGTGCCGTACAGGGTTTCGATGACGGCGCGGCTCATGGCCCCGTAGACCACCTTTTGGGCAGCCGACGGTAGTTCGGAAATCTGCGTCATGGTGCGTCCGCCCGCGCTCGCCGATTATAAGGGCGTGCACATGTCCAACGTTTTTCTAAAACTTGGGACTTAAACGGATAAGGTAAAAACAAATCATGCCACCCAAGCTCAAGAGCGCCGCTGACCTGGAAAAGTGGGACACCCACGCTCGCTTCAAAGCCCCACCATCAGCTCCAGGGTCACGAACCGACCGAGCTGACGCGTCGGGTCGGACGCAGCGGTGGCGAGGCCGTTGATCGGATTGTCGAGACCATAAACCTCACCTCGCGTATTCGCGTTCGCCTTGACAAGGTCGCAAAAGCTTGAAATGGCCTTTTGGTTGTGGAGGAGGGCAGCGAACGCGATCACGTGTGCGGTCTCGTGAAGCTCGACCTCTTCCTTGCCGGGCGCGTGCAAAAAATCATTGAGGCCTTTCAAACTTTCAAGACTCGTGCTCAGGTCTGCCACCGCCTCGTCGGACAGAACCATCGCCGTGCCTCGCATCGACATCGTGTTCGCCATGCTCTCAGCGTGCGCATCGTCGATGAGCGCGGCCTCCGGCGCGGAAGCCGTCCAGAGCGGCACCGCGCAGTAGTTGTGTGTTGCGAGGTCCTTGGGCGACGCGCCCGCCTCCGAGAGCGCGTCCGTGTCCGCCATCTTGGCGAAGCGCAGGTGCGGAGTGGCGTGGCCCAGCTGGCGCAACGCGGGGTCGGTGAACAAAGACGATTCGAGCGAGAGCCCCAATTCGACGAACGCAGAATAGAACGAATGGGCGCCATTGGCGCCCACGTCGAGCGACTTGGCCGTCCGCGTGATGTTTGGGGAGAGGCTTTCGGAGACCTCCTTGTCGCGGATGAAGAAGTCTTTGAGCTCCGCTCGCACATTTGGATCGTGCGTGTACAGCGTCGACTTGGCGAACGTCGTGCCCTCGCACGCGAGCGGTTGCAGCGACGTGACCGGGTGGCTCACGTTGGACGTCACCATGCTCTGGTGCGTCTCGAAGCACTTTTGTTCCTCCTTGGGCATCTGTGCTACGAGGCTGCGCGGGTACAGCGCGTTGAACCGCGCCGCGGTCACCGCGTGCGTAAACGCGGGATCGACGACGGGCTCGCCCGCGACCTTTGAGGCCGCGCCGCGCTCGAGCGCCGCGAGGATGCTTGTTTTGGGGATTGCCAACATGATGGCGTGCCCCGCCATGGTGGTCGCCTCCTCGTTCGCCGCCGCCGCGTGGCCGGCGTTCGCCGCCAGCACCGCGGTGCCGTACACGTAATGCGCCCCGAGCGAATTGGCGACCGCGCGCAGGTTGGGGAACTGCGACATGTCGACGTTCGGGTTGCCGTTCAGCTCGGACGCGTAGCGCACCACCGAGATCTGCTGTTGGGCCGAGCCGTCGCAGTCGTCGGCGGTCGCGCCGAAGATCCGCGTCGGCTCGGTGGGCCAGCTCTCCGCCTGCACCATGGAGACACCCTCGGGTGTGATCATGGGCGTGCCGTCCACGCGGTACGGCATGGTGAACGCCACGAACGCGCTCAGCGCGTTCGCGACGCGCCGCGCGTGCGTGACCGTGTGCGCGAACGACGGCGTCGCCAGGTCGGCGAGCAGCTGCTGGTGATTGGGCGTGCCCTGGCACTCGAACTCGAGCGCCGCCGCCATCACCGCCTCGAGGGTCGGCGCGGGCGCGCTGACGGGCGTGTCGTTGACCTCGCACGCGAGGCTGTAGTTGCTGCCATTAAACCCGTAGGCCTTGCGCGTCACCGACTTGGTGAGCGCCGGCACGGGCTTGAAGGGTAGCGTCTCGGTCTTTTTCCACGACACATCGTAGATCGACTTGAGAATCGGCTCGACCGCCTTGAGGCGCGCGGCGAGGTTGCCGGGCGTGAAGAAGGCGACGCTGACGGGCGCCTCTACGCCGTGCTCGTCCACCGACAGGACGACGGGCGCGTTGATGCCGACGGTGGCGTTGATTTCCTCCCAGTTGGGATACTTGATGGGGATTTGCGCAAACGGCGCCACGGGCGCGCCCGCCGTGTGCCCGACCTTGTTGCGCCCGCTGTCGCCCTTGACGAGCTTGGCCGAGTCGATGGTCGCAAAGAGCGAGTGCATCGGCACCGCCGCCGTGCCCGCCATCGAGTGCACGAGGGTGCCGTTGATGGAGGCGCCCGTGCGCAGGCTCGTGACGAGCAGCTGCGTGCGGTCGGACAGCAGCAGCACCTCGCCGGCGCCGCCGTTGAGCTCGAGTTGCGCGCCGTTGGTCTCCTCCGCAAAGAGCGCGGCGGAGACCTGCACGAGCGTCTCTGACAGCGGCACGTCCACGACGTCGTGCCGCTCGGTGAGCAGCCGCGGGGTCGAGCGGTCGGAGTAGCTCAGCGCAAAGTCGGTCTCGCCGCGCGCCGCCGCGCCGCCCAGCGTGCCGCCCCGGGTCAAAAACACCCCCTCGAGGTCCGACTCGAGCTTGGACGCGCCAAAGCGCAGCACGTACCGCCGCTTGGG
>WTIT01000126.1 GCA_011526375.1 Methanobacteriota archaeon
CTTGAGGGTAGAACGCGGCGGGGAGGAACGGTGGCAGCGGCGGGTGCGGCGGCGGCGGCGAGTAATCGAGCAGGAGGACGGGATCGAAGCGTTCGACGCGCACGCCGAGCGTTTGCGCGGCGTACGTTGCGTTCGTGAAGATCTTGTGCAGCGTTCGCCGTATCGCACGGAAGCGGTGGCGCGGGAAGCGGATGGTTGCGGCGACGTCCACCGAGCCCGCGCTCGCGTTGAGCTCGATGTCGCTGGCGTTCACCTCGAGCGAGTCGGCAAGGGACAGCGTGAACTCGGCCGGCAGGAAGGCCTCCATGGAGGTGTCGATGGTGAACGAGAGCTCGGACGAGGCGACGGCGGCCTGCGCCTCAAAGATTTGCACCTTGCCCTCTGAACCGTCCTGGGGCGTGCCGAAGACGACGCGGGTCCCATCGTGGCTGATGCTCACGGAGGCCTGATCAAGATTCGACAACGTTCCGGTGTGGGTGCTACCCACCTGTACCCATCCCGTGAAGCCATCGCCACTCGCGTCGTCGTCGTACGAGTACACGTCGACGCCGTCCATGTGAACCGCCGCAACCACCATGCCGTCGTGGCTGAGATCGAGCATTAAGCCCAAACTTAACGGATCGCTGCACGGATTGTAACGGCAGCTGGACAAAAGGGTGCGCGCCACCCATGCCGAATTGACCCAATCGTAGCACTGAACGCCGATCCCTCCGGTGCAAAGCGTGTCGCCGCTGCCACTGAGGGCGATTCCCATGCCGATTGTGACGTCAGGGCTAGGATTCGTTGGCGAGAGGATCCGGCCTCCTCGCAAATTCCACGACGTGCCGTCGTAGTCGTACACCTCCGCGTAGCCACCTTTTGTGCAATAGTCGCCGCTCAAGCTGCCGTCCACATGGCCGCCAAACGCCAGGACGTCTCCGGCGTCGTTCAGGCTGATGGATCTGCCCAACCACTGATCTTCCAGCGTTCCAGCAATCGTTGCGCCAAGTTGCGCGTGCGTACCGTCAGCGTTCAGCTGGAACACCTCGACTTTGCCTACAAAGTCAAGATTCGTCGAAGCATCAGAAAAGTGGTGCCCAAGTGCCAGAATGTTCCCGTTGGCGCTGAGGGCGACCCGATCTGGCGGCGCTCCACGATCTGCGAATTGGCCAAACGTGTTGATCGCGTGCGTTTGTTGATAGTCGGAGCCGTCCCAAGTGAAGATCGAAACCTCGTCAAACGAGTAGAAGGGGCTTTTCTGCGCCATGGCGGCGATTCTAGACCCATCGTCGGTCGCAGCGACGCTGACGCCGAGGAAGTGGGGTTGGCCGGAGCCGTGCAATGTTGCCCGCTCGATCCACGACCCTCCCGATCGGTCGTACACCTTGAGGTAGCCTTCCCTGTCGTCTGAAAGATATGTTTCGTAACTGTAGCGGGAGTACTCGGTCGCGCCCGCGACCGCGATGTTGCCATGGCCAGCGACGGCCACGTCCTTGCCCAAATAGTCGGCGATGCCATCGCCCGTCCTCGTGTCGACCAGCGAGAAGGAGGAGTAGACCTCGTGGAAGAACGGCGCGATGGTGCAGACGGCGTAGTCGCGCGTCCCGTCGTGCAAGAAGAGCGGCGTTTGCCCCTGCACGATCGCGTCAACCGCTTCGAGCGCCGACGTCGCCGACGTGTAGTAGTAGGCGATGCACGAGTTGATCGTGAGGTAGATCGTGCCGTCGGAGGCGGTGGCGGACCCGGTGGTGACGCCCGCCGTGCAGTCGTCGCAAGGCGGGACGGCCGCGGACGCGAGCTGCGCCCCCGCAAAGCCGGAGGTCGGCGCGGCGTTCGCGTCGGTGACGCACGCGCCGCCGCCGTCCACCTTTGCGAAGAGCGCGCCGTACGTTGGCGCGTTGGGCCCGATCTGGTACCGCAGGAACTGCAGCGTGGGCGTGTCGCAGTCGGCGCCCGTGGCGTCTTCGATGTTGTGCACCGTCACGACGCCCTGCCCGAAATCGCACGTCGTGTCGGTGCCCTGCCCGGTGGCGTCGATCACCTGCACGACGCCCGGCTGCAGCGCACTTTGCACGATGGACAGCGCGTCGATGGCCGAGGTGTAGTAGTAGGCGATGCCCATCTGGCCGCTCGACGGGCCGATCGTGAGGTAGTGCTTGTCGTTGTACGGCACGGACCCGCGTAGCGCGGTGACGCCCGTCCCGGGAGTCGGAACCGCCGCCGTGAAGAGTTCCGCCATTTGGAATCCCGTGGGCGGCACGAGCGCCGGGTCGAGGTTGTACGGGTTGCCGCCGGCGCCGTTCAAGCGCAACAGCATCGGCATGGCGTACGTGGGCGAATAGGGGCCAGGGTCTTCGTACTTGAGCACTTGCTCGAGCGGCGTGCAGGTGCCGCCCGTCTCGCCGTCGAGGCCAACCAGCTCGATCGCGCCCGATGGCGGCGGCGCGGGTGGCGGAAGCGGAGGCGAGAAGGGCGGTGCGGGGTAGCATTCAATTGGCGTCGCACCTCCGGAAGCGCTTGTGGCGCGCCACACCGCCGTAACGTGGGTGTACGAGGCTTCAATCGTCGTCGCGCCATTCCTTGTAAACTGAAACCTCGCATTCTCGAATTTGCAATATTCAAACCATATGTCATAACTGCCAAGCTTGAGCAAATACTGGTTGTTGTAGGTTGGGCATTGAACCGAGTAAATGCAGGGCGCGTTGTCTATGCCAAGGAACGGATAAGTGGCATCGACAGCCGGGGGCGTGTCGTAGGGCAGCACCACCGGGGTCCAATCGGCGAAATCGCCAGGCGCCGGGCAGTCGCTCCCACTGTAGGTGCCAATAGGAGAATAGAGGAGGCCGTAGTTCACGGAAGGGTTCACTTGGTATCTCATCAAATGCTTGTACCCGAGGGGGTTGCCATTACTCGGTTCCGGGCAGTACATGCCAAGCTCTTCTTCGAGGTAGAAGAGCTCGAT
>WTIT01000004.1 GCA_011526375.1 Methanobacteriota archaeon
TATTTGCTCCGTTTTCAATAATCATCAAGGTTTCATCAGAATCCCAAACCAATGGGTCACCAGTTTCTTGCTGCAAAACTGAGCATGCATCATTTCCTCTAAGTCTCAAAACCAGATGTAATGTTGCTTCTTTTTGAATATTATAATCACTCAAAGTTCTTCCATCTTCTAATTGTTTTCCAGCAAAGATAAGCCGTTGTTGATCTGGAGGGATTCCTTCTTTGTCCTGAATTTTAGCCTTAACATTTTCAATTGTGTCTGACGGCTCTACGTCTAATGTTATGGTTTTACCTGTCAATGTTTTAACAAAAACTTGCATTCTCCCTGAGGTTGAACTATAATACTGCTCTATAGTATCATCAGATAGTCCGCAGGTAAAAATGCCTGCTTCACTAGTTATTGAAAACCTAAGGTTTGGCCATTTTAGATTGTCAGGAGCGTTGAAAAAGTTGACATTTATCAACGCATCACTATCGCCGTCGGAGATGTTTGTTACAGCATCGCTAGTTTCGTATGAATTTAAAGTGACTAATTCTGGCTGGTTACTGGCAAGTTGACTGGCCCATGAGTACATTATTCCAGCCAGTACTACAGTGACAGCCACCATTAATATTGTCGCAATTACAGGACTTACTGACTCTTCACCAACCTCAATTGAATGGTTATCCATAAATACTGAAATTTAACGGAGTATATACATTTTTCTTTCATTTTGCGTTTCTTATCGACCAATTTTTCCTAGGTAGGCCTTCCAATGCCACACCGGTTAATGCACCCCAGACATATGGCTCGGAAATCTCGAGTAACAATATGACTCCCATAGCAAGAGTCGCGAGAATCCAATGATGTATCCATAGGCCCTTGAATTTCAAATGAATCTTGGTATTTTCAGTGACGTATCTAGCAAACGCAAACGCAAGTATTAGCGAGATTGAATAATGTGCAAAATCCATCAAATCCCTCACAGTGGACTGTTACATGACGGGCAGAAGTTCCACTCAGGTTGGGTTACTACTCCACAACTTGGACAGAGGTTGGATTTCTGCTCACCTATTATTACAGAATCTTTGACCAAGGAGTCGCCTATTTGGCCGATTTGTACAATTGGCTTGTCATTTTCTAGATAGGTTTGTCTTATTCTTCCTGCTTCGGCAAACAGACCGGCTTTTTGGTACATTTCGGCCGCTTTGGTGAAATCTCTTGCAAGTTCGAGATTTTTTGCTTCTTGAGCCAGCTTGTCTATCTCATCCATTGAAGGAACACTGGTTTGGTTGTTTGGTTTGGGTTGAACATTTCTAGCTGGCTGAGCAGTTGTTGTTGGAACTTGGTAACTTGATTGATAGTTTGCTTGCTTGCGTTCTGCCTCAAGGGGCATCTTTCCAGTCATTGCTGGTTTTACAATTGAGCCTTTTCTGACAACTTGTAATTGTGGCTTAACCATAGTTGTTTGTGGCTGTACCATCGTGGTTTGCGGCACATATCCTTGGTTGACAATTACGGTCTTAGTTGCTGCATTACTTGCAGATGAAGCGATAATTCCGACAATTATCGATGAGCAACAGAAGCATCCGCTAAAGGCCGCAAAGGTTTCGCTTATCCCCATATCATCATTTAATTCTGCACACTCTTCAGAATATTCGCCGTAGATGTCATACTCGTTGTTGCACTCATTCAACTGCGATTCATCGACTTCCAAACCTGTACTTACCATCGCTAGAAGTGCGGACAAGAAAAAAAGTATGACAAACAATGTCCATTGCTTACCGCTACCGCCGCTAGACTTGACGATTTTCGGTATAATGATGTGTTGTCCCACGATTCTTGGACTGCGGACTACCATTTTATGGTAACCCCAAATTATGTCGTATTCGAGCATCGGTCTTTTGTGTGGGCGGCATTTCGGAGTTGTATGGACGACTCACCGTGGTGGCCAAGAGGCATTATCACGGAGGACTTTGAGAATCTTGCAGCAGACCGTATTCAAACGGTGTTTGGGTCCTTTGAGACCTGGGAATTTCAAGACAGCCTCAAAGTAGAATGGTGGCAGGAAATTCCACAAGAAGGGACAATCTGGGGACAGTGGCCGAAAGTCACAGACATCGAAATATTGCATCAAGACAGTAAAGGTTTCTTGGTTCGAATAAATGAAAACCAAATCGCTAGAATTACGCCATTCCATCTAGGAAACGATTTGTCAAGGTTAATGCAATATTCGCCGTGGCGCGGTGCTCTATCAGACCAAGCTGTAAGATTGCCCAGTATGATTTACCACGTTAACAATAATGACCGATTAGTAGTCTACGACTGTCCAAATTTAGCAGTCCAGTCAGATGATTTTGATAGCGATAAACTAGCTGCTAATCTCGGTACCATTCATAGCGCATTACATGATTTTGCCACACCGAATACCGAGCGCAGGTGGAATGATCGTCTCAAAGATATTGAGGCGGAACTCAAGGTTACCACATTGTGGCGCGCTCCTCATTCAAAATATACCGTGGGATTACCACGAATAAATCTGGATCTAGACTTGCTTTCAAAGGAAGGAGATGAGTTGGTTTTCATCGCTGATGTTAGGTCGCCAGTGGAACACTTATTGTGTCAAGCAGACCGACTACCGGGTCTAGCAAATTTGATGCTGATTGAACAACAAATTTCCTTCGCTAAAGGGATGAACGAGCATGATAGAAAATCGATGCTTGAAGCATATTTAGCCAAGGCACCAAACTCATATTCTCACAAAAAAACCGTTTCAACGTTGATGGGAGGCCCGTGGATTTGGCGCTATCACGCAGTGCTACTTGCGATGGGTGAGGCACGATTTTACGGCGATGAAGACCTTGGTAGGAAGGCACAAAATTGGCTCAACGACGTCTCAAGAATTCAAGCGCACTTAGGTGTTCTCCGTTTATGGAAATCTGGGTTATGGG
>WTIT01000055.1 GCA_011526375.1 Methanobacteriota archaeon
TCTAGTGAGTCTATTCTCTCAGAAAGTCGCTGCATTTCTTCGACAATGTTGATCATGGTATCGTTTTGTTCCGCAGCGATTTCCATTCTCTCTTGTTCGAATTCTGGCAAAGTAATCATTGATGGTACATCATCTAGTAACCCATCTTCACTTAGTTCCGTTTTTGCTTTCTCAATTTTTTCTTCACGTTTCTTTTGACGCTTTTCTTTGTGGTCAGAAATAGTCGACTTGATTGAATTATTTGTTGATTCTACCATAGATTTTGTAGTTTCAGCAACTTTCTTTGACAGCAGATTTAGTTTCTCTCGTGTTTTGTTGAGTTTCTCTGACAAATTACTAGATGTATCATCTGCCATGAATACGCTAGTCTTCTATTATTTGTTAATCATTTGCCCACATCAGTAACCAACCGGAACCGGGTCAATCATTCGCCAGAGATACCAAGATGCTGCAGTTCTGTATGGCGACCAACGTTCAGCAATCTTTTCTATAGAATCTTTTGATTCGGCATCGGGGACTAGTATTCTGACTGCCTTGACTAGTCCAATATCACCAATACTGAATATATCTGGTCGCATAAATGAAAACATCAACATCATTTCAGCAGTCCAAGGGCCGATCCCGCGAAATTTGACAAGATGTTGTTTAATTGCCTCGTCTGTCATATTATCCCAGTCTTGGTTGAGCAGTGTCTCTGAATCTCTGGCAAGTCCGTAGATGTAACTTGCCTTCGGTCTGGTTAGACCACAAGAAGCAAGTTCCTGTTCAGTAAATTTTAGCACATTTTCCGGGGTTGGCTTTCCCAACATGGTAACTAGTCTGCCCCAAATAGCATCAGATGCAATAACCGAAATTTGTTGTCCGACTATGGAGCGTATTGTAGTTTCAAACAATTCACCTTTACCTTCAAGCGAACCATAAGGGTACTGCTTGACCACTTCACCCAGTAATTCATCCTGTTTTAGGAATTGAACTGCGTCATCCCACCACTGCGGTTTACCCTTGTCCATGACACCCAAAACTCCGTTTAGGTTTTGACCTCTTGCATGTACCCATAACCATGCGAGACCAATTGTTAGACTACCTTGCCTTGAAGCAACTTCCTCGCACAGGTTGGGTAAGATCAAATGTTGAAAATCCAGAATCAGTTGCTGCCCATTCTTGGGGTATGGCGATTCTAGCCTTGCGTTTGGCGCCAAAGGATATTGATTTGACAAAAGTGCTCTCTATGTGTTTAGTCCACGATTTACCTGAGGTCAAAGTTGGAGATTTAACGCCTCATGATGATGTTAGTAATAAGGCTGAACTAGAACATTCGGCAATGAAAGAATTAGCACCTGACTGGTTAGCTTTGTTTGAAGAGTATGAGGCCGGGGAAAGTAGAGAGGCAAGATTCGTAAAACAAATCGATAAACTGGACATGGGATTGCAGGCAATGCTTTATCAAAATGAACAAGGATTAGATTTAGGAGAGTTCCTTGTTAGTGCAAAAGCTAAGATTTCAGACGCTGATTTGTTGGAAATTTTAGATTGATTCTTCCGACAAGGACAAAAACTAGTGCGTGTCCCGCTAACTACCCAGCCCGATAGTGTAGGGGTCCATCATGGTGGGTTTTGGTCCCGCCGACGTCGGTTCAAATCCGACTCGGGCTACCATCGACTTATGATAGGTCAACCTCAAATTTAGACACTATTGGCACAATAATCGAGTAGATTAACACAAACCAAATGATAAATCCGAAACTACCGTTGACATCATCTCCCCAGAAACCATCTGGGCCAGTTCCTGGTTGCATTATCATGAACAAAATAATACCAATAAACATCAATATCGAAGAGATGAAAGGTGAAAATTTCCTAATATTATCGTTAAGCATGTAGCCCTTATCTGGGAAATTTATTGCACCAAAATTGGCTAATAAGGCAGCAATTCGTGAGATGATGCCAACTATTGCAACAACAAGACTAACAATCACAAGTATTTTCAAAATGAGTGTTGATGTTCTCCAACCCTTCCAGTAGTCTAGTTCTTCTTCTAAATCTGAACAGTACGAGTAACTATCTTGTACGCAATCTAATTCATAGTCAGATTCCATTTGGCTGACTATGTCACCATAACTGCCAGTATCAAAGAAGAACATCCCAAGTCCAAAATCTGGTTTACCCATCCCCATGACAATGTCCATTGAAAATTCACTTTCATCAAAGCCTTCCTCAGTTATTGTAACTGTGTAAAGTGAACTTGATGTCAAACAGATTATTATGACAATCAATGAGACAATCGAAAGCGCATGTCCAACCCATTCAAATGGATGGATTGATTTAGTTTTGTCAAATTCATTAGCCATTGATTTTCTTGGAACGCTACCATCTCTAGTAACTAGAACTCCGGTGAATTGTGCTTTGAGAATTGGTACAAATATACAACACATGTTGCCAATTACAAATCCGGACGCAACAATGAGCATCGGAATATCCCCAGCATCTTCAAAACCAAAGATATTGAATAATAACAGAACTCCAGAAATAATCGTGATTATGATTAGGGACATGAAATCTTCATCCTTAGCTACCTTGATTCCAAACACCATTCCAGCGCCCCCTATTCCAAGAATTACAATAGAGATCAATATGAAGATAGCACCAAAACTGGTTCCTGTACCTAAGCTAGATTCAGCAGAATTTAACATAAGTCCGCCAATCATTGTCATTAATCCCATGCCGATTACGAGTACCATCCATACACAAAATGCGATTCCTGCAACTTTTGGCACTGCGGGCATTTCTCTAAATTCAGTTGTTATGATAAGGTCGTCTGAGTAGTCCTCAACATCATAAGAATCATCACCGTCCATATTCCATTCGAATTCTCCACCACAAAGCGGACACTCAAATTCACCAGATGCAT
>WTIT01000132.1:0-1648 GCA_011526375.1 Methanobacteriota archaeon
TTCCCCACCACCTTTAATACCACTACCCGTAGCCACAATATCTCCCGCCGCTTCAATATTTATCCCACCACCCCCATTAACAACCTCCGTATTTTCCGTAGTTACCCCCTCAGAATTATTCTCCACAACCTCATTGCTAGAAATAGTTTCATTTAAAGTCACATTTCCCGCGCTCTTAATATCAACATCTCCCCCAAAAGTAGCAATACCAACCACATCCTCACTCACACCACCAATATTCACATTTCCCACATCAAAAAACACCCCACCACTACCAGAAACCGCCTCCAAATTCTCCACATCCAACCGCAAAGGTTCACCAAGAAAACCTATACCTCCATTCCCAGAAGTTCTAAACAAAACACTCCCCGCATTTATCAAAGAATTCTCAGAAACTCTAACAATATTTCCCCCATTAGCATCAACCAAAACCTCCCCTGTAGTGCTTAAATTCCCCAGTTTTATATCACCTACCTCCCCTAAACTTCCCAACTCAATATTAATCCTACCACTTCCAGCATTTAATATTGTTCCATCCAATTGATTTATCGAACCTTTCCCATCAGAACGGTTAGCCAAATTCATCTGATCATTATTACCCAATAAATCAATATTTCCATTTCCACTCTTAGTATCAATATCCGCATTTATATTAATACTTCGACCCGCCTTTAATTCCACAGAAGAATCAGTTTCTATCCTTTCATTTATCGTAATATCATTATCAGCATCAAGAATCACATTACCCGATAATTCCCCTAAATTTTCCGCCGAAATAGTCACATCAAAATTCTCATCAGCAGCAAAAGGGTCAATAGGACTTTCCGTTTCTGTAGTCTCAGAATTCTCAGGAATTTCTGTAGATAAAGCTTCCGAATTATCAGCAATTTCCGTTGTCGAATCATCAGTATTTTCAGTCTCAGAAACCTCCGAATTATCCCCAATAATTTCCCCTGCCAAATTCTCAGTATTTTCCGTCTCAGAAACCTCCAAATTCTCAGCAACTTCCGTCGTCAAAGCATCAGCATTTTCAGTCTCAGAAACTTCCGAATTCTCCCCTTCAGTTTCCGTTTCACCTTCTGAATTTTCCCCCACAGTTTCCGTTTGGGAATTCTCAGTATTTTCAGTCTCAGAAACTTCAGAATTCTCCCCTTCAGTTTCCGTTTCGCCTTCTGAAATTTCCTCTCCCACAGTCACATTTTCCGGGTCCAATAAAATCGTACCTTTAGTTCCAAAAGCCGCAGTAACATCCACAGTTCCATCAAATCTTAATTGTTGTTTTCCTGAAACTTCAACAAACCCTCCATTCCCCGAAAAATCCCCTCCTTTAGCACTAATAGTTCCCGCAAAATTCGTCATTCCATCCGACCAAACTATCACCCTACCTCCATCACCATTTCTGATAGCATCCGCAGAAATAAATGAATCATTATTAACAACAGTATGCTCAGACTTCGGAACCATACCTGACCCTTGAAAATCTCCTCCTATTAATACAGTTCCACCCCCATTTATGCCATCAGCATTGATATTTGCGTCTATAAGAGCTACGCGATCGCCCAAAACATTAACCTGACCTCCGGCTCCAACACCCCCCTCATCAACAAGAGAACTAGCAGTAGTTGATACATCTATACTCCTCGAAAAA
>WTIT01000132.1:1748-2896 GCA_011526375.1 Methanobacteriota archaeon
TTCCATTTTCCTCGAAACAGTTGCCGTTCCCGGAGTCTGATCCACTATAGTATTTGAACCCGTCAATACCACATCACCATTCTCATTAACCATGATAGATGTAGCCTCAACTATATCTCCTCCACCAGTTAACAATTCCGGTAATGATGAAGCAGTTATATTAGAAATATCTTCCCCATCCTTTATAGGTATTTCCAAACTCAATACATGGCCAGGCTTAGATATCCTCAAAAAATCACCACCCTCAACTGCTGTGACAGTAATATTACCCCCAGGGCTAGAGAGTTCTCCTGTGGTAACAACAGTTCCACCCGATAAAGTTAAATTTTCTCCTGGTTTTAAAGCCAAATTTCCTTCATCAATCACAATAGAACCAGGCTTAGAAACATCAAATCTATAACCACTAGGAGTTCCGACCAAATTTGCATAGTCGTTAGTGCCCATAGCCTTAAACCAGAAATTATTATTGTCAAAACCAATACCTGTAGCAGTAGTAACGCTAAATGAAGCAGGTATATTAAGCCTAGCATTCTTACCAAACATTATACCTGCGGGGTTCATCAAGAAAAGATTAGAATTACTGCCCAGGACTTGAATAAGACCATTAATGTATGAAGCACCCCCCTTAACTCGCCCTAAAACATTGCGAGTATCTTTAGTCGTAATGAAATTAGCAGTTTGGCCAGAGCCGACATTAAATTTATCAAAACTGTGGAAGAGATTGGCCCCACTGCGAGTCCCACCTTGGATGTTAAATTCTTGTCCCCGTGGGGTAACAGTAGTTCCGGTGCCGTCCTTAGCCGGGGTTATGAGTTGGGAATTAGCTGGAGCTCCTGCTAAAGTGTTTAGTATTAAACTTAAAGCTGTTATCGTGTTTAGTTTTAATCTATTAGCTTTCATGGGACAGTTTTGGTTATATAGTGCTGAATGTTATATTAATTTTTATTAGTGGTAATAGTAAAGTATTACTCTAAAAAAGTCAAGTAATTATTTCCCATTTTCTATTTCAAACATGGGCCTTGATATTTATAATTACAGCGCTTTTTAAATTGATGAACCACATCGCCATAACCAAAACCTTGTAGGGGACGTTGCATGCACAGTAGGGACGTTGCATAAGGGCGTCCCTACTTTGGTCGAGGGACATG
>WTIT01000001.1 GCA_011526375.1 Methanobacteriota archaeon
CGGGGGCGGCGGTGGCGGAAACCCGCCGGGCGCGTCGGGTGGGTTCGGTGGCGGCGCGGGCGGCGATGGCGATGGCGATGGCGATGGCGGCGGCGGCCGTTTGGCGCTCGCCATGGCGAGGATGGGCCGCTTCCGCGCCGCCGCCTTGAGCGCCGGCGACGCCGCGAGCGGCGCCCGTTTGGGCGCCGACTCGTGGTGCGCCACGACGAAGCCGACCGCGACGCCGCCGCCGAGGAGCGCCGCGCACACGGCCAGGCACCAGAACGCCGTCGTCCCCCGCTCGTTGGAGATGATCGCCGGCGGCGACGAGGGCTCCGCGGACGCGGCGGTTTGCGCAAGGCGCGCGTAGCGGTGCCCGGTTAGGGGCGCGAGCATGAAGGGGCGCGAGGGCTGCGGTCGCTGCGCTGGCGGCGGCGGCGTGCGCGTGAGCAGCCCGACCGCCTCCTCTTGTTTCTTGTCAAACTGAAAGGTGAAGACGGACCCGGTTCGGGGCGGCATCGTGCGCGTCTCGGCGTACGCGTCGCGCAGCGCTCGGCGCGGGTCGGAGCGTACCGGTTAGCGAGCGCTTGGTACATCGCTAGCTCGGAAATGGCGCGGCGGCGAACGATCGTTCCAAACCTTTTTTTTGGCGACGATGCATCGCATCGACCGCGTGCCAGCGCGACTGGAGCGCGAGGGTTGGCGCCTGGAAGAGCCGTTGCCGCACGCCATCAAATGGACCTCGCCGTCGGGGCAGGAGCTGCACTCCTTCGTGACGAACACCGAGCCACGCTTCGTGTTCGCGTACAACCCGCGCGATCGCGACATGACCCGCATGGCTCGACACGGCGTGCTCGAGCCCGCTCTGACGCTTGCGTGGCACAGCATAACGCGCGCGTGCTGTCGCGACCGGCGCGGCGTGGTCGTCGACGTCGGCGGCAACTTTGGGTGGTACACGCTCTACTCGATCGCGCTCGGCTGCGACGTGCTCGTGGTCGAGCCCGTCCCCGCGTGGCTCGAGGTCCTGAGGCTCGGCGTGGCGCTCAACCCGGGCTTTGCAAATCACGTGACCATCGCGCAGAACGTCGTGTACCCTAGGCGCGGCAACTACACGCTGCGCGTCCCGCGGCCTACAGGCAACGAGCGCATGCACTTGGGCATGACGTACATGGAAGGCTCGGCCGGCAGGATCAAGGGGTACAACGAGCACGATACGTACGCGCACGTGGCGCACGCCATCCGGCTCGACGACGTGGTGCGCACCGACGTCTGCTTGCTCAAGGCGGACGTCGAGGGCTACGAGGCGCAGGTGCTGCACACGGCGCAGCGCGTGTTCGCCCAGCAGCGCGTCTTTGCGGTCCAGCTCGAGATGACGCGGCCGCGCGACTCGACGCAGCGATGCGCGACCGTCAAGATGCTCGAGCACCTGGACGCGCTCGGCTACGTGTTCAAGCACGCGCACCACGGGCGCGTCGACGCGATCGCGCCGCCGCCCGTGGGCGCGTGGGCGGACGCAGACGGCTTCGACCGGCTGCACGACTTTCCGTCGAACGCGACGCGCGCGCGCGCGGAGCGAGAGGGCTTCTCGCGCATGGGCGCGGCGTTCCTCACCGACTTTGTGACCTTCTCGACCAACCTGTTCGCGCGCCGCGTCAACTGGACGGCCGGGGCGGGGCGGCCGTGGCCCACGCTGCAGTGCTGAAACCGTTTAGTGGTTTTGTTTCACGACGAAGGCGAGTAAGACTCACACACGGTGTCAAAAAAGGTCCCGTCGTCCAACGGCGGGAGCTCGAGGCTCTGCCACAGCCGGTTCTCCTCGTACAGAGCGTAGACTTGCCACTCGAGTTGGCCCACCTGCTGCTCGAGCTCCTCGAGGTACTTGCACTTGCGTTCGCGGCTCGTGGCCGCCGAGGCGCGGTTGCGCGCCATGCGTCGTGCCGCCTTCTCCTCGGCGGTCATCTCGTACGGCGGGGGACTGTCGGAGTCGGTGCTGCACAGCGCCGGAACCGCCTCGCGCTGGGGCGGCTCGCTCTTCAGTTTCACGAGCACCGAAGGCACCAGCACCATGGCGGGGGTCGGCGGCTCGGGAAAGAGCGCCTCGAGCTCCGGCGTGGGCGGCCGCGACGGCGAGGTGGGCGGCGAGGACGAGCGCGGCGAGGCGGGCGGCGAGGACGAGCGCGGCGAGGCGGGCGGCGTCGGCGCGATGCGCGTGCATCGCGCGCCGTGGCCCGTGCCTTCAATAAGAGTTGGCACGACCGTGCCCCGGCTGACCGAGAACTGCACGCAGTCGTTGTCGATGACGAGGTTGGGCGGCAATGGCTCCCACGGCAAATGCGCCGGCGGCGCCTCCTCGAACACCACGAGGCGCGGCAAGATGCACCCTGCTGTATTGTTGGCGACGCGGTACCGCACAGTGCCATTGTCCATCGGTAGGCGCATCACGTTCCACACGCCGCCGGAGCGGTCGTTGCGCAGCTTGCTCGCCAACTTGTCAGGCAGCGCGCGCACGCGATCGGCCGGGATCCACATCTCTCGCTTGTGGACAGGGCAAAACTTGCTTTTAAAGTGCCGTTTCCCCATCACGAAGCCGGGAGTGCACGCCGTCGCATCCGGGTCGTCTCCGAGCAGCATTGCGCCCCAGCAGCGTGCCCTTCCCGCGTTTTCCATGCCAATCCGCTTCCATGCAACCGTGCACACAACCGCCACGTTTTTAGAGAAAATGAAATAGCGCGCGCTACCGCACCGTGGTTCTGCGAAACAGGTGTCCGTGGGTCGGAACCAGGTTTTGATACTCGGGCTTGAGGCCCGCGCCTTTGAGCTTCCCGTCGGGGCCGAGGCTGACGCCTCCCCGGCGCAGCAGGCAGACGGCCGCCTGATCGCGGTTTTCGAGGTCGTCGGCGGTGTGGTTCGACTCCT
>WTIT01000143.1 GCA_011526375.1 Methanobacteriota archaeon
GATATCGAATATCTGATGAGACTAAAGCGTTCATATGAATTAGCAAATCAAGTTTGAGTTTACTAGGCGTTAAGCATGGATTTAATCAAAAAATTTCAATTAATGTATGCACCTTATCGACCACTGTTTAGAATAATTGAGGAATCTGCTTCCGCAGGCTATACAATAGGAAAAGAAGCGGCTCTTTACCAGGGCGAGACAGGAATCGCAGGACAAACAGGATACGGTGGCGGAGCATATTCTCCCGCCATAATTGAACAAGAATACGATATGATGTCTATTACTCCATCATCAAGAATAATCTAATATTGAAGATTGAGATTCAATTGCGTTTTTCAAAGCAACAGATACGCAAAGGTCAACTTTTGCTTTGTAATTGGCTCTTAATGGATTGCTGGAATGAACATCCTTATCGGATTTTTTTGCCAGCAAACTTTTGTCAACATCAAGATAGGGAAAATTTCCCCACAAATAGTAAGGGCCAATGATTTGACGTGGGGAGCCGAGTAATGGCTTGAAATATGGAATCGAACCTCTAACATTTTCAATAATCCAATACTTCGGTTTTACAATTTGAATAATTTGTAATGCGGCTTCGAGAAAACTCATGTCCGGTTTGTAATCATCGATTGTTCCATCTCTCTGCGCTTGACTCTTAGGAGAATTATAACCATCCGAGAATTCTCTGCAGGGAGGTGATGCCCATATTACATCGATTTTTTGTCCATTTGGATGTGCAAACGGCCATACGATTTTGCTTAATTCTTTTACACATTCGATTCTCATGCGAGGAACATTTTGTAATAGCAAATTGTTGTCAATCCTAAGTACATCCCAATTGTCCAGGTCTTGAACAAATGCTTCGGATGCACCACCAAATCCAGCAAATAAGTCAAGAAAGTGTTTTTTCATTCTTTCACCTCTAAATACATCTGTCGAATAAGTTCTTTTTGCATATCTGATAATTCCGGCCTAAATGCTAATTCGAGAAGCATTTCTTCAGTAGTAATATCCCATAGATTGAAAGCGTCTTTTTCTTCTAAGTATGCCTTTAACGCCCTGGCAATCACTCGCGACCTTGTGCCTTTCGTTTTTCCCTTCAGTTGTTGCGCCAAACTAACAGGAATGTTAGCCGAAATAATGGTTTTCAGTTCTCCCATGATTGTCCGATTACGGCGTTTAATAAATAATTAACTGATTTTGATTGAGGACAAGCCTCGATTCGAGGGACTGCGTCCCTATCTCTGCCTGGAAGCCCCCGATGTTCAAGACAAGGGACTCACATTATATTTATACACTAACCCATTCATGAAAGGAAACATGGCAACAGCAAAAACAGGCAGTTTCTATCTAACAGAAACCGTGACAATTCCCGGTCTAACCGGAGCAGGACAGAGAAGAATGGGTACTATCGACCTAGGCGCATATGTAAATGTCGCAACAGGTCAAGCAGTGGCAGTAGAAAGCGTCGATTTCATCATTCAACAAGGTGACACTTATTCACAAAGGTTGGCAGGATTTCTCGCTGGTGATGGAAGCATATCTATGCAACTAACTGACCTAAATACAGGTAACAACTTTGTAAGAGCGGACAATCACTCTCTTATAGCAAGCGGCGCACTAAACGTAGACGATTCAGCAAACTTAGGAACAGAAACAGTCGATTTTTATCCGGATAACTTCGGGCCTGCTGCTCTAAGCGAGGCTTACATGGTGGTTAATGATTCTCTGTATCTTACTGTTGGAATTGATGGTAACGCAGTTCAAACCGATGCATTACATATTACAGTAAGAATCAAAGCACGTATTGTGAAACTATCAAACAAGGACTTTGTAGCAATCGCAATTCAATCGACTGCCTCTGACAACTGAGGTGGTTTCCCTGGTGAGAGTGGAGGGTACTCTTGATGAACTTCGAGAGTTATTTGGTGATGCTAAGCGCACTGTTAGGAGCGTTAGGTCTGCGTCTAAAGAAGTGGCTAAAACAACGAAGAAAGTTAAGCGTAAACTTTCAAGTTGGCAACGGTACATCTCTAACAGTAAAAACCACATCAAATTCAAATCCGGAACAAAAAAAGGAAGATTAGATTTGAAGAAGATGGCAAAAGCATTCAAGAAATCAAAGAAGTGATTATATGGCAAAAAAGGCATCAGATGAATTTCAAGAGCCATACATTAGACGATTGTCTAAAGACCTGCCAGGCGCAAACCCACAAAAGCAAAGCGCAGATACAGAATATAATGAAATATACAATCAAGGTAATTGGCGGCCATATGAATTGTATCCATTAGCATTAATTTGTGATGATACTATTGACTTATCTGGTTACAATCTACAGGATTTGACTTTTTATCCTGAAATTGGATTTAATCAAATCTCTCCTATCTATCAAATGAGCGGTAGAGATGGTGGTTCTTTGTTTGATGCTACAGTGATAACAACAGTTCCAATCGATGATGACACTTTGTATTGGACTATTGTATTTGGAGGCTCGCCAGCATCTCCTCAATATGGCAATACTACACTTGCGGTTGAAATTTCTCCTATCAACTATGAACAACTGCTATACTGTGATGTTCAATATCACACAAGAAATTCATCAACTCCCGGGGTTACAGGAAATACACAATTAATTGGAAGGTCACAGCTGGGAAGTTTAGAACCTACAGCAGCAGATAAGTTGTATATCTACAGATTAGTTGTTCCTTATTCTAATGGCGGACAAGAATCCTTAGACCCTCCGGAACAGGAACGTACTGACGATTTCCTTTCCCTGATCATACCACCTACTAAAGTTGGTTTAATTGGTACAATGGCAAAAGAACCCGATATCGAATATCTGATGAGACTAAAGCGTTCATATGAATTAGCAAATCAAGTTT
>WTIT01000026.1 GCA_011526375.1 Methanobacteriota archaeon
GGATTGCGTGTTTACTTCTTCAGGTCCGCAACAGAGACGTAAACCTTCGACAGAGCTTGAAACGCGGCGTTCATTCTGTTCGTGGGATAAGCCGCCGTATGATTCACATTGTAATATCTACTGTTGTAGAATGCCGTGCGATCCATTAAACAGTGAGATAACGATGCAAAATGCAAAATGGAGAAGAGATAATCAATTCTTTTTTCCAGTGAAACTTTTTCACAAGCAGTACGTCCATCTTCTAAGAGTGGTCTAGGAAGATAGAGATTCTTTTTTGCCTTTTGTTCCTTCGTCAACGTCGTATCTGGTAATTGCATCTTTTTTATTTTGGTGACCCACTGTCTCTGATTCTTGAGGGTGTAGAAGTCTCCTTTTTTTCTTTGCCTGTGTGGATGGTAAAAAAGAGGTTTCTTCTTCGTAAACGTAAGAGCCGCACCAAAATCGCATTTGTAATTACCAACTTCTTCCACATGTAGTTTCATTTTTTTTCGAGCATACATGTTTTGATACATCGCGAGCTTGTACCATCCCAACTTGCACTGCTTTTGAATGTCTTCGGTAGCGTTGCTAACACGGTCATCGAATTCTTCTGCCAACCCTTGAATGGTTTTTTGAATAGTCTCCCAGCTGTCATCACCCTTTTCTTCACAGCAATCGAGAATCGTGATTGTAGCTTCCACAAGCTTACGAAGAAAACATTGAGATCTAGCCTTCTTTTTTTCCTGTAATATCATCTCAGAAATCTTTTTCTTGTGCTTGTCCAGTTCTTCCTTATGGATCTTGTGTGCGTTCAACAATTCGTCGGTTTCCATCGTAGGCGAATAATTCAACACAGGCTCAGGATGTGCCGCCTCGTAACGTGCGCGAATGTTCTTTTCATCAACAATTGCATATAATTTATCCAATGGCCAGAACAGTAACACGTTACCTTCGCAGTCGTTGCAAAAATTCTCCAATGATTCTTTCAAGTAACCAAACGCTTCGTCTGAAGCAATGGTGTTTTGCAAAATCGTTTTGATCTTCGCGTCACTTTCCTCCTCTGTGTCTTTCCCCCACACTTGATCATAGATCTGTTTGAACTCAGGTAGTTTGCCATGCTCATCGATCGTCTTGTAGAAGTTTTGAAGAACACGAGATAGTGCCTTCGTCTTCAGATCTTTATCTTCTCCATTATCACGAATAAATTCTGTCACGTATGGCTCGTAAGGGTCACTTGTTACCTGCTCATATGCTTTTTGAATGCCTGTCCACTGAGAATCCACATTCTTCAGTAACTCGGCGATAAAAATCATCATCAATCCATCGCATACCACACTGTCCCTTCCTGATTCGTCGTAATTGGTGACCATAGCAGCAATAAACTTGTAGCACTTATTCTCCATTGGAATCATCGCACCATGATCGCACTCGTGCTTCATCAATGCATTAATATCCTTGTTCGGGAAATATTGTTGCGCCCATTCGTAGAGTTCTTCCGCATCGACTGCAAATGTATTTGTGTAGTTGGCAATCACGTCCGCATCCTTGGCATCATCCTCGTCTTCTTGCTCTTCATCACTCTGAACATGTTGCGTTGGTTCACACTGATCGAAATCGTCTTCGGCGGCATTCTCAGCGCCACTCTCAACGCCACTCCCAACAATATTGGCAGCATCATCCTCGTCGTTGTCGTCACTGCCACTCGACACATCATCATCATTATTATCAGCTTCACTGCTGCTCGACGATGAAGAGCCGTCATTCTTCTTCATTTCGTTCTCATTCTCGTCATCACCAGACAAATCAATTGGCGTATCCTCTCCACCTTCAGCATGCTCTGGATCGATCTGTCCGTCGTCACTCTTGAGCTCATCGGGTAAGTCACCCAACGGCAATGGTACAAACGCCTTCTTCGCTTGCTTAGCTTCTTCTTCTCGACGTTTAGCAGCAGCCTTCGCCTTGTTCGAAACAGTCCTCGCACGCTTTCCTCCTTTCCCGTGGTCAGCATTAAACAACTGTCTCTTCCTTGCTTTGGTTGGTTTCGTTGCCTTCGTTGACTTCGTTGTCTGGCTCTTCGGCGTCTCCAACTCAGCCTGAACGGCATGCATTGCTACATCTATAGCGTTCACCATCATATCTTGTTCAATAGTTTGACTCATGATCGTGTCTTGTAATTGTTTGTTTCCTTGTTTGCTTGTTTGTTTGTTTATTTGTTTCGTGCGCGTGTTGTGCTTATGCGTGTGCATGTGTGTCGTGGTGGTGGTGTGCGTGCCTCGTCGGTGCACCGTCCACTTTTCTGTAAAAAAAAATATTGTGAACGTGATAACAATAGACTATTATAATCCCTGCTGTGTCTATCGTACAATGACCTCCTCATGTGTGCCTGTCCACATTACCAGCAAAATAGCAGGTGATGTGGTCTTCGTCTAGCAGACCTCACATCTTCAACTCAAAAATAGCAGCGACACAGCACAGATGAAGCACATGCCGTGTCAACTACACGATTTAGGCAGTGCTGTGTCCATGCTATCATATATTTATGGTCAAAAATTATCCCCCTTTTTTGAAAACTATCCCAAAATTTTGAAACCTTGTCCCTTTCCCACATGCACCCAAAAATGACCCACGCAATGCACCCATGACAGTTACGTGTAGGGTTGGACCTCAAATGGGAAAACCTAGTGCTATTGCCTGCTACACGGATGGGAATTTTTTTTCCCAAAACTTCCACCTCATCAGCAATGCTGTATCCATAGTAATAGAAATATTTTTCCCAGTGGCCCTCGAATGGGAAAACCTAATGCTATTGCCTGCTACACGGATGGGAAAAATTTTTCACAAAACTTCCACCTCATCAGCAATGCTGTATCCATAGTAATAGAAATATTTTTCC
>WTIT01000043.1 GCA_011526375.1 Methanobacteriota archaeon
AATTCACCTACCAAATTGGGTGTACTTACTAATCCATCGAACTATGGTGGCGGCACCTCAATGTGTCGATATCCCAGTAATACGTTAGTGTATTACACAACTTTACGTGTTTAGGAAAATCCCAATTGCCAGGTCCATTATGACTATCAATTCGGCATAACAATAACATCTAATTGATTATAATTATTCTATTCATTTAATTAATTTATTATTATTATAATTAATTCATTTATTAAATCAATTAGATTATTAATTATTCTATGGCTTCCTGATGCACGTCGTTCCAATGCGTGTTATCTTGTAATCCAAAATTGGATTAACTTAATTTACACAATGCAAAATGTGTATTTTATGTTACCAACTAAAATGTAATTTGAAATTTAAATTTCGAGTTACATCAGGTGTGTATGATATCTTGTTTATTATAATAGTAGTAAACCAAGCTGCTTATCACTCGGTGGCCTCTGGTGAATCAGGGTGTGATGATACCTCTCGGGTGTTGAATCTTGTATGTGATTCTTCAAATGGAATAAAAACGCCAGCCCCATGTATCCTATGTGTCACTGTAGTCTAATTTTTGACCCTGCGAGTTTTGGGTGCTTGATTCCTTCACAAGGGACGGTAATAGGGACGCATAGTAAAATTCGTTTGGATCCAGGTTTGACCTAATGCTAATGTTGTAATACTTCATCCATTACTCATTAGCGACAGTACTTCATCCACTGTCCTTTCATGCTGTTATGCTCAAAGTCTAATTGAGCCAGGTATAGTTGTATTCTGTTTGTATGTAATTACATTGACTCTGTGTATTGTATGCTGTGTTGGTTGACGCTTGTTTTCTTCCGCTTGGTTTGTTGTGTCTACAGTTGCTACATTTATACATGCAATTTAATAACTATAATTAAACGTAATTAAAATTAAAATTAGATTGCAATTTAAATTACATCTATAAATGTTAGTGATTGTGGTGACTGCTGGTGTTGAACTGTAGGTGTTGTGTGTTTGTTACATATCGCGTGTGTGTGTCTTGGGTACTATTTACGATATATAAAATAAAATAAAAATAAAAATTCCTTGATAGTGCATTTACGACTATTGTTGTATCTTGATTAAATATAACTCATCCTTGAGCTATTAGTCGTTTTAAATTTAAATGTTATAATTTAAATTTTGTTTTCCGTTTATAGTTGTTGCTTTCCGCTGTGTTGCAATTTGATTGCCCGTGTATTTGCGTGTTGTATGATGAGTTGCATCATTTTTGTTTGTTTTGTTCTCGTTGTTGTATGTGTGAATGAGATTCGTATCAACTCTTTCTCATTGCTGAGGAATGTACATTCGTTGTTGCGCTTAAAATTGAAATTGAAATTTCATTTCAATTTCGATTTGGTTATTGTTTGTTTTGTTGTACGTACGTTGCTATTCTTATTCCCTTTTGGATAGGATAGACAAAATTTAGGATCGTTTGTGGTATCGAATTACCTATGTGGGACTCGTGTGATTGTTTTTCTGTTACTCTATTAATACTCTAACAAATACCCACTAAAAACAATTGGTATCATGCCATTGAGTACCTAATTGTGGAGACGTTGATGTCTGATATAAAACGACCGATCCGTATTTTATATTCTTTTCAATTGAGCATTTCCTCTCAATTGTAAATCGTTTGTAAAATTTGTTCTTTATGATAGGTTAGATCTAACAGAGTATTGATTAGATCATGCGTATTTGCAAATACTAAAAATACCTAAAAAAAATATACTACACATTGCAAATATAATTATCTGTTTGTTTTGTTGGTGAACAAAATCTAAAATTGTGTGAATTGTGTGTATATGTACTGAAACACTAAAAACAAAATATTGTAAAAATAAATAAAAATAAAAAAACAAATAAAATTATATACTCGTGTTTCCCAAAAATAAAATAAAATAAAAACAAAAACATTTGTAAAATTTATTTTAACATTAAAAATAAGAAATGTAGATATACTAAAATATGTTTGTCCAAAAAAAAATTGCAAGATATGTATATAGTCAATTTTTGTTTGTCTTTTATTCAATTAATGTATTTTGCTATAGTGAAAATACATCAATTGTAATCAATGATTGTCCATCTAAAATTATAATAATATAAAACATTATCAATCATTGTCATCCCATTAACCAATTGTCCTCATTTTGAAAATCAATATTAATTCTTCTTGTTTCTATTGATTTAAAATAGCTGGTTGTGAATAGTCCAAATTCACGTCTTGATTTCGTACCTTTACACTATAATTGGTTAATGTGTCTAATTGTCTGTCATAATATGCTGTGTACATATCTTCATCTGTAAAATAAGTAGTATATCTGCCATAATCCTTATCATTAAATTTTCTAATTCTATCAAATGATACTCGTTTTTGATTACCTGTTTCTGGGTCACCAATAATCAAAGTACTATCATTTAAATGTTTATCAACTGTCCAAGGTCCTGACCATTTTCTTCTCCATTTACCTTGTACATCTGCTTTATCACCAATAAAATATAATACCTTAGTATCCTTTTTGAATTGCCGTCTGTAATTATTTATTTTCTTGTTTGTGATACGCCATTTGGTATTATAATTTAATCGACTGACCCAACATGAGGATTTCCAATCGTTTTTGTAAATCTCATTTAGTTTTACAATAGTATCAAATATCTCTTTTACGTACCCATAATCCTCTGTTGATAGTTTCAATTGTTTTGATGCATCTTGTAATTGTTCATGTAAATTACCTAAATCACTTGCATCACGTACATTTGAACCTAATGTTAACATATTTGGTGATACTCCAGTAAATCGTGACCTGTGTTGATTAATACCCATTTGTATAAATGGTAATAATGTCTCTATTATTTCCCATGAATATGCAAATTCATGTACATTTGCTGTAAATTGTTGGTCGAGTAATTGATTGTATTGATTGAGTGTTTGTTGTACGAATCCTATTGTTCTTTCGACCTTACCAATGCTACGATGATTGCGTGGTTCTGCAATTGATATTTTTATTTTTGCTGCTCGTGTTAATGCTTGAATTAACTTGCTTGTGAACCCAGAACCCCAATCTGTTTCTAATATTTTAAACCAACCAAACACTGGTATCCAATGTTTTAAAAATGCTTGAATTATTGTTTGTGAGTTTGTACCAGTTGTTGGTATTAACATAGTATATCCTGTAGCATAGTCTATTATTACTAATATATGATATTGACCAAATATTGGTCCCAAAAAATCACAAAATATATGTTCTCTTGGTTTGGGTAATGATCGAATTCGTAGTGGTGCTCTGTGTCTAACACTACCTTTTGTAAATTGACAAAGAAAACATGTATCGCAAAAAGAGCGTACGTCATTTTTCATTGTACCCCACCAATATCTTCTCTCTAAATAGTCCAACGTATATTTATAACTATAATGATGTAATTGTAAATTGTGATGTGCATAGTCCATCAATTTACCTCTAATATTGAATGGTACAACATTTACCCATATATTTTGTTGTGTAACATAATCATAAGCTGTTGCTTGAATTAATTGATTATCTTGATTTATCCGTAATTGTCCTAATGACCATTTTGACATTAAATGAGGATCTTCTGCTTTGATAAATTGAATATCTTCATCTCTTTTTGGATATGCTGGATTAGTCATTGCTTTTCGTACTAATTTTAATAGACTGTCCGTTTGTTGATATAATCGAAAATTCTCTAATTGAAATATATCCAGTCCTGAACGATATCCAAATAAATGAGTTAATAATTCATCACGTGTCATTGATTTTGTCCTTGTATCTCTAAAATCAATATTAATGAAATCGTAAGGGTCATCATTATCGTTATTGTTTGTTTGTTGCTTGCTTCTCGACCTTGTTTGTACTCTGTTCGATAATGGTGCTGGTTGTTCGGATGATGGTATGTTTGCCTCATCAATTGTTGGATCATATATTTCATCGTTGACATTCACGTGATGTGCTGTGGTTATTGTACTGTTAGTTGTTGGTTTAGATAGGTTTTTCTCTTTGATTATGTTCTCAATTGAATTGATATACTCTTGAGTTGTACTATGAATACAATTTAATACTGGTATTGATACTTTATGTAATTTATCCGTGAAATTATACATAAGTTCTTGAAATCCATAATAAGTATTACTAATAAATTCTGATTCATCAGAATTAATACATTCGTCAGTTGCATTATCCAACAGCATTGCTAATTGTGCTTGTTCACCTAATGCTCCAGTAATACGGTAATTATGTAATGAATTATCCCACGTTGCATTATTATAACTTTGTAATTTTCGATATTGTTGTAAATTGTCATCACCAGTATTCAATATTACGTTTGATATATGAAATCCTTTTCGTGATTTCAAATGATCATGTTTCTTCCGTAATTGTTCACTTGTCTTTAAATATCCTTGAATAGAATCATGTTCCTCCTTTGTTAATTGTTTATTTGATGTATCAACACTGTGGATTGGTCGAAATATTCTGCCTTGTTTATCCTTATTTAATAATTCAGTTGTAAATCTGCTAAGACTATCTGCTAATGCATTATCTAATCCTTTTACATGTTTTGCTTCAAAATGAAACATATTTACTTTGTTTCTTAAACGTAATAGTTGTGTTTGAGTAATTGCATTGATTGACCTATATTTATGTGTAAATATATTTGCAACTGGATTATTATCTGTTGAAATTGTAAATTTTCTTTTTATTAAATAAAATTGCCAATGTTCCATTGCATGTACTAATGCATATGCCTCATGAACCATACTATGACAATGCCTTAATGCTTGTGGCATTACTTTTGACCACATATCCACAATACGCCATTCCAGTTGGTTTGTTTTCTTGTTTAATTGTTGTTGATACAGTACTGCACCAATACCATAATTACACGCGTCTGTCTTGACACAAAATTTACCTTCTCGTGTTGGATTATATAGTAATGGTGAATTTTGAACCAAAAATATTAATTGTTCATAAGCTAAATTTGCTTGAGGTGTCCATTTTAATTTACCTTTACCATCAATATGATTATCTAAATCAGTTAACCAATATAGTAAATGTGCCTTGTGATATATATAACGTCCAATATATCCTATAACACCCTTAAAATGATCTAATTCTGATTTTGTACGTGGTTTGATTATACTTAATACCTTTTTAGTATAAGGTTCACCAACATATGATCCATCAAGTGTCCTAATAAATGCAAATCCTTCACTTTTTGTACAAACTGGAAAAAATTTTGATGGATGCAATTGAATATTTTTAGCTCTACAATATTCAAATAATCGTCGTATACTTGATACAATCTCTTTAGTACCTCCTTCAAATGGATGTTTAATATTGATATCATCAATATATGCTAATGTATTACCTACATATAGTGCTAATTTATTCATAATATATTGTGCACACGGTGCTGCATTCATCCATCCATAAGTCATACACATCATTTGATATAATCCTAATGGTGTCATACATACTGCATATTTCCAATCTCTTGGATCTAATGGTATACAGTCAAAACAATTTTTAACATCAGCACACGTAGTAAAACCTCTAATTGAGTGTAAATCGTCAAAATCCTTAAGTGTTGGCATATTTGATGGCATTAATTCACAATACTGATTGACAGGTCGTCCATCAAATGCTGGTCGATAACGATATATGACACCATGCCTCTTCTTGGGCACCATAGTGTATGGTACACAATGTAATGAATAATCTATTCTTTTCCAAAATCCATTTTTCTGATTAACAATTGTATAATTAATCATGTGTAATCGTTTGATAGCATTAATTGGATACTGACCAGCAAACATAGTCTTGTCTCTGTGTTCTGCTTTAATACCTAATCGTGCTGGTTTTACCTTCATTGTACGTCTATCAAATTGTCGTTTAGCAAATATATCTTGAAATTCTTTAATTAAACTCGTAATTCCAACATATAATCCTTTAAATCGTGCACCATATACTGCTTCATATTGTTTGAGATAACTATAATCATTAAATTTTAACTCTTCGTTAACAAATATACTTTCTGCTTTTGCTTTTTCTTGATCAGTTGCCATGAATGCTTGTTTTGCCACAATAAACATACATCTATGCCATATTGGTGCTTTTGATGTTGATGCACCAAATCGATCTATTTGAGGATCTACAAATACTGGTGTATGTTTATCTTCTTGATTAATTAAACCTAATGTTTTATTAATAGTCTCTAATTTTGATGGTCCTAATTCTTGTTGATAAGGTGCTTTCTTGAGTGTTTCTCTTTTATTAATATCAAAATTTTCGTAATCCTCGTAAGTTGTAATATTCATATAATTAGTTAAACAATAATCATTTGGATCGTAGTCAATAGTATTTAGTATTTGTTCACGTTGTTTTTGGTCCTCCATTAGGTAGTTGTAATGTATATTAATTTCATTCTCCGTGAGTGATTGTGTTTCCACTCGTACTTTTGGTATTTGAGGAACGTTTTCTGCTGGTTGTTGTAAAATATGTGAACCATGCTTTTCCGAATACAATATTTTACCATTAGACTCTAAAAATTGATGTCTATCACGTGGAATGTCTGTAATTTGATTAAATACATTACTGCTGTAACCTAATTTTTGTCCTTTAAATTTCTTAAAATCATCATGATAAGGTCTTTTTGTTATCTTAAATTGATCCTCTTGATCACGTAATTGAAAATCAATTGGTTCTTTTGGTTTATGTTCAAATTCAGGTGGAATTTCATCCTTAAATACATAACCAAATGCCTTAAGCATATTGATGTCTGCTAGTATATCTACTGGTAATTCATCTACTAAATACATACGTGCCTTGAATATTTTACCTGATTTTGCTGGAAATGTCAACCATAATACATATTTTGGTACTACTGGTCCTCCTGGTGTATATAATGTTGAATTTCGTGAATTACGTCTAATAAAAGATGAAAAATGTTTTACTGCAAAAGCTGTATTAATACATCCATGATTAGCACCTGGATCTGCAAATAAATTGATATATTCAATATTACCTGATTCAGTAACAATAGGTACCTTAATATACCATTTAATTGTTTTGTTTTGTATAATTACCTCCTTGTTATTCTTATCACCACGTACAATTTCATTTAATTCTTCATTAATTAATTCAATATTGTTATGACCATTAATTGTACATATATTATTGAATTCAGCAGGTGTTACTGTGTGTTTCCCATCTCGATATAACCAATCTGATTGATATACCTCACCTGTATTGATCTCGACATATATACTATTGTCAGTGTTTACGTTTTGTATATTGCCGTTTTCAATTGATTTTATGGTGCATGTGTTGTTGTCAGTGTTGTATGCACCTAATGTATAATCACTATTCAAACGTGGAGGATAGCATGATGAACCACTAATATATTCTTTACCTAATCCATTTACATCTAATTTAAATGTTAAATTATTATCAATTGATGTAATTGGATTTCTTTTTGCTTTATTTTGTTCACTTAATACAACGTAATTAATATTATTTAACAAATGTTGATAATTAAAATTAAAATTTGATTCTGGTTCAATCATTTCTTCCTCTTCAAATTGATTTAACAAAATATTAATGTCATTGTCCTGTAAATCATCACCACCATCTACCTGTGGTATTTTCATGTTGGTTGTTGTTTGAGTACTTGTTTGGGGACCTGTTTGCTCTTGAAATATCGGTGTGTACTGTGTGGCGTTTGATATTTCATTTTGACCAATGGTAGTTGAAAATGTGGTGTTTTTACTTGCTTGAGATGTATTGAGATTGATGCTTGCCCAATCTCTATTTGCAAATGGTGTACAACTTGCTGATGATGATGAATCTTCACGTAATTCTGGCATTGAATCTTCTCTTTTTGTTTCATAACTAATATCATCACTGTCACTATCAAAATCACTGTCACTGTCACTGTCCAATAATAACATATATTTATCTCCTTGATAACTTGTAATTTTGACATTAATATCATCATTAGCAACCTTGACATTATTGTTTTCAGGTGGTGGATCACTTGCTCCACCACTTACATAAGATTTTGGATCTAATGTAATATCATTATTGTATTTGACACTGCTAATAGTACCATTAAATTGTGATTCAGTACTATTAGCCTTACTTTTTCATAAATGTGCTGAATAACTGCCATATGATGTATTTGCTTGTGCTCTTGGATTATTTAATATGGCATGATTTTCATGAGTCATTCGTGTTGATGTTGTAGCATGTTGTAATGCTGCTACTGTTGCATTTGTTGGTGCTTGTGATTGTCCTTGTGCTTGTGAACTACCCATCATTGACATTGTTTGTCCTGAACCTGCTTGACCTGTTACTGTTATTTGACTTGGTGGTTGTGGAAAATATGAAGTAATTGGTGGAACTGCTCTGTTTGGTGCTTGTTGTCGTTGTTGTTGTTGTGCGGCATTTGCTACATGTGGATTACCTTGTTGTTGACCACCTTGAGGATGTGTATATTGTGATTTACCATAATCTCTTCCTGGACCATATTGTTTTCTCCATCCTCTACCACGTCCTCTGCCACGTCCTCGACCACGACCTCGGCCTCGACCTCTGCCTCGACCTCGACCTCGGCCTCGTCCGCGACCTCGTCCATGTCCTCTACCAAATTTATTATTACCTCGTGGTCTTTGATATCCACCTCGTTGTGATCCTTGTTGATTTTGTGGTAATTTATAATACATTCTTTCTAATAAATTTAATACCTTTGTTGAATGTTTAAACATTTTTAATGCACTACAAATACTTGCTCGATGTCCTGGTCTACCACATTTACTACATATCAAATTATCAGATAATTCACGTAATGTTTTATTTTTAATTAAATCAAAAATTTGATAAGTATTTAATCCTTTTAAATGCCAATATGTGTTGATATGTCTGTAACGTCTTTTTCTTGGTTTTCCTTTACCACCTTTCTTATCTTTATTCCAATTAGGTCGTTGGTTGTTCCATGGTGGATTTTTAGGTGTTCGATATCCTGGTCCTGTTGTTCGTCTCCCACTATGAAATTGTTTACCATGTTGTGCGGAATAATTTGGTACTGTTTGCATTAAATTGAGTACTGAACCACTGTTTCTTTGTTCTCGTAATACTTTTAATATACTTTTATCTTTAACATTATTGTTAATACGTGCTTCATCTTCAACAAATTCAATTAATGGTTTAATTAATTCATTGATTAAATTCTTTAATGTTGTTAAACGAAAATTTGGTACTCGTATTTGTCGAAAAAATGTAATTATTTGTCGTCTTGTTTCATTTGAATATAATATTGCATGATAAAATATACGTGCTAATTCAAAATCTGTAATCTTTAATTGTTTCCTATCTTCTTCTTTTGCCCATTTATAAATATATACATATTTTAAACATAAATTACCATAACTAATTGGCATTGTTCTCCATGTATCTTTTTCATGTGGTTTCCATGCATATACTCTATGATAATATATAGGACATGCGTGTCCTATTGGACATTTCGCGTGTACCCATAACATTAGTTTGTGTGGTGTGTTAACTAATGTTACATCTTCCATTTTATACCAATCTAATAATGGTCCATAAAAACATCCTTTAATTGCTACTCGTAATGTAGATAGTTCATATTCTGTTGTTGGTTTTACTTCTTTTAATATTTGTTCATATTCATATGTTAATTGTAATACTGTTGGTATTAAAAACTCATTATTTTTACCTGATACACGTGCTGTCATTTTATATTTATCTTCTAATAATTTTAATGCTAAACTTTCTTCTTGTTTACGTTTAATATAATTACGTTCTTTTTCTTTTTTCTCTTTTTGTCTTTCTTTTTCACGTAATTTTGCTGCTTCTTTTTGTGATTCTACTAATTTATTACCAAAATTTTCAATTGAATTTGCAAATAATTGACCTAAAAATTGTTGTTGTTGTAAAAATATTTGTTGCATACTTGCACCAGGTGGTATAACATTTTGTGGTAATCCTGCTATAATTTCATCTCGTGTTTGTACTCGATATTGAAAATCATCATTGTTGTTATTGTTATTGTTATTATTATTATTGTTATTAGCATTAACATTACCATTAAATTGTGATAAATCAATATTTACTCTACCACCTGTTGATCCTTGTGTGTGAATGTTGTGCGGAGTATGTGAATTAGATAAATTCGATGGTCCTTCTTCCATCGGAGCTGGTTTTCGTTTTTGACCTTTTGTTTTCTTTCTTCCTGTGGTACCTCGTGCACGCATACGAATATTTACATTTCCCTGTTGTGTGGGTCTTAAATTATTGTCCTCATTGACATCTTGATTGTCATTTTCATTATCGTTTTCGCGATTTTGCGTATTTTCTTGTGATTCTCTTTCTCGACCAGAATTTGATTGTCTTCGTGCTTGAGGTGTTTTATGTATTAATTCATCATCTAATTCTGCTCCTTGATGTGCTGGTGTTCGTCTTTGACCTAATTTACGTCGATTTTTATTTATATTTCGTGCACGTTCTAATGATTTTTCTAAATTTTCATCTTCTGCACTTTCTTCTTGTGCTGTAGGTGATTGTATAATAATTGAACCTTGTAAATTAGTAGGTGTTTGTACCTTTTCATCATCTGTTTGATTTTGTCCTGCAGCTAACGGATTTTGTTTTTCACGTAAATCTCCTTGTGTACCACGTGTATTATCGTTATCTTGAGCTCCTTGACCATTTGAATCTTCTGAATCTGCAGTTATACTTACTGTTTCATAACTGCTTTCATTATCAATCTCGTCTTTATTTTCTGGTATTTTCTTTCTCCGTACTCGTTTTCGTTTTCGCTCCACTTTTTTACCAGAAACGTTTTTGTTAGCATTCTGATTTTGGTTGTCACCACTGTTGGCGTTTGTATCAGAATTGTTGTTTCCAATTGTTGGTTGATTATCTGATGTTGTACTTGCTTCTAAAAATTCATTTTCAATATTTTCTGCACTTGCATTTGCTGTATTTATTGTAAATTGACGTGGATTTACTGCTGCACCAATTGTATTTTGTGTATTATCAACATTATCTGCAATTGAATCAAATATATTATCTAAATTTTGCAAATTTTGGTTACCATTATCGTTATCGTTAGGTGTTTCTACTGTAATTTCATTTTCAAAATTTAAATCTGAAATGTTTGTGTTTTGATTATAGTTATTATCATTTGAATTGGAATTGGAATTGTTGTTTTGGTTATCAATTGATGGTGATAATGGAAATGTTTGTGAAGGTGATTTTGAAGGTGTTGTATTTGGTGTAATGTTATTTTTGTTTTTCTTTTGCTTTTTATTTTTATTTTTATCACTTGTACTAGCATTTGTATTTGATGTATTTATATTAACATTAACATTATTAATATTATCTGTTGTATCTGTTTTATTATCTGTTGTATCTGCTGTCTCTGTAATAATATTAATATTATCTTGATCAGCTCTCATACTTTCTAATCTATTCATCATACTGTCTGTAATATCGTTTTGTGCATTGGCAACATCCCGTTCTTGTTCGTTATCAGTTAATTCATTGGATTGCTCCTCTGAATTCTGATTCCGTCGCAAGGATGCCATGTTGTAACAAGTTTACCTCCCAAAGTTTAGAAAGCTCACTTGTAAGTGTTCGCGTTGCGTAGAACAGTAAAGAACTAAGGTTTCCTTTTGAGC
>WTIT01000076.1 GCA_011526375.1 Methanobacteriota archaeon
ATCCCTGGAAAAACGAATGAGATCGGCCATATGCCAGATTTCCTGAAGGATCTAGGTCCTGTTTATCTTTGGTCACAAGGAACTAATAACAAACAGCAATTGACAAACCAGCCACCCCGGTGTGAAGTGAAAGTACCACCAAACACCAAACACCAAAGGCGGCCGGTTGAAACTCAATCTATCAGACCATCAATGGCAACGCATTCTCTCATTTCTGCTTTCTCACCCACGTGTCAATGTAGGCCGCCACTGCCAGTGTCGTGCCTTTCTTGATGCGCTGCTTTGGATCATGCGCACGGGCGCTCAGTGGCGGGCTTTGCCCAGCGATCGAGGGCGTTGGAACACGGTTTATCGGCGCTTTCGTGCCTGGGCTGCCAAAGGCGTCTTCTCTGATATGCTTGCACTCTTCGCTGATGATGCGGACTTCGAGTGGCTGAGCATCGATTCGAGTACGATTCGTGCTCACATGAGCGCTGCCGGTGCTCCTCACACTGCAGGAGGACAGCACACCCAAGCACTGGGCCGCAGCCAAGGTGGCTTCTCGACCAAGATTCATGTCAAAGTTGATGCCCTCGGTAATCCCCTCAAGCTCGCCCTGACGGCGGGCCAGCGCAATGATAAAGTAGGTTGGCCGATGCTCCGCGAGCCAAGCGACGAAATCGCCAGCGCGATACTTGCAGATCGAGGCTACGATGCGAATTGGATTCGAAACGAGTTGGCTGAGATGGGCGTTGAAGCTGTGATCCCACCAACGAAAAGCAGAGCCCAAAGCATTGATTATGATCGGGATCTGTACAAGGAGCGCTACGTTGTGGAGTGCTTCATCGGTAAGGTGAAGTGGTATCGGCGCGTATTTACACGCTTCGACAAGCTTGCACCTGTCTACCTTGCTTTCCTCACCTTTGCCTCATGTCTTGTATGGCTTCGTTAACCACTTTTCCTCAAAGCTCAACAGAACCTAGTCCTTAAAGAAGCGAACCCGAGGGGTGCAAGAGGCATGGGGTTTTGAGCAGAATCAGAAGATAGACCTGTCCGCTACGGACATTATCCCTCAGCCTTGCTTCCCTTGTTCTCTCGCTCATCGTCTCTTCCTCTTTGGGTCTGCTTGGTTTCATACCCCCGATCTGCGCACCATTACGCTGATCGAGGCTTGATTTACAATGATGCATGCAGACGCAGCATCACCCCGGTTTGAGCCCGTGTGCTCAATAGTCTCACGATCACTCTTCGGCCTGAACGCAGGATCTGCGCTGGGATACACAGCACTTCGTCGCGGAAGCGCTTGAGCTCCATTCTCAACCACTCTCGCTTCTCCCGCTCTTGTCTTGCTCGCCAGCGAGCATTTACCGGCACGCTCAACGCCATCCATGCTTTGATTGTCCATGCCAGTGATGCCATCACCATGTATGCCCAGTTCGCATTGAGCGTGTTCACTGGCGCGTGCAGGGCACGTGCACCATTCTTGAGTTGTTCGATCAGATTCTCTTGGTTGCAGCGCTGGTTCGATTCGTAGACCACCGCAGCCCTGCTGATTTCAAAGTCGTTTGTGATGTAGAAAAAGTAGCGCACCTCGTCGAAGAGGACCTGCTCACCCTTCTCCACACTGATGTTCTTTCGCAGCACCACCATCCGATACGCTTGTCGGCATCCTCCTGGCGTGTATTCAAACTCCGCCAAATCTTCGCTGCGCAGGCGCAGGTTTTTGAATCCTCGTGCCTTAACGATCGCCTCTTTGACCCGTGGCTGCTTGCGCCTGCTTATCTTGTCCTGGTTGTCGAAGATCTGCTCTGCCTTTCGGATGAGTTCGTGCCACGCTTTGAACTCGATTCCATCAGCATAGGCCTTGAGGTTGGGGTAGGCTTTGTAACCGAACACGAAGCGGACGCCTTGAACATTCCAACGATCGAGATGGCGGACCTGCGAAAAGTCTGTATCGCCGCGTAGCAGAATGTCTTCAAACCCTGCTCTGCGACACAGCTTGATGGCCTGATCAAGATAAGATGCAGCGCCTTCGTGAGAGGGTCGGTTACCAGAGCGATTGACGATGAAGAGCGGCTCACCTGTATTGGCCAAAGAGACGAGCAGGGGATGATAGCCCCACGTGCCCTTTCTCGAAATGTCCATGCCTTCTTTACATTCGCCGGTCGTTGAGACGAGCGTACCATCGACATCGATACGGGCGGTCTGACGAAACCACTCTTGAGGCATGTTCTGCCAAATACGCAGACGAGCCCTGTTGATAGCATCCATGAGGACGTGGATGGCACGTTGGTTAAAGCGGCGACAAAAATCACCAGCTGTGGTTGGTGCAGGCAAAGACGAAGCGCCAATCATGTTGAGAAAAGCCTCATCGTCGCGTCGTAAGCGGATGTCATCGAGGGTGGAGCCACCAACGAGCGCATTGATGGCAACATTGAGGACGTGGTCAGACTCATGATAGGGGCGGTGGATTTGAAGGAGATTGAGGGCCTGATCAATCTCAGCAGGCAAGCCGGCATGATCGACAACATGAAGCGCAGTGGCGACGCCAGCCCAAGGCGTGGCTTCAACACGCTCGCTGATGTCGAAGGTGGTGCGTGGAGTCGTAATCACGGGTCCAGAGATGTCAGGGTATCGAATGGCGGCATCGTGGCGACGCGCGAGGCGACGCTGGCGTTTTGAGAGGATTCGGCGTAGTCTTGGTTTCACCTGAAAGGCCCTTGTGTGAGTATCATTGGTTTGTTGCAAAACGAGTAATCTCGGCCTTTCAGTGTGTTTGTATGATTTAGTTCGTCCCTTCTTCTACTCCAGCTTGACCTAGCTCTACGCCTTGGTGCAGCCCAGCCCTGCCCTCCCCTCGCTGCATCTACACCTCAGATAC
>WTIT01000117.1:0-1558 GCA_011526375.1 Methanobacteriota archaeon
TGATTTATGACATTGAAATGCAAGCAATCACTCCATCAAATTCTGGTGGCGCTGCAACCTCGTGGTCGATTAGCCCAACCCTTCCAGGAGGATTAGCTTTTGATACCTCTACTGGTGAAATTAGCGGTACTCCGACTACACTATCTAACCCTACAGATTACACAATTACTGCTACTAATTCTCATGGTTCTGATAATGTAGTTATTGAAATCTCAGTTGTTCAACAATTCCCAGTTATCCAATATAACCCTACTTCATTCACTTTCAACGTCGGCAGTCAGATACAAGATGGCAATGGCAATCCTGGAATTACACCAAACGTAATTCAAGGTACAGGTATAACATGGACAGTAAGCCCATCACTCCCCGGCGGAATAAACTTAGATTCATCCACCGGTGTAATTTCAGGCACGCCGACCGTAGCATCCAGCCAAACAACATATCAGGTTACTGCGGCCAACTCTGCTGGCTCTGTGAGCGCAAATTTACAAATTCAGGTTAATGACGTTCCTCCTTCAGGAATTACTTATCCTCAGAGCTCCTACATCCTCACTAAGGGCGTCGAATTGACGCCTGCGGCAACTCCTAGCAGTAGTGGCGGTACTGTGACATCTTGGGCTATCACGCCATCTTTACCATCAGGGCTTCAATTTGACACTGTAACAGGAGTAATTAGCGGAACTCCAACCGTTATATCTAATTCTGCAACATATACCGTTACTGCCACAAATTCCGGTGGTAGCAGCACTACAACGCTAACCTTCCAAGTAAACGATGTCGCTCCATCATCCATACAATACAACCCAAATACCTTTACTGAAACTGTAGATGCTGCAATGTCGAACCTTGTTACTCCAACCTACAGTGGCGGCGCCATAACCTCATGGACGGTCACTCCGTCACTACCAATCGGGCTTTCCCTAGATTCAAACGGAGTAATCTCTGGGACCCCAACCGTAGTAACTCCAGCAACAGTTTACACCATCACAGGAAGCAATACCGGTGGTAGTGATAGTACAACTGTGACGATTCAAGTAAATGATAAGGCACCGTTGTTTTACTACAGTTTTGCTCAAGTAGAAATGACGAAAGGGATTTCTCAATCATATTCTCCAACAGTCCTGTCTAGCGGCGGCGCCGTTGTTTCTTTTTCTGTTTCACCATCCCTACCAAATGGACTAACCCTTGATACCACAACAGGAGAAATTAGTGGAACTCCAACAACGATTACGCCTTCAGCAACATATACTGTCACTGGAGTAAACAGTGGCGGTCAATACAACGTCAACCTAATTATCGAGGTCAACGATGCCCAACCAATCATCGGTTATTCGCCAACTTCATACACATTCACCAAGGACTCAACTCTGCCCACAACAATCACGCCAACGGATACTGGGGGTACAGTAGTTACCTGGTCTATTGACCCGAGTCTACCAAATGGTCTGAACTTCGATACTTCTACCGGTGAGATTAGTGGAACTCCAACCGTTGTATCTGCTAGCGCAACCTACACAGTCACCGCAACTAACTCTGGTGGCGATGATACGGTAGAACT
>WTIT01000117.1:1658-2857 GCA_011526375.1 Methanobacteriota archaeon
ATTGACATCACTGTCAATGATATTATACCATCCGCAATCACATACAGCTCAAATGCTTATGTTGAAACTAAAGATTCATCCATGACTACTGGAGTTCCAACTGTGGGCGGTGGACCAGTAGTAACATGGTCTGTCTCGCCAGGCTTACCGACTGGTTTGAACATCGACTCATCCACAGGTGAAATCAGCGGTACTCCGACGGTACTTTCCACATTAACAACATACACAATTACTGCAACTAATACTGGAGGTAGCGCAACAACCACAATCGACATTACTGTCAACGATATTCCACCGTCTCTAATCACTTACAGTTCAACATCATATACTTTCTACAGGATATCCAACCTCGGTGTATCTACTGGAGTTCCAACAGTAAGTGGTGGGCCAGTAGTAACATGGTCTGTCTCTCCAGCCCTACCGAATGGTTTGAGTATCGATTCAACAACTGGTGAAATCACCAGTACCCCGGGTAGCCCGATATCAATTTCCCCAACAACAACTTACACAATTACTGCTACTAACTCTGGTGGAAGTGTAACAACGACAATCGATATTACCGTCAATGACAACCCTCCAAGTACGATTGCTTATAGCTCAAGTTCTTATGTTGAAACCAAGGATTCTCCAGTGACTATAGATGCCCCGCTTGTTTCCGGTGGGGCAGTTGTTACATGGTCTGTGTCTCCGAGTCTGCCAACCGGTTTGAATATCGACTCATCTACTGGCGAAATTAGCGGTACACCAACAGTAATTTCCCCACAAACAACTTACACAATTACCGGAACCAACACAGGTGGTAGCGCAACAACTACCATTGACATTACCGTCAACGATATAATTCCGTCACTGGTTTCTTACAGTCCAAATTCATTCACTGAAACTAGAGACTCTTCAATGACTGCCGTTACGCCAACGTATCAAGGAGGCACTGTCACATCCTGGTCTATTGATCCAGCCTTGCCAACGGGCATAACTCTAGATTCGACAACTGGTGAAATTAGCGGAACACCAACAATCATTTCCTCATTTACTACCTATACCATAACAGCAACCAACACTGGAGGTAGTGCGACAACAACCATCGACATCACCGTCAATGACATTATACCATCTTTAGTTTCCTACAGTCCAAGTTCTTTCACCGAGACCAAAGGCACAGCAATGACTGCAGTCTCTCCGACCTCAAGCGGTGGTCC
>WTIT01000162.1 GCA_011526375.1 Methanobacteriota archaeon
GTCAGAAGTGGTATCCTGATACCATTGCAGTTGTTGAACTACCAGAGCGTGAATCAATCGTTTTCTACAATGCTGGTAACAGCGGAAATTTCCCGACCATAAAGCCAGTATTCGAATGTGTCCAACCAGATGATGGAACAGGCGGCGATGGCTCCGGTGGTGGCGATCCAAATGCATGTAATGCGGATGAAGATTGTATGTTAGGCGGATATTGTATGGGCAGCGTCTGTGTATACAATGATCAAGATACTGATGGTATACCAGATGGCCAAGACAACTGTCCTGCCAATGCTAATGCCGACCAAGCGGATGCAGATGGTGATGGAGTCGGAGATGCTTGTGATAATTGTCCAAGTGATGCTAATGCTGACCAAGCAGATGCAGATAACGACGGAGTTGGTGACGTGTGTCAATCATGTCCAGTAAGCATCGATTGTTCTCTAGGTTATATTCCATATGATTCGGATGGTGACGGCTGTGATGATAGTTGTCAACCTCAAGGTTATGCAGTTGTCACTTGGGGTCATCCATACCGTGGAGGAGATAGCAGCAGTGTATCCTCCCAATTAAGTTCTGGGGTTGTAGAGATATACTCGACTTCAGAAGCATTTGCTGCAATAAAAACGGATGGTTCTGTAGTTACATGGGGTAACCCAGGCAAAGGCGGAGATAGCAGTAGCGTATCATCGCAATTAAGTTCAGGAGTGGTAGAGATATTTTCCAATGGAGAAGCGTTTGCTGCATTAAAATCAGATGGTTCAGTAGTAACGTGGGGTACTTCATGGATTGGAGGGGATAGTAGTTCTGTGAGTTCACAATTGAGTTCAGGAGTTACTGAAATTTTTTCAAATAGTTATTCATTTGCTGCACTAAAAAGCGATGGTTCAGTGGTGACATGGGGTGCCCATCATTATGGTGGGGACAGCAGTAGTGTCAGTTCTCAACTGAGTTCTAGCGTTGAAGAAATTTTTTCAACTTGGAAGGCATTAGCTGCACTAAAAAGTGACGGTTCAGTGGTGACATGGGGTGACCAAGATTATGGCGGAGACAGCAGTAGTGTGTCATCGGAACTTGTTTCTGGTGTCGAAGAGATATTTGGCACAGCTGGAGCATTCGCTGCTCTAAAAAGCGATGGTTCTGTAGTTACATGGGGGGGTGTAGAATATGGTGGAGATAGTAGTGCTATATCATCCCAATTGTCTGGAGGAATCGCAGAAATAACTTCAGGCGCTAGAGCTTTTGTTGCTTTGAAATCTGATGGCTCCGTTGTACATCCATGGGGCACAGAGGATGGCCTCTATTTCAATTCTGTAGCATCTGAATTGAGTTCTGGAGTATCAGAAATTTTCACTACAGGCACGGGATTTGCAGCGCTTAAATCCGATGGTTCTGTAGTTAATTGGGGAGATACATGGTATCCTTGTAACGGCTGTATCGAATTTTCTCTTAATGGCCTCAATCCGCAGTTAAGTTCTGGAGTTGTAGATATATACCATAATACAGAATCATTTGCAGCTTTAAAATCAGATGGTTCTATAGTAACATGGGGAGATGAAGGCGCAGGAGATAGTAGTTCTGTCAGTTATGCTCTGTCAAGCGGCGTGATTGATATAATAGGTTCCACAAGTGGTGTGGCTTCATCATTTGCTGCTTTAAAATCAGACGGCTCTGTAGTTTCTTGGGGCGCAATTCAGTCAGCAGGGACTGTAGATAGTAACGAATTACTGATTAGCCAACCCGATACTGCAAGGGCTTTGAATTCAGGAATTCAATCAATTTATTCCAACGACAGAGCCTTTGCTGCATTAGATAGTGATGGAGTGAATGCGTTTACAGACGGAACCTTGTGTGATGACTTAAACCCGAGAACGATAAACGATGTTTTTACTAATGATATTTGCCAAGGAACATTGAGTAATTTAGAGCCAACAATTACTTCTGTAAGTTTAACTCCAGCAATTGCTTATTCAACAGACAGCATAGTTTGTGATGTGTCAGCTAATGATCCAGAAGGTGATACACTCACATTTAGATATGAATTTCATTTAACTGCGAATGGCAATTCACAATCAACAGACTTGACCACTTATGAGAATTATTGGAATGGTGACAATACTATGTCCTCCTCAACTACCCTCAACCCAGGTGATACAATTCATTGCTTTGCCGAAGTAAATGATGGTTATGGTTGGAGTCCTCAAGTTCGCAGCGGTGACTTAATTATCCAAAATACCCCTCCAGTAGTTTCTGGAGTAACTTTTGACTCAGATAGCTCAGGCGTTAAGACATATACGACACATAATTGTTTATTCACCGTTGCTGATGCTGATGGAGATGCAATAACAACTACAATAAATTGGTATGCTGATGGTATACTCATCGGTACAGGGGCTACAATTACTCTCACGCCATCAATAATATCAGTTGGCCAAAATTTACAGTGTGAAGTTACACCTAATGATGGAACAGTTGATGGACTACCCGTAATAACTCCAATAAATGCTAATTCGATGGTTCAAAATAGTGTTCCAAGTATTTCTTCAGTTGCTATTGGATATTCAACTCAGCAACATACATCTGGAACCTTCGCTGGAGACCAACTGACTTGTACTCCATCTGGTGGTTCAGATCTCGATGGTGATGTACTAACTTATGCCTACACATGGTATCTCAACGGTGTTTCACACAGTACAACACAAAATCTGAATACAACCGGTATGAGCTCTGGAGATGTTGTCTATTGTTCCGCAGTTGCTAATGATGGTACCGACAATTCAGCAGCCGTAAATTCTGCATCTACTACAGTTTACACTATCCATAATATCAACATACAGAACATGGCATACAGTCCAT
>WTIT01000108.1 GCA_011526375.1 Methanobacteriota archaeon
GCTGGACGCTGGGGGGGTTGGAAGAGAGGGGGAATGGAGGATTCAGGGAATTCACCGAAAAAATGGGTCTGAAGCCCCGTCCCCGGCAGCCCCGGACCCATTTTGTCCAAAAATAGCGGTGTGTTTTGCCTCTCCGTGGCCTTTATCCTCATACTCACCGAAGTGCCGGTTAACGATAGACATCGGCATAGCGGGACGATCAGTAATGTGTCCAATTACCCCCTGGCACTCATCTACCTGAAACTTGACCAGCTCTTGCGGAGTGGACTCTGCCAACAGCGTTCCGGATGAAGGCGGGCAGACTAGAGACCCTAACCCCAAGCGATCACTGTGGCATCCCAAAATCTCAACTCGCGCTGTCAACACATCACACTCGCCGGAGTAGTACGGCAACCGTCCCATGTCGGCGATGACCTGCTGGAACTCTGGAGATGCGTGACGGGAAAAGTGTCGGGTAAGGTGTCGGGCAGAGTGTCGGGTAAGGTGTCGGGCAGAGTGTCGGGTAAGGTGTCGAGTGAGCCTTAAGGTGTCGGGTGGGTGTCGGGTACTCAAACCCTTTCCCTGACAGGAACACGACACTCTACGCCAAGACGACACATGACAGGCACAGCGGCGTGTTACCGCCCCTAATTCCCTCTGTTGCATCATCTCCATTCCAGCCAACTGGTCAAGACACGCTCCACACGCTCCGCTCTAAAGGTCTTGACCAGTCGTCCTCCATGGAGCCGGGATGAACAGAGGGAGTTAGGGGGGGCAACACTTGGGAATCTGTACTGGGGGTCTCAGGAGAGAGGGAGCCAAGGCGACTGGATAGGCGCTTAAATTCTTCAGCACCTTTGCGAATCATCCAGGCGGTGGCGGAGTGGTCTACAGGATGCGATCGCACAAACGTAGCCAGCTCATCCATGGCCATACCGAGATCCATCGCCTCGGTACTAATTGCAGCAATTTCTCTTTGCAAACCAGAGTCATTCATCATGGGATTGCTCCACTGTTGGTTATGTCAACGGTCGGGGAAGTCCTTGGTCGGTGTCTTCACCACCGGCTAAGGGCGACTACAGCTCTACATCATCAGTTTCATAAAGACGCTTCAATAGAATCTGAATTGACTGACGAGCAGATTTTTTAGACTTCAGAATCTTCGCAGCTTCTACAGTTGCCTCATTCAACGTGGGCAACTTTCCAGATTTTTCCAGCTCCATATCCCCATGGAATTGTGCTATCAGTCTCCTGACTGGTGGCAACAGCGGCATAGGCACTCTAACGGTCCTGCTATCGTAGCCAGCCTTGTGCCCTCGCCCTCCAATGGGTTTTGGCAATTAACTCACCTCCTTACTTTGTCGTTACAGGTTTATCGTACATCATGTAATGGTTTTTTGAAACGCTGGTGAACGAACGCAAACAGACGTAACCGGTGTAACAAAGTCCAGTCAAAATAGGACATAGGCCATACCAATCGCTCGAAAAGGCCTACACAAAAGGGTTTCAGCAAATAATGCCCTACCAAACATTCCCATCATAACTTTATGTTAAGCAAGTAAAACCGTTTTACAAGTGAAACAAACGCAAACAGACGTAACCGGTGTAACACTAGGAAACTGCGCGATTATCTTCAGACAGATTTATCCCTTGGCGTGCCCAATTCATCACCTTTTGACGTGCAACCTTAGTAAGAAAACTGCCAGTCATGCCAACCCAACGGCGATCTATTTCTCCTGTCTCATGATTCACGTCAAACGTGACGTATATATGACGGAACCAAACCAGCTTTTTCCTACGCAGAATATCGGCGTTGTCAATCAGCCACTCAGCAACGTCTGATGAAAATCGTTCGGTTTTCGATTTAACTTCCCGTTTCAAGTCCCGAGACATTCCCCACCAAGCTGTAGGCAGCTCATCGCCTCGCCCTGCGTCAACAACAGCTTTGACAACCTTGCAGCCCTTAGACATGTACTTACTCAGTTCTCCCATCAACCCCTTACGAGGGACTTCCACACGAGTTGCCTTGCTGGCATCAACCGGATGCCCCACAACGGCCGCCAGGGTCTCTCCCCACATCCTGGCAACCTCAGAGGGAGAAATAGCCCAGTGACTCCAGGGATTAGCTTTACCAGGACATACCCAATGCAAATGCAGCCCACACTGTCCCCATCGCTCCCAACGCTTCACCTGTATCTCAGTCACAACAACGTATTCAGGCTTGAGCCCACAACGTCTGAGCTTCCGGCAAATCTTTTCCATAAACCGATTCTGGATTTTCGCCCAGTTAAGAGCAATCAGCTTGTGCTCCTCATCAGAGCAAGGAGGGAGGGTAGCAGTCCCAAAGGTCAGACACCGCCGGCCATAATGCTCATAGAGCAAGCCGGTCCCTGACCGAGTCATTCGCTTTCCATAAGTCCCAAAACCCTTGGAACCTCGACGAGCTGCGGGTTTACCGGCTTTTCGTCCTGGTTGTTTTCGAAGAGAGCGTGAGTTAATTACGGCTGACAAGCCCAGGGAGCCGGGTGCCCCCGCCTCTCTCAGATAGTCCCTGCGATCGCACTGAGGAACGGTGCCATCCTCGGCATGCTTTGCCATTTCCAAGGCTGCACTGGCTAACCGCCGCGATCGCACTGGCTCATCACCACAAGCATCCGCCCAGTCCATCATTCGCTGAGCGGTGTCTAAGGCTGCCTCCGGGTGCCATTCACCCTCTGTACGAGCTATATCGCGGAAATAACCCGACTCATCACGAAAAACCCCACCCAAGGGGTGCTCAGCTCCATCTGACTTGGGTGGTACAGCGCGCCCCACCGAAAAATCGCTGGAGGGCCAGATAGAACCTGTATATGTAGCAAGGGATCGT
>WTIT01000077.1 GCA_011526375.1 Methanobacteriota archaeon
AGGTTCTTTTGGTCGATAAATTCAATCGCCGCATCAATACTTATCATGTCTCCCTTTGCATTTATTTGACCTAATAAATTAGATCGGTGTTGCTCGGGTACATCTGGATGGGACAGGATCTCCCTCGCAACATATTTGAATTCGAGAATTTTATTACTCTTGAGTTTCTTTTCTAGGCGTTGTCGACCGCCACCTTTTTTATCCATTCTCCGAGATTTTCTCTTTTTCTTCGAGATACCAGCTGAGGATTTGTCTACTGTTTGTATAGTCTTGAACACATTTAGGTTACGAGCTTGATTCTTGTCTTCAATCCCTGAATCGATTATTTCTATGGCTTCATTTTCCAATAATTCCGTATCTGTTTCATCCTGGATGATGACTTCTGGCTGCACCTCTGCCTCTATCTTGGCGGGGGCTTTGTTCAATTTGGCATTATCTCTTGATTGCTGTGATTTACGCTTGAGTTCTGCTAATCTCTCTTCTCTACTTTGTTTAGTACTAACACTAGGTTTAGCTGCTGTTGTTTGGGTAATTGTCGGTACTACTTCCTTAACTACTTTCTTAGATTCTTCTACAACAGGTGTAGGTGCAGTAATTGATTCTTTTTTATCATCGACAGTCGGTTCTGTCGTATTCACATCAGCAGCAAGTTTTTCCCTAGCTTCTCTTTGTAAGTCTTCTAGTGATTTTGCTGGCACTTTTTGACTTCCAATGTTAGCTGTACCTGTGGTTTGATTTTGAGCATCAAGGCGGCGCTTTTCTTTTGCTTTTTCTGCGTGTCTGCGATTTCTCTCTGCAGCAGCATTCTGTGCGAATGGATTGAATGGAACATCCTTTCTACGCCTGTTCCGACCATTCATAGAATATCCCCGGTTAAATGCCTCAACATAGGCCTCTTAAAACCGTTGGCTAATGTCAAGCCCAAATGATGGGGGTCTGATCGGTACGTAGATACTGGTCAATTGCACTTGTATCATAATTAGTAATCCTTCCAGCACCAAGTTCCAACCATCCTAATCTAGCGATCATTGTTCCGTTATCAATGCAGTACATGCGTGGAGGAGCATAAGATTTGGAATCTCTTTCTTCGCACATAAGTTCACACATTATTCTGAGTCTAGAATTACAGGCAACTCCGCCACCCAGAAGCAGCTCAGTCTTTCCAGTGTGGGCTAAGGCCCTTTCCGCAACTTCAACACAAGCAGAAAACACATGTTCCTGCAAACTCCAACAAACTGCTTCCAATGGTTTGCCATTTTCAACCAATCTTAATGCTGCTGTAAGAACTCCAGAAAATGCAAGATCCATACCTCTTACAGCGTAAGGCAACTCTAATCCTTCCATAGTAGGATTAGGATTTTCTTCAATCCATTTAGCAGCTAATTTCTCAATCACAGGCCCGCCTGGAAATGGTATTCCTTGAGCACGAGCGAATTTATCTAGCATATTCCCAATACCTATATCCAATGTTTCACCCAAAACTCTGTATTTTCCATCGAGTCTTGCGATTACTTGTGTGTTTCCACCAGATACATACAGTAAGACAGGATCTTCACAACCACACTGTTGGCGACCAATTTCAATATGTGCCACACAATGATTGACACCAATCAAAGGGACATCGAACTTTGAAGCCAATCCCCGGGCTATGGAAGCTCCAATTCTCAAACATGGCCCTAAACCAGGCCCTTGTGAGTAAGCGATTGCTGATATATCGGTGGGCATTAGTGACTGACTTTCAAGAGCATCATGTAACAAACGAGACGCACATTCTTTGTGATGGTCAGCGGCTTCTCTAGGATGAATTCCACCTTTTTCAGGCTTAATCGTCGATGTAGATGATGGAAATGGGATGCCATCTTTATCGACTAAGCCAAATGATAGAGTGTGTGCAGTAGACTCAATTCCTAAGGTCCACATAATATCCCTTCCACCCATGCTAAAAAGCCATTATTCTTGAACTCTCACCTCTTAGCGGTAGTTATGCGGACCGTTTTGTATAATTGCGGACCAATTGTGACCTTTGATAGTGATGAACCATTAGTTGGCCAACAAATGGTTAATGATGAATGGATAAGTCCTGTTGGAAAGGCAATTGTTGTTAACGGCAACTTGATAGAAGAAATTGTAGATTCAATTGATGCCTTGGACGATTATCAATCACATCAGACTGATGAGGTTATTTTGCTTGATGTATCGGGAAAAGCAATCATCCCTGGGCTAATTGATTCGCATACACACCTTATTTGGGGCGGTGATAGGTCGAGGGAAGTAAGACTGAAACAACAAGGAAAATCGTACGCTGAGATTGCAAAATTAGGTGGAGGTATCAATTCTACAGTAAGTTATACTCGCAAATTATCAGAGAGTGATTTGTTCACTATTGCAAAACGTAGGTCGATGGTAGCACTAAACAATGGGACCACATTTATTGAGACAAAATCTGGTTATGGTTTAGACTATGAAAATGAATTGAAGTTACTCTCAGTTGCAAAGAAATTAGATTTAGATGATAATACCCCTGGAATCGACTCTACTTGGTTAGGTGCTCATGCAATACCAAGTGGTCATAATCTAGAATCATACACTGAGGAAATAATCTCTTCACAATTACCGGCCGTTGTCAAGTCTGGACTTGCCCGTTCGGCAGATGTTTTTTGCGAGCCGGGATGGTTTGGTATTGAAGAGTCTAGAACCATACTCAAAGAGGCCAAAAAGCATGGTCTATCATTAAGAATGCATATTGACGAGTTTTGTGATGGCGGCGGAGGCGATTTAGCTGCTGAATTAAAAGTAGATACGGCAGACCATGCACATCATACTAACGAAGAGGCTCG
>WTIT01000082.1 GCA_011526375.1 Methanobacteriota archaeon
CCAATCTTGTGCAATTCAGTATCTACGTTGGTTGATACTTTTTCCAAGAACGCTTCTCTGTCTTGGTTGATTTGCTCGATGGTTAGAGATGCGACAGTTAAACGAAGTTGACCGAAGATAATTTCTTTTGCCATGTCCTCAATCTGCGGGACAGGTAGTCCAAGTAGACGCTCTGCAGCATTCTTCATGACAGATGGTTGGGTTGAAATACCAATGGTAAATGTAGAAGGAACGTTAATTCTGATGTTTTGTTGTGATAGTGCGTGCTCAAGGTCAATGGAGATGGTCATTGGTTTCAAGTCAAGGTATGCATAGTGTTGAATCAAAGGCCAGACAATTTTACCTCCACCGTGGTAACACGCAGCTGACCCTTTGTCCTTGACATTACCATAAACAACTAAGATTTTGTCGGATGGAGCCAGTTTATATCTTGATGTAGCAACATAAATTGTTACCAACAATACGAAAACCAATAGGGCAATTCCAATCAATGCTAGCGCTTCTGCGACCATGTCGTTACCAATCCGAACCCATATAAGAGACTTGACCCCACAAAGATTAGTCAGAATTGCGGAAAATCATTCATCATTATTGCCGCTTATGTCAAGCGGAACAACAATCAATCGCTCAGCAATTGCATCTACAACCTTAACGAATTTTCCAGTCTCGAGTTTTAGTTTTTCATCTTGGGCCATCGCTGATTCAGTTCTTAATGCACCTTGGTATTCAACCTGTACTTGACCTAGTTGGCCAGGGTTAATGGTTCGGTAAACGGTGCCTCTAGCGCCAATTGCTTGCGAATGCTCAACTGTATTATCTTGCTCTAAGCTCGCCATCATTTGGAAAACTTTGCCGACAATATACATCGAAAAAGTACCTGCAATGGTACCAGCAATGATGGCAACGAATGCATTTTGGTCTGCTTGGGAAACAGAGAGTCCAAAAATACCGAACATCATGATGAAACTTAGTAAACCTTGAATGGTGAAGAGGTGAAAGATTCCATCTGCATCCATTTCGAAGTCAAAAAGACCACCGGTGAAATCGCCGATCAAAATTAGTAGAAAGTAAATTATGAACAAGAATGTGCCAACGATTGCCATTGCAGCAAACAATATATCAACGCCGGTAATGCCACCTAGGCCTATCAAATCTAGAAAATCTCCGAACAATCCCATATCTTCACCTAACACTCACAGTAACCTTACCCACATCAATCTTCCCGTCTTTTTAGCAGCGGGCGTATGTAAATGAAATAGTAGTGGCCGTAGACAATAGGTCCCAACGAGAATCCTAGGATGGCACCGACCGCCCACCAAGGTAATCCTAATGCTAATGCACCAGCAAAAACAATTATCAAACAAAGAACGATTGAGAGCTTTTCTAGGATTATCCAGTATACAGTCCTAGCGTCTTGATCAATTTTGTTCAGATTATCTTTCATGAGAAAGATATCCATTAAAGTTGACAACGAAATACCTCAAAGTATCAAATCTGCCCAGGAGATTTCGCTGATTAAGACTATTGCAAAGTAAATGATTGCAACAAAGATAACCGGGTTTCTCCCTTTTTCGATATTGTACTCTGCATGAGTATAGCGGCCGTCTGCTCCCTTAACCAGGGTAGTACTTTCTGATGTGCTATAGTTTTGTCCTGCAGTGAATTCTCTAACATTCTTACGGTCTTGATAGATTAAGAACACCAGTGTTCCAACGATAACACCTAGACTTGGTCCAAAGAATGCTCCAAGAGCCTCATTAAACTCAACCCACATTGCAGCAGTCATGTACAGACCAAGTAAACCAGTTAGTGCAGCAATCGCTCCTTTGCCTGCTGATTGATTGCTGATGAAACCTACTCCTGCCATGATTATACTAGCAGGTACTGGTTTTCAAAGGTTTTCGCTACGAGTCTGGCTAAAGGTTTAGTTCAAAAACAATGAAAACGACGGTTTTTCATGGCGGATGTATTCTACGGGGTAGCAGGACATCCGGTAAGTCATTCACTATCACCCGTGCTGATTAATATCGTAGCACAGTATGTATCCAACCAAACCAAGTCAGCGCCCAAATTCAATGTCAAACAAACCGATTTAGTTTCAGCAGAGCAAATTCAAGATGCACTTGCGTGGGGCTATGTCAAGTCAACTCCTGAACCGATCAACTGGGATTTGACCGGTGCACCTTTTGGTAAATTTCGTAACAAGGCACTGATGCAAAAAGTACTCGAGGCCACGGCAGAAATAACCCAGTCGATTGATGGTCTAGTTGAAGAAAAGCCAAGTCATGTGCCAACAAATTTACCTTTTAATTTGAAAATAGAGTTGCCCACTAAATCATTCCCAGAAGAGGTATGGTTGAACTTAACCTCGCCGCTTAAACATCAATTAAAGTCGCCAGCGGTGGTAGATTTTAATGATTCATCACTAATTGAATCTGTTAATGCATTGCGTTGGGATGGCTTCGGTTGGTGGTCAACCAATGTCGATGGCTCAGGCGTGGCAAGGGTCGCTCAGTATTTTGGCGTGGGTATCACAAATGGTGCGATTCTTGGCATCATTGGCGGTGGCGGAGCAGCCCGTTCAACTGCTCGCACATGGCAGAAACTTGGTGGCAAAGTTTTGAATCTCGGTGGGAAAAGAGATTTGGACAATTATGACTGGTTTGATTCGGAAATCAGTAGTGAAAAGCGGTGCGATGTGCTGATTAATTTCGATGATGACACAATTCCAAGTGACGTAAAGGTGACAGGATTTGTCATGAATGCTAGTTACCAAATGCTAGAAGGTGATCATACAGACAGAGTATCTGCAATAACCAATCAAGTGGTAGATGGCAGGTGGTTATTATCTGCGCAGCATCTTGAATGCTGGCGACAGCTTTGGGCGCCTCACGCCGCTAATTTATTACCTAGTCTGGATTTGTTAGTTTCCATGTTAGTAACTGCAGAATCGGTACTCGCATCATACTCATGAAACACCAATGACAAAATATGACTTAGTTGTCAATAAGGTCAATTGGGCTGGTCCGATGAAGAGTAAGGCTTTGATTTTGGTTGGTGTTTTGTTAACCAGCACAATCGTCTTATCGCCTACTATCGCACATCCTGCTGAGTCTCAAGATTTCAAAAACCAACATACTGGAGTTGATTTCCCAGTAGGATTTGCCGACTTGAGTGCGAATGAGAAATCTGTACGAGTGATATATCCAGCCATGAATTCAGGTGAAGATGAACCAATGGCGGGTAATGGGCCGTTCCCATTTACGGTATTTTTCGGTGACGAGGGTGAAGTTAGCGATGATTACGGTATCCTTGCCGCTGAAATAGTAAAACGAGGCACTATTGTAGCGGTTATCAATGGATTCGATAGTGATACTACAACAAATGTGGAAAATTCATTGGCTTATCTTGAATCAATAGTTAACCTAATGGCTCAAACAAACAGCTCTAACAGTTTGATTGCCTCAGCATATGGTAATATCGACATGCATCATTGGGGAGTTTCAGGACATGGTACTGGAGCGGCAGTAGCATACTCAGTCTTTCCATTTTGGCCGGAATCAGAATTCTCTGATCAATTTCAGCCACCTCGATCATTGTTTGGTCTCGGAATTGATTTCTCTGATTGGAGTGGTGGTAATGGTTGGGAGAATGTCAAACCGACTGGATGGGAAATCGACCCGGCGAGCCCAGCAACTGGACTATTTATGACTGGAACAGTCGATGAAATCGCTAGAGGTCAAGACAATTTGCCAATTATTTCTGCTACCGAGCAACTGGCATGGCACTGGATGCATGTCTTGGGTGCAGACCACTATCAGTTTCAAGATGAAATTGATGATGGCTTATTTTTCGGCGATGACCGTGGCGACGGAGATGCCTCTATGTCCCAAACAGAGCAAATCAATTATGCAATTTCTCACATTTTGCCTTACTTGGATTTAACTCTCAGAGGAGTTCATGATGAGTTTAGACCAGCATTCAACCGGGAGTTGTCGGCAACTTCAGCCAGTGATAGTGAATCATACACTGAAGAGAGTTTATTCCAAGCAGAGTTCTTGCTGATTGAGAATTTAACTAAATTACCAAGCGATATTAATCAATTTGGCAGATTTGACACATTCTCTTTGATGTCAAATTGGACTTTGAGAAATGGTGACGAATTTGAAGACCTAGATTCCAACTGGCAGTTGGATGTCGAGTGTGGTTTCAACAAACTAGTTAGCATAACTGGTGTAGTTCATAACAATGGTACAGCACAATGTAACTTTGATGTCGAAGATTTAGCCCCAGGCACTCATACAGCATTCATGACCATAATGGTCGAAGGTGCTCCATCAACAATTGAACATACATTCCTGCGTACAGATGTTCCAATATCGCTCACAGTTCCTGCTCCTGTAATTCAGGTGCCAGAGCGAGGTAACGGATACATTCTAGCCAGCGATATCGGCATTGACCCGGATGGGCAAGAAATTTTTATTGTCGAGGCAATGTTAAGCGGTGGCCAGATTAGCAACTTCTCAATCGAAATAGATGGCGACTACCGCGGATTAACTGTCACTCACACGGTCACCGAGGAATTCATCACGGGTGCTGAGGTTGATATTTTGTTACGCGCAGACGGCAATGGGGTAATCGATGAAGTGACGACAATGCTAGAGATTGTTGTTGTTCCATTCAATGATCCAGTAGTGAAAGTCGATGATGTAGTGATGCAAACTCTTGTCGAGGACGGGCAATCGATTTCAGTTAACATAACTGAATATGCCTATGACCCCGAAGGTCAGCCTTTGATGGCATCAATAAATGATCAAACCGATGGAACTGCAGGTCCGATTGAGTTTTCTTATTATGACGGAATACTGACTTTGACACCCCTGCTAGATGCTAATGGCGCAACTGTGTTGCATGTTAGAGTGACTGATGGGGTAACAGAGCCGGTAGACCTTGATATTCCAGTACAGGTGGCTCCGATAGATGACCCCGTAGTCCCGAATGCCTCTATGTGGGAAATTTCGACGTTAGAAGATGAGACAATTTCGCTAAATTTGACTGATTTCGGATATGATGTTGACGGAGATACATTGTCTTGGACAGTTGAATCAGATTTATCGAGTGCAACTATGGCAATTGTCTCAGGAACTCAACTAATCATAACGCCGCCAAACGATTTTTTCGGTTCAGTTACTGATGAATGGTTGAATGTTACTGACGGAGTAACCGCTTATTCACAGTTGTTGGATATTGAGGTGATTAGCGTTCCAGATTTACCAGTACTGAATTTGTTGAATGTTAACATAATTGACGAAACAGCGGCAACTTTAGCTTGGTCAATATTTGATAACGATGGTCTAGTTGACCATGATTTACAGATATCTCTTGACGGTATTGAGCAAAATAGTTTACAGCCCTCATGTATCATTGATGAGGGTGGTAATTCCAAAGAATGTGTAACTATGCTAGAAGTTCCACAGAATCGTAGCCAGATAGTGGAAGTTAGAGTCTCAATTTTCGATGTAGAGTTTACCTCAGAAGTAGTTGAATACACAATCATTGATTTCAACTCAACAATTACCGTTGTTGAGGACAAAACCGACGAGGATGATGGTTTTGCTGTCTCAACCACTTTGGTTGCTGCTGGTGTCTTGGGATTAATCATAATGATATTGATTTTGATGATAATGCTTCGAGCGATGCGTAGCGAACCGGTCAACACAAGAGAATTGATTGTCGAAGAGGAACTTGATGTCGTTGAAGAAGAGTTGGGAGTAGACTTGTCTCCGACTGGATTACTCTCAAGAATTAATCAAAATAAATGATCACAGAGGAATATTACCATGTTTCTTTGGCGGGCTCCACTCACGCTTTGAGCGTAATATGTTTAGTGCTCTAATGAGCCTCATTCTAGATTCACTAGGTTCTATGACGTCATCTAACCAACCATTTCTTGCGGCAACGTATGGGTCGCCAAATTTAGCCTTATATTCGTCAACCAACTGCGCTCTGACATTCTCTTTTTGATCATCTTCAGCCGCATTGATTTCTCTTCTGTGGATGATGTTAACCGCTCCTTCTGCTCCCATCACGGCTAATTCAGCAGTTGGCCAAGCAATGTTGTAATCACTACGCAAATGCTTGCATGACATTGCCAAATAAGCACCGCCGTAAGCCTTCCGTGTTACCAGAGTCAACTTTGGCACGGTTGCTTCAGCATAAGCGAACAGTAATTTTGCTCCATGCCTAATAATGCCGCCCCATTCTTGAACAACTCCCGGAAGGAACCCTGGGACATCTTCTAAAGTCAGTAACGGGATGTTAAACGCGTCACAGGTTCGAATGAAACGCGCCGCTTTGATTGATGCGTCGATATCTAAACAGCCAGCTAATACTTTTGGTTGATTGCCAATAATTCCTACAGTTCGTCCACCAAGTCTAGCAAAACCAATGATGATATTGTCTGCATAAGCATCAAACAATTCCATAAAATGGCCATCATCAACAATTTCTTCAACCACCTTAACCATGTCATATGGTCGATTTGGGTTGTCAGGTACAAGAGTCTCAAGGTCTGGGTTTAGTCGGTCAGTTGGATCTACGGTTTCGATGAATGGTGCGATTGCGGCATTGTGGTCTGGTAAGAATCCTAATATTTCAGCAGCCATTTCACAGGCATCCTCATCGTCATCTGCGATTAAACATGCTATACCTGATCGTGAAGCGTGTAAACTCGCCCCGCCAAGCCCCGCAGCATCAATCTCGCCGTCAATAACCTCAGGCGTTTCCAATGGCGATGATAGGAATAATTGTCCGTGTTCTTCGCCCAAAATTGTGAAGTCTGCTAAGCTTGCAGCCAATGAGGAAACTCCCACAACCGGTCCAAGAACTAGGCTGATTATTGGCACTCTACCGCTGCATTGTACAAGTCTATCGAGTAATTCTCCAGTGCCGGCTAATCCTGAAACACCATCGTGGGCTCGTTGGCCACCACCATCCCACATTCCAATGATTGGCACCTTAGCACGCTCAGCCATTTCAACGATTTTGGCAATTTTTTTGGCATGAGTCTCACCCATACTGCCACCATGGACGCTGAAATCTTGGGCAAAGCAATACACTCTGCGTCCATCTATTGTGCCGTGGCCTGCAACAACACCATCGCCAAGAGTTTGATGGAGAAACATGTTGTGATCAACAGTTCTGTGAGTGACAAAAGAGTCAATTTCGATGAATGAACCTTCATCAAGGAGCATTCCGATTCGGTCTCTTGCCGTACCACGACCAGTTTTCCTAATCGCTTCCTGTTTCTTTAGTCCGCCACCTAATCTCGCTTGGTCACGCTTATAACGCAGTTCCTCGAGTTTTTGATTAGCTTTGTCAGTCATTTCAATCACTCCCGCAGTACGTTTAGATTTTCTCCGCATAGGTTTTGGCTGAGTATTTTTGCTACATCCTTATTATTCGATAGGGCATAGTGAACCTTGACTATTGTAGAATCAGGCGAAGTTACGCTACCGTGTCCCAATAAGCCCATTTGTTGTTGTTTCCTACCCTTCGAATAAACATTCATATCAATTGGTCCATGCAAGCATTGCGATGTTATCACCACAGGGATATTCCGGTTAACACAGCGAGTTAATGCCCGCCAAACTTTGGTATTTTCAGGGGCGTCTTCACCAGGGTCATCAATTGGCAGGTGCCCAAGTCCCGTTCCATGGATAACGATGGCTTGTGGGCCGTTTGCGATAATTGCTTCAATTTCGTCCTCATGAAGGTAGGGACCAGCAATAAATTGAGCAATCCTAACATTCTCAGAGTACTTCTTTGGGGCCGTGGTTACTTCAGCGCTGTTTGATTCCAGTTCCTGCTTATACACGCTATCCATTACAATGCTTGGCTTTCCGCCCTCGATATTGACATAGGCAAGTGGTTGGCTATTGACATTTCTAAATGCATCTCGTCTTGTTGAATGTAATTTCCTAACACCTGTTCCGGGTTGGATTGCGCAAGTACCGTCGTGACTTGATGCATGCATTACTACTACTGCAGCGTCGCCACGAATTGCCCCTGGTTTAGGTCCGTTTGCAGCCCAAAATACTGCGGAGATTAGATTTTCAGTTGCGTCGGAAGAACCTCGGTCTGATGAACGTTGTGAACCTACTAGAGCGATTCTGCCAGGTGGTGCTTTACCTTCACCGGACCAGGCAAAACACATTGCTGCAGAGGTTATGTGGAGTGTATCGGTTCCATGAGTAATAACTACGCCATCGCAGCCATCATCGAAGGCTTGTTTGGTTGCATCAATCATTTTGTTCCAGTGCTGACATCTTATATCGTCACTAAACATATTGCCTAATTTGACTGCGTCAATGTTGGCGATTTGAGCAAGTTCAGGAATTGCTCCGACAAGTTCCTCAGGTTCGAATTTAGCAACCACTGCTCCAGTTTTGTAGTCGACTTTTGAAGCAATAGTGCCGCCAGTGTGGATGATTCTGACTTTGGGAAGTTGGTCGTCAAATGGAATTTCATCATTTTCAATATCAAGATTATCGGGTATTTTACCAATTATTTCGATGGATGTAACCTCATCTATGGGATAACTAGCATTGTATCCATTAACTAATTTCACCGTCACATGGTTTGGTGCAGCAGGATGAAGAATGACTCCTTCATGGGTAGTTTTTCCGTTATGGCCGTTTACTTCGATTTGGACTCTGTGTCCAATATCAGGGATATCGACCATGATGCTTCCATGAATTGGCGGCTCATCAAGAGTTCGCTTCATTGAGATAGGTCTTTGACCTTTTCAACCAAGTCCATGCGACGTAATCTCAACACACCAATTGGCGTCATGGCAATGGCGATAATAATGACCCCAGCCATCAGTTGATAGGCTACACTTGGTACGATAACTACTGGTACATAGAACTGCCAGGATGAGAAAGAAGAAGCCAGGCCAATAGCGCCACCATAAGCGAATAGTACGCCCACAATTCCGCCAATTATTCCTATCAGTAAACTCTCAAACAATAGCATTGCACCCAGCCGTTTTGTTGATGCACCTAGAACACGCAATGTTGCAAGTTCAAAATCTCGCTCTGCAACATTCATGATCATGGTATTGAGCATAACTGCTATGGTGAATAGCAATCCAAGATACATAATGGCTTGGAAAATCTGAGTTTGTTGCTCAATCAAGCTTTCAATGCCGTCGATTAAACTTTGACGCTCAATGATGCCAACAGAAATCTCACCCAGTTCATTGGTAACCTCGACGCCTTCTGGTAAATCTAAGTATACTGAGGTAGCGTTTATTCCCACTATGTTGCTTAGGTCCTCTCTGAGGAAGTACATGGTTCGAGCAAAGTCTCCCCTCGTGGATCCAACTATCTCAACATCTTGTGATATGCCATTAATCTCTACGGTTTGAATCTCATTTATTTCCCAATCCAAAAATAGCAGTGAGCCCTCATCCATCATCACTTGTGGGACATTACTTTGCGTCGAGGGTTTACTGCCTTCAAGCAGATTTACCTCGCGCATTCCAGTGTTATAATCATCAAGTCCAACGACAGTAAATGTTCGATCTATTCCATCCGGGTCCACAACTGAACCAACGGGCATTTCAATCAGTAGTTCGGCTGTTGAACTAGTATTAAGCGCCCATTCTAATACTGGATATTCACCATCAGCGGCAATGTAAACTTGCGCATCCCAACTTTGGTCATCTTCAATTCCGCTAACCAATGTGTCTTCAATTCCAGCAGACATCATCTGTATGGAGCCAAATAGCATCAGTGAAATTCCAACGGCAAAGAATGTCATTCCTAGTCTAATCGGCCTTCTAACACTAGAACGTACAGATAATCCCAGTGTCGTTGGCATCCAAGAGGTAAATTTACGCAAAACATTCGAGCCAACTCTCATTTCATTTTGGCCGCTCAAAACACCTAGAGGGTCTAGTCGGCTGGCTTTTAGTGCCGGGAAAACACCTGATAGGAATACCACAATCATTGTTGGTGCTACAACGGCTGCGTACAGCGAAAACGTGATCTCTCTTTCGACGATTGGTACGCCAACAATGCCTTGATAGAAATCTAACATAGCATTCATGCCATAGGGCCCAATTAGGCATCCTATCAAACAGCCAATCGAACCAATTATTGCCGGTGCGATAAGGTATCCTGTCAATAGCGATTTACGCTTAACACCTAAAGTTCTCAAGACTGCGATCTCCTTGGCTTGACTTTGCACCAGCCTTTGCAGACTGAGGATAATTGTAATTGAGGCAATAGCGGCAATCATTATGGTAAATGGAGTAGCCATTCGTTTTGATGCTTCCAAATCTTGCCGCATAATTTCGACCTGTTCACTTTGCCCTCTATCTCTAACTCTCGCATCAAGTTGACTGGCGTTCAACGATTCATCAACCATTGATTTCACCGTATCGATTTCTGTCCCTTCGTATGCTTCAGTATCTGGATAATCAAATGATGGAGTTCCTTCGACATCTAGTAAAATAGTATTGCTTGCACCTATTTCATTACCGGTTAATCGAGCCATGCCAAGCTCGCTGAGATAGCCAACTACATACTCTCCCGCCTCAGGTGGAAATACCGAGCCTTCTGGGGCCATGAAAATGTGTACGGGATGATAACCATAGCCAACGATAGTGAATTCAGCACTTGATGCTCCAGCACCAATGGTGATAATGTCGCCAATTTCTAGCTCAAGTGGCTCAACGACGTGAGCGTCAATCACTATCTCATCGGCAGAAACTGCTAATCTGCCGTCTGAGTGATCTTCGGGCATCCAAATTCTGTTCGAGTTGGCATCTGGTGCGATACCGTGCCATAGTGAATTGATGATTTTCTCTTCTCCGCTGTTGTTGTAAAACATGGCGCCTGGGACGATGTTTCTTCCCTCACAGGAATCGAGAGCAAAATCAGCATAATTCCAATTCGAATCTAAGTTATCACAAAATTCCGCAACTTCCTCAGCACTCCATGTAGTGGTACGATTGTCAATCCATAAATCCGCTAAATTAGCGCCAGTCTCACTGTCATCGTGCATTGTGTCATACATGCCACTAAGGTTATGCGAATAACCTCCGAAAGTTAACCCGGCAAAAACGCCCACTGAGACCATGAAAATAACGGCTAATAGCCGTAATTTGGTGCGCCATAGACTGCGCGCAAGTCGTTTATTCAGCAGATTAGACATATCTTCGCCTCAGTATTATTCGTTAGATACTATCTTTTCATCCGAAATTATTTTTCCGCTATCAATCCGAATGACTCTGGTTGCATATTGTACCAATCCTTCATCATGAGTGACAAATACCGCAGTGATGTTTTCTTGCTTACAAGCCTTAACCAGTGCAGTCATTACTTTCTGGGATGTTTCGGTGTCTAAGTTGCCCGTCAACTCATCACCAAGCAGTAGACTAGGTCGTTTTGCAATACTTCTAGCAATAGCAACTCTTTGTTGTTG
>WTIT01000051.1 GCA_011526375.1 Methanobacteriota archaeon
AAACAAAGTGGTGGGCCCGCCCAGATTTGAACTGGGGTCTGACGGCCCCCAGCCGCCAAGTATAGGCCAAGCTAACCCACGGGCCCCTGAATCAAATTACTGACTTGGTGCGCTGAATGGTGCGACTTCTTGGATTAGATCCAAGTGTCCAATGTACATTCTTCTACAGCAGTATCTTGAAAATCCAACTTGATCAAGTGCTTCAGAAACTTCAATTCCCGCAGCAACTTTTTCATTGAATTCTTCCCACTTATGTGCAATTACTGCACCACAACTGAAACATCTTACTGGAATTATCATGCTTTACACCTCATCGGTAGGACTTTTGTTTCTTTCGGCGAGCACCACGTCCAAGTTGGTGCTTTGGTTCCTTTCTTCTTGGGTCGTTGACTAATAGGCTTCTATCGAACCTAAGATATTCATCTCTTAGGTCTTCATCATGGCCTTTTGCGCCACCGTTGTAAAGTACTAATCCTCTAGCAATGGCAGTTCTAATTGCGTCTGTTTGACCCATTATTCCGCCACCTGTGGTAGTGATATTGATGTCAACCTTTGATAATCTGTTCATTGCATCAGCAATGATTAGTGGTTCCATAGCCTTTCTTCTAGCCAAAGAAGGTTGTAGGATTTCAATAGGTTCGCTGTTAACTCTAACTCTGCCTTTGCCAGCTTTGACACTTGCTCTAGCGATTGCTGTCTTGCGCTTACCTGATGATTCTACTGCCTTGCTCTTTTTCTTAGCCATCATTGGTCACCTCCAGTCCATCTGTGGCTTGGTGCGCCTAGATTTTGGCTGATATCACCAAGTGAAACAAATCGCTCCGGTTCTCCTTTGCGGATTTTGCTATCGTCGCCGTGTTCATGGCCTTCTGGTAGGTCACCGCTCAGGTGGCTTGGACAGCCGATTTCAACACGTAGATTTCGCAGTGCTCTGCGTCCGCTGCTCTTGCTTTGGTAAGGTAGCATTCCACGAACTGCACGCTTTAGAATCATATCTGGCATTCTAGGGAAAAATGGTCCCTTTCTTGCATGATTCAACTTATACTTCTCTTGGTAGTTGTTGAACACTGAAGTCTTGCTGCCTGAAACTATGGCCTTTTCCGCGTTAACGATAATGACTTTGTCGTCTCTATCTTCTCTCGCAGCCTTCAGTAGAAGGTCGGCAGTAGCTGATGCTAGTCTGCCAAGGATCATGCCTTCAGCGTCAAACACGAATGTCTTTTCAGCCAAGGATAACAACCCCCTTTCCTGATGGGTTTTCGTTCATTAGCTCACCGTAGGTCATTACTCGACCTCCAGCAGCTTCTATCTTCTCACGAGCACCGGTGCTTACACTGTAGGCGGCGACAGTGTGGTTGCTGGAGACCTCACCACTGCCGAGTAACTTGCCAGGCACGAGGATTGTTGCACCCTCTGGAGCATGGCGGCTTACTCTGCTAAGGTTTGGTTGGGCCCAGTTTTTGCGACTCTTGGAGAGGCGCATAGCCACATCTCGCCAAACAGCGGAACCAGTGTCGCGAGACTGGGCTTTCAGTTGATTGATTACATCAACCAACTGGGCGTTTGTCTTGCGGTTTGGGTTACTCATTTGACTCCCTCGATGCTTTGAAGCATGCTGGCGACTCGCCAACCCGTTATCAAAGCACCGACGCGCTTAACATGTTGAAACCCGCGAATATCGCGCCTGTTTTGCTGATTATTCGTAGAGAATATCGCCCTTTGCATCAAGTAGTTCCACAGTCAAACCTGCAGCCCTACTTTGGACGATTATCTCATCGTGGAGAGTATCTGAAAAGTCGTCTAATGCCCCTAATGCAGTAGTTCCGACAACGTCAGTTAATTGATCGATTAGGTGATTCAGTACACAACTTACACCGTATGCTTGACCAGCTCTAAATGCATGGTCTACACCGCCTACCTCGGGATCCTCGGCTTTCATGCGCAGCATTACTTGTTGAGAATATGCCACGAGAGCGCCGTAAATTGATTCGATGATTTGAGCTGCCTCTAGGTCGCCTAGAAGCATCTGTGCTTCACTAAGCGCCACTCTGACCGCCTGTCCGTATGTCGCATGAGCGGCGATTAAGTCAGCTGTTTCCTTTTGCATAGCTTGGTCGATTAGGCTCTTCCAGTCTTCCATGGACAAGCCACAGCACAACCGCACCTTGAAGGTTCGGAATAAATCTAGGTCGATTTATTTCAAATCTTGAAGTTTGAGCCTTCTCCGTCAACGATGCCAGCCTGACGGACTGAACCGTCTGCTGCGACGAATTCTCCAGCCTTGGTTTGGTTATCGTAGAGGTTCACATCATCAAAACGCTTGACTAGCATACCTTCGCCTAGGGCAACGGTCAGTGAATGTTGGATCATTCCTAGTGTTGCCACTGCACGGTCACGATGACTTGCATCGATTGTGTGGTCAGAATACCTAGCCTCTTCAAAGATGGTTAGGAAGGCATCCAATTGCTCGCTTGGCACCATGTCAAACGCCTTTCTAACTGCCGCCTCGAATTCTCTGGTCGTCTCGTAGACCTTCTTCATGAAACCATGCTTACGGAAATGTCTGACCAAATTCTTGTAACAATCAAAGATTGCTGCAATGAATTCATTGCTTGCCTCCAACTGCAACATAGCATCGGTTAGAATACCGCGTAAGGCCTGTACTTGTCGACGAGCTTGAGTACGCTGATAATACGCCGCACCACCGATTATCAAGGCCATCAGTAATATCACCAAAGCCATGGTATTGGCCGGAGTAAAGAATCCAGTATCGGCACTTACAGCAATCGGTTCACGCCATTGTATCTCATGAGATATGTTATCTTGTGATGGAGCAAAGAACGTTGAGCCTGGGTAATAAGCTGTGATTCTCCAAAGACCTTGACATGGTTGTCCGCCACAAGTTCTACCATCGAATGCCCATTCGAAACTGGCAATTCCTTGTTCATTGGTTACCGAGCGGTTTTCGCCGTCGGTCTCCCATACTCCTTCGTTGGAGAAGAATTCACGTCGGAAGAAGACTTCTTCATTCTCAACAGCAAGGTCCAATCTGTCCCTTAACAGAGCAATCTCGCCATATACTGTATCACCTTCAGACAATCCGTTATCGCCACGGTAACTCCATGTTTGTTGAACTTGAATGTCAACTCTTGACCTGACCAAAATATCGACATCCATGAATGAGCCATTCAATGATTTATCCGCATCTCTTGCACAGCCACCATAGTTACTCAAGTCCTCAGTAGGTTCGTAGGCTACACGCAATACACGGAATCCTTCTGTTTTACCACCCGTGGTTTCCACACCTTTCAGAGTTGGATTTTGTAGTGGATCGCCACTAAACCAGTTGATGGTCCCTCTGTCATCCAATGCTTGGCTGGTTCTGATCCTAGCGATTGGCCTAACATTTTCATCTGGGTCCAAGTATATGTTCAAACACTTGTCGCCAACTGGGTCGCCATTGCTCTGCTTTAGTATAGCATCAATGTGGAATGATTCCTTGAGGAATAGTCGGTAATATTCTGTTCCGTTTGGTGCTAGCCACTTGTCAGTTGTCGACTTAAATGGCCCTACATCGGTAATTGACAACGTTGAATTGGAGAAAATCTGGTAGGTTAGTGGTAGTGTCTTTGACTTGTAGCGATATTGGTCACGGTTCTGTGAATCAAGGGCAGAATAAATGATGTTAATGTCTGCTTGTCCTGCTTGGACGCCTTCGATGTCACACTCGATAACGAAGATACCAAATTCATCGGTTCTAACATCATTACACTTGGTTATCTGGTTGTTTGGATCGTTCTTCATCGTGTATTGTGCAGATACGATTCTGCTGGTTAGGTTGTTACCAAGTTCATCATACAATCTACCACTCAAAATCATTGGCTTGTCTTCATATTGGTTGGTTTGTGGGTCAAACTCTCCAGTATACACAATTTCTTCGTCTGGTGCATCAATGAATGTTGTACCGATTAGATTGAATCCGTTTTCGATGTTAGGCATGAAGACACGGAACTTCTCGTTGTTCGGGATAAATGTACATGAATCCCAAGCACCGCCAAGAGTCCTGATATCTAAGTCAGCAGAAAACGGTTGACAGCCTTCGTTTGGCAAGGATTCTTCATATCGTAGAATTACATTGACTGGGCCAAATCCATTCGGCAAGAAACCTGCCGGGTCTTGCGCTAACTTAGCGGGAGTTAGTGGCAAGATATCGGCTCTCAAACAACCTACTGATTCTTCTCTGCTAACTATACCGTCTTGGTTAGTATCCCAATCTGAGAATTGGTCATTATTACCGTCAAAGTAACACAGGTGAGAGTCTCCTGCACCTGGTACTGGCTCTGGCAAGGTTAGTTGGCCCGCACCTTCTGGAGCAATTGTGGCTACCAGTTGGCGATAGGTATTGCCTTGGAAGTCAGTTCCTTCAAAGATTACATCCACTAAGCCTCCGGTTGGCGCTTGTGCACCATTGAGGTTAACCGGGGTTATTCCCGGGTCATTAGCACCATCATCAGTAATCTGTGCAACGAAATTCCATGAATCACCACTGACCCTGAAGTTACCAAATTCTTCCTGTACCTGTCTAGGCAGTAAATCGGTAACCGATATGTTGGTTCGCGAAATAACCCATATGTATTGGCTTACCGATGAACCCTTCAACAATTTTGAACCCGGATACTCAAATTCTAATGAGAAGTTACCAAGAGAATCCGTACTGTTGATAGTAAATGGTACTTCGAAGAAACCATTGTCATCTGTGTAGTTTACACCGGTTCTACCATCGAATGACCAAGTGTAATTAACTGGAGCATTTCTAACCGGCTGTAGTGAGTTGTCTACCAACTTGGCTTGTATTACCGTACTAGTATTTCGATACAATCTTGGTGTTGAGGTCATTTGGAAATCTGTTGTACCAATGACTGTTATGTTGATGTAAGCACCAGTTGGTGAAAGGGCACTAGTATTGCCTGTGAAGTAATATGCGGAATTAGTAAAGTCTACTCTGGTTCCGTAGGTCTTAGCAGTATATTGACTCAACCATGTGAAATTGTAATCATAAACTGCATCACATGAAGAACAAGCTTGAGTTGGCTTGGAAGTGAACTGTGTCTCTTGTTGACCAATGAATAGGCCATTACCATCGACGTCGATTTGTAAGGTAATTGGGTCTTCGACCCAAGGAGCTAGAGTTCTGTTGGTAACCGTACCAACTACTCGGTAGCTTTCACCTGTGTTCATTTCAGGAACAATCTCACATCTTACGTCGCTATTTGGATCGCTTGGATCTACCGCCCCACAAGGTGGTAGGTTGGAGTTACCACCGTTAACCAAAGCAATTGACCAGTTGTCGCCATCAGTAGCAATAAACGGTCGCAGTAATGCTGCTTCACCGGTTAGGCTTGCAGGATTACCGTCCCAGTTAGTTGGATATGGTTTGAGAGCTGAAACTTCGTTGTAATTCAAACCCGCATTGGTCAATGCATCAGCGTGGAAAAGCGTTGCCCAATTACCGAAACTGCCATCGCCGTTGTTGATGGTTTTATCGAAGTAGTAAACTGGGTTCGTTCCTGGAACATATAGGGTTCCATCGATGTTCATACGATGCATAACTCTAACATTTTCTGGTTCTGTATCGTCGCCATACAAGTACGGGAACGGCCATTCAGAAGCAAGTTCAGGCAGTACCTGTCCAGTAACAAGGTAATCTCCTGCAGGCAGAGTTGTATTGGTGTACAAACTGGTGAAATTACCAGTGATAGGATCTCCTGTAACTGGGTCAGTTACAACCACGTGTTGTTTAGTCAAATCATCCCAAATGATTTCTTCATAACCGCCCGGAATCTGGCCTGGGCCGTTGTCTAGACTTGCATTGAGACGAATTTGTCGCCAAGTTCCGGAAATTCCAACATCTTGAACAAAGGTAACTGAGGCAAACCCACGGTTATCTGTTCGATATCCATTACCGTCAAGTCCTGTGAAATTTGTTGGCTGAGATATATTACCAAACGGACCGCCCCGAACTGTGAAGGTGATTGGTACATTACTCAGTAGTTTAGTATAGTCTCCTCGGTCAGTATCTGCTTTGTAGTGAGCCCAGAAGTCAATCTTGAACGGTTGTTCACTACTCTTGAATGAGCCGATAGGTGCAATGTTTGCCGTTAGGTTAGCCTCTGCACCAACAAAGTATGGTTGTGATTGATTACCATTAAAAGCAAACAATTCAGTTACTTCAGCGTAGACCTTGTAGGTATTACTGTCGCCAACTGTTAACATTTCAGGATAGATGTATTGATTGTAAGTGAAGTTACCAAAGTTATTGGTTGGAATGTAAATTGACTCAATTGCTTTAGTTCCATTATTTGCCCACTCAATGTTGATTTGCACTGGAACATTTGGCGCTGGCTCAAATGCACCTGTATCTGGATTGACCCAGTCGACGTGGCCGGTAAATCTCTGCGGCGTGGTAGCATCTATCCACAGCGTATCTGGTGCATTTAGTGTGATGAAAGTCGGTGCCTTGTCATCCTTGTCAAGAACACAATCGTTGTCTGAATCCCAGTCACTAGACTCTGCGCCATTGTAACATGGGAAGCCGGTTTCATCATTTTCCAAATGATCGAAGTCAAAGTCTTCTAAGTTATCACTGTCATCATCAACGTCAATTGCGTCTGGACCAGTAGTGTTGTTTGTTGGGTTAGCAAGTGCTTCACCATCGCCGAAGTCGTCGTGGTCCCATGGATTGGTTGAATTTCTGTCAAATCTAATTGGCCAAACGAGGATTTCGTCTTTGTCTTTCATGCCATCTTCATCATCGTCGTCATCGATGTCATCTCTCAGTCCATCGTTGTCATGGTCAAATGCTTGAGTTAGAGAAACCAGCAGCTCGACGGTATTGGTCAAGCCATCTGCGTCCCAATCATCATCGGCCCAGTTAGAGATGTTATCGTTGTCATGGTCCCATGGTAATTGTTCTTCACCTGTGAAACAACCCGGCAATAATTCTTGAGCCCAGTCATCAATTCCGTTGTTATCGTCATCGTAATCTTCAGCATCTGGCACACCATCATTGTCGTTGTCTACGTCATAGAATCGCGGGTTTTGATAGCCTTGGGTCATTTCTCCACGATCCCAAACCGCTTGGAAAAAGCCGTCTTCATCGGCGTCAGCGTCGTTTCCGTCATCGTCGTTGTCATCACAGTTTGTACCAGTGAAAAACGATGAGCCTTGAGGCAGATTGATATTAGCATCTTCATCTAAATCGTCATTGGTATCCATGTCGAAGTAATCCCAAATTCCATCATTGTCATCATCGATATCGAACCAATCGTAAACACCATCTGCATCATCATCAATATCTATCGTATTATTGAATCCGTCTCCGTCAATGTCTTCATCCACTTCGTTGACCTTGATGTCCGCACCCATCTCATCAGGGAAATCTTGGACTGCTCCAGTATCGGAATTCCAACTCCAGCCTTGTACACCAAGAGTTAGCCCCATCCAAACGGTGAAAGCGTCCCTGCTGTCGGCAATTTGACTGTAGGTGATTCCTGCATCGATTGTACCGTCTGCACCATAATCGTAGTGATAGCAACCGCCTTGAGCACCTGGCGTACAACTCCAGTTATTGGAAGGTCCACCAGCGGTTTGGCCTTGGTCTAATCCAATGTCTGGCCTAGTTGAGAATGGTAGTCCTAATTGAGCATTTACGCCATTGAGCGGCATCTGATAAGCGAATGCATACACATAACCGCAAGAGAACCCGGTCGCGAAATTACCCGCAGTATATCCACAGGTTGTCAAATTGAAGGTTCCTCCCATCTTCGGATCATCGATGTCCATTATTCCATCATTTCCTTCATCTTGGTCCCACCAATCCGGTAAACCATCACCATCTTGGTCAGTATCTAGACCATTGATTAGCGAGTCTCCATCAGTATCTATATCCCATTCGTTACCACCATTTCGAGAGTTCCATCTAGCAAATAAGAACCAATAAAATTCTGGTACGGTTCCTGGAGTTACTGGCTGGGTTGTGGTATCATAGCCGTTATAGTTAATCATCATAGCATCAAACGGATTGTGTTGGAAAACCATCTTCCAGTAATCTGATGAGTTGTCAGCGTAGCCTTGTCCATCAGAACTACCGTCAAGATCTCCGCCATCGTCGACTGGGTAGTACGGTCGGTAAAACGCATCGGTTTGGTCAAAGTCAACTACACCACAATTTCCATCATCGGGGTCGTAAAGGTCAGACAATCCGTCGTTATCGTCGTCCCAGTCAATGCTATTCTCAAGACCGTCGCCGTCGATATCTGAGTCGATATCGTTTGGACCGTCGTCTCGATATAGAGCACCGTTAATCAAATGCAGATCATTATCATTGTCAAAATCACAGTCCCAATCGATATCTAGGATGTCGATAATACCATCATTATCATCATCGATGTCATCCCAATTAGAGATTCCATCTCCATCCCAATCATTGAACTGAGAGTATGAAGCTCTTCTTGTGGTACATCTTGGGTCAGGATTCGCAGGAATTGGGTTTGCCTGTGTTGGACAATTCCAAGCAGCAACATCTGCACTAGCGTCTAGTGGGAAAGAATCGTTTTCATTTTGGATTTGGTCATCATCCAAATCATATTCGAAGTTAGCTTGGTCGCCACTTACTGCGATGTTTGCCAAGTTGTCTGGGTTTGGCGTTCCACCCATGTCGACATCTAGCCAGTCGTAAACTGCGTTGTAGTTTTGATCAAATGGTCTTAGACGGTCATCGTCTAAATCGCCATCATAATCAATCTCACAGTCTATGCCTGCTACTCCATCAGTGTCGCCACCGGGAGTTTGATAAGAACCGGTATCATTATTCCAGTTGTAATCATTTAGGCCATCATTATTGTTATCAACTACTACACAGACATCTGGAATTCCGTCATTATCATCATCCGGATCGGACATGTCTAGAATTCCATCATCGTCATCATCAGTGTCTGAACTATCTGGAATCCCGTCGTTATCATTGTCAGGATCGAGGAAGTTTGGTATGCCATCTTGGTCCAAATCACCGTCGAATATCTTGGTAAACGAAGGAGTGCCTTGAGCGGTTATGGTTGCGTCCTCAAACAGTGGATAAAATCCTGACGCAGTTGCAAGAGGGCCATTAACACGGTTTTGTTCCCAAGCGAGGAAATCAACGCCGCCAGAGTATGCGATGTACTCGTTTAGTTGCCATTCACGTGCTGGGTTAGTTAACTCTCCAGTATCGCCCATAATTGTGGTGATAGACGCATTATACGGGTCGCGGTCTTGGATATCGAGAATTCCGTCGTTGTCATCATCTTCATCAAAGTAATCTTGGATACCATCGCTGTCTAAATCGCATGGCCACTTGAATTGGTCAATTCTTCCATCGTTATCATCGTCTTCATCATACCTATCTGCCCCGGAACCGTCACTATCTTCATCCGTCACACCATCGTTATCATGGTCCATTGGGTTCTGGTCTGCTAGGTATAATGCACCAACAGGTTGACCAGTCCACGGGTGAACGATGTTAGGGTCAAGGTACCTATCGGATGAAACATTGATTGGATCTAGGCCTTGTGCTTCGAGAGCATCGATGTCTAGAGGGCCTTCCAAGATACCGTCATTGTCGTCATCCCAATCATCTACATCTGGGATGCCGTCATTATCGTGGTCAAGCGGGTCGGTTCCGTAGCAACCATCGAATCTTTCCAATAAATCGTAAATTCCGTCATTATCATCGTCAAGGTCATTCAAATCATTAATTCCATCGTTGTCGTGATCTTCCTTGTTTGACTCTTCGAGCAGGACAGAATAGGTTTCGGAGAGAGCTAGAATTGCCGACATATCGCTGATTACTCCAGAAGAGACTCCTGGGTCGGTCCACATAATATCATACAATGCGGGGTGAGGTTGGGGGGGTAATTGATTGAAATCAACCAATGTTCCTTGACCTGAAACTTCGCCTCCTTGTGGCACAATGTTCGGTATCAGAACATCTCCGCCAGCGGCGATGCTGAAACTTGGAGTCTTCTCTTCAGTTGAAGATTCGGTAGCTAACAAAGAAATTGTTGTACTCGATATCATCAAGAAAACCATCAGCAATGATAGAGTCAATTTCTTTCTATTCTCAGATTTTGTTTGGTATTTTTTTGTTTGCATTTCAGCACCCCGACAATTTGCCACCGAGGTATGGTATATCAACGCGATAGGTCAAAATCTGCCTTTAGTATCAACATGATACATAAGTATCAACGCCGAATTTGTCAATAAAAAAAGGCCCCCTGAGGGGCGAACCCCTCAGGAGGCCAATAACTGATATCGCTATCAGTGGAACGATGTCAATCTAGTACTCAAAGTTCTAGATCATCGATGATTCCGTCGTTGTCGTCGTCGTCATCAATGTGGTCGTCAATGGCATCATTATCGTGGTCAAATTGACCAGTCATGTCGTTACCGTCGTTGTTTTCGAACCAGTCAGAAAGACCGTCGTTGTCATCGTCAGTATCTGTCATGTCGACATATCCATCGTTATCGTGATCATAGCGATAGCCAGTTGATGTTGGGCCGCCAATTTCCTCTGTGTCGAGAATATTGTCGTTATCATCATCTAGGTCATCAGCGTCATTCATACCATCATTGTCGTGGTCGCGTGTGCGATCCTCGCCGGCATCCATTACGCCATTGTCATTCAGGTCTTCCCAATCATTTCTGTTGTCAATACCGTCATTATCAATGTCTAGATCGACGCTGTCGGAAATTCCGTCATTGTCGTGATCATAGATGTCGGTGTTCGGGTTTGCATCAGTGACTTCTTCTTGGTCGTCTATACCGTCTCCATCGTCGTCATTGTCCTCTGCATCGTCAATACCGTCATTGTCATGATCTTCTGGATTAGCGTCAATGTCGTCTGGGATTCCATCATTGTCGTCGTCATTGTCGACGTCATCTGGGATTCCATCACCATCATTGTCGTTTTCACCGTTCAATTCCTGGTTGTCTAGCTGCTGGCCTTGTTGCTGGTCGGTCTGGTCACCTTGTTGACCTTGTTGACCGTTTTGGGTTTGTCCAGACTGTTGTTCGTTTTGTCCGTTTTGGTTTTGTCCATTTTGATCTCCTTGCTCTTGTTGACCTTGTTGACCACCTTGTTCGCCACCTTGTTGTTGCTGTCCTTGTCCATTATCCTGCTGCTCACCTTGCTGGCCTTGTTGACCTTGCTGGCCTTGTTGACCTTGCTGGCCTTGTTGA
>WTIT01000048.1 GCA_011526375.1 Methanobacteriota archaeon
TGAGGTCATGTCAACATCGATGATTGACATGGTTTCATTCTCCCATGCATCGCCGTAACCAAGTGTTCCTGTTTGCGATAGACATGGGTGTCCAAACCAGTAGGCTTGGTTGTTGAAGACAATATCAGACGGACACAAAACAGTGTCGTTGTACAAGGCGCCTTTTGGATTGTTACTCTCGGTGTATCTTGTACCATCACTTGAATTGTCGAATGTGATGATACAATCGGATACTGGGTCACCACATTGGACTGTAGACGGGTCAGCGGTAAATACAGTGGCTGTAATATCAAAGTCTACCAATGTGTTACCCCAGTTGTTGGTGGTGGCAGAAATTGGATAAGTTCCCTGAGCGTATAGTCCACCCGGTGAGAAATAATCAATCGATTCAAGGGCGGGGTCATACAAATTAAACGGTGTGACATATCCAACAATCTCATCATTCAGTGGCTGCTCATCCCAAGCATTGTTCGAGAGCGTTGCAGATATTCGATATGTCGTATCATTTACGAAATTAGCTTGCAGAGTCGCAATATATTCCTCGCCAGGGCCAAGATTGTTTAGATTAATCTGGGTTTGTTGGTTTTGCACATTAGGGAAGAATGCTGTATTTTGTTTGGTGATTGTCAAATTGTCTACACCAAAACCATCATTTCCAGTCCACAGAGACTCATTTTCGTCGGAAATTGAACCTTCGAAACCTGTTCTGAATCTAAATCTCAAGTCGATGGTTTCACCAGCCCAAGGACTCAAGTCAAAAGAGCCAAATCCTTCGTCAGTAAAGTTATTCCAACCATAGAAGGTATTGAAAGAATAGATACCATAGTAGTACAAACCTTCAGCATATCCTCCAATTACATTTTCCTTGTATGCTCTGTCTAAGTCAAAACCACCCCAAATGGATTGTCCAGAAAAACAGGCACCGGATACGTAAGCGGAGACTGGACAGTTAATTACAGACCAACCTGTCTCTTCACTGCCTACTTCTATCATTGCTAAGTCGTCCCAAACATCCCCAACAACGAAACCATTGGTATCGGCACTACCTAGAGCACCAAAACCAAGGTCTTGGAATAGTTCAACGCTCATGAAAGCACGGTCTGAACCGGTTAGGTCGACATTGCGAAGCACCATTGCTTCATCCCAGTTTCTTCCATATCCTGTCCATTCGCCACCGGTGCTATTGGTAACCGTTTCACCTGCCCACATGAAGTGGGTTGGGTTCAGATAGTTAGCAGAATAATCTGCTTGAGATTCATCTGGATCGGTACCTGATCCGGAGGAAGGTGTTGTTTGCTCCTGCCAGTGATGAGTGCCTGCTTCTACGTAATCGATGTATTCCCATGTACAACCTGAACCACATGTTCCTAGGTTCTCAGGGGAGTCCCAATCGTTTGCATAGACCGTTTGGTTGGTTGAATTAGCTTCATCGACGATTTTCAGTTCGACGTCCAAGGTCGCGCTTTGACCGTTCAAGACATCCATTCCGGTATTGGTTACAGTGACGTTGAGTTCTCTTGAACCTTCACCGACAGCTCCAACATAACGGTCTACTGGTGATATTTCGATTCCCGAGACTGAAAGGTCTCTGTTGTCCATTTCGATGACCGTGATTGTATCATACTGACCGTCCCAGCCGAAGTTGTCTCTCCAACCGCCAAATCGCCAGTTTTTGTGAGCCACAACGATATCTGGAGCGGAGTTAGCACCACCAGCGAGTTGACCAACTTCCGCAGTGTGTGGTCTTCGCCCCGCAGCATATGATAACGGATTCAGGTGTCCGCCATTACCATCGGATAGAGTAACTTGAATTGATGTTGGGAAATTCAAGAAGAAATTGTTAGTCGTTCCACCTGCTGAGTCGGTAGATTGTTGTTGGTAAGCTATTGTTGGGTTGATGAAGTCAGGTTCCAAATCCCCGTTTAGGTCAGCAATGGTTAGAGACCAAGAGATATATGGTCCGAAGTATGCTGTTTGAGGTGTTGACCACGTTCCGGAAGAAGAGGATGTAACATATGTTACGTTAAGCAGATTTTCATCATTTAATGCAAGTACGTCGGCTACGCCGTCTTCGTCAATGTCAGCAACTGCGATAGCCTGAGAGGTTGGAGTATCCATGTTGATAACGTGCTCCGTGGTACTTGTTGGAGTGGTACTGAAGGTGTATGATAGAGGGAATGAATTGGTTTGACAGTTGAACTCAACGATAGACACGTTGTCATCTTTTCCTGGATTAGTTACTTGACCTGTGGCATAGTCTAATCCTTCGCTTCTCAAGAGCCACATGTCATTATCAAAGCATTGACCGCCACCGCCGATGCCACCGCCAACTTGTGATTCTCCCCAATCACCGGATGTGAATGCACGGTAGGTATTCTGCTGAGATGGCCCAAGATTGGTGACGATACCTTGTGTGCCAGATCCAACTGGCCCTAGGTAAGTGACTACTCTCTGTGTGGTAATATCTGCTTGTAGGTCAAGCACCATTACGTCATCATTACCATCCTTGTTCAAGTCAGAAACTTCCAAGTCCCAAGCCCAGAAGTGAGTGAATCTTGCGCCAATAGACCATGTCTTCTCGTTGCAACCGCCGTTTTCGATTATTGTTACGTTACCTGGTTCGCCCGCTGGAGAACCATCATCATTGGTCTTGAATGGATTGTTACGTTGGAAGATTACAATGTCTGTTGCACTGTCTCCGGTGAATTCTCCAACTTCGATAAACTGAACATTAGAGAATTCATCCCATTCTGCCGTATCTCTGTTTTGATTGGCTGAGACCCAAATGTCTTGCCTCTCAGAAAAATCGCCATTACCATCATTCCATAACACTGTAATGGTATGTGTTCCATCTGTTGCTACTGCGATATCATTGTGGCCGTCACAATTGAAATCGCCGATTGCAACGTCATGAGGGTCACGATTTGTGGTATATGTTCTAGCTTGGGAAGCGCTTGCTGTTGTTGCTAATGCTGCGGTAGTTGAAAGTACCATCAGCGTACATAGCAAGATGCTTCTTGCGCGGGCTTTGAAGAGATTGTCTTGGGAAAACATCATCATCACTTGTTGAGCCACACTAACTACCACTTTAATTGCTTTGGAATTTTGTCCTTGAAGTCGCATTCTGCATGCTTAACAGTAAGGCGAAATCAAGAAATTGCGAATCTTGACTTTAGTGCTCAAACTTTGCCGGCTAACCAGCGCGGAGATGGACCCCATCCGATTGCATCTCCGCCGTGAACTTTAACCAGTTTTCCAGCCGAAAATAATGACTCGAGCCAAACCTCCAAAACCGTTCCCTCTCGACCGCCTAATTTCTTGCTGGCTATTTCTTCGATGTCACTGGTTTTTAGCGCGGTAAAACCATAATCGCGAACTACAATGTTCATCAATTCCCTCAGCCATGCTTCTGCCATCGGATCGACACTCATGGTGCCTTGGACCGGTAGTGGGTCATCTAATTCGGAGAAAATTTCCATCAGTTCTATTGGATCTGGCTTACTTAATTTGTCTAAACCGAGTGCACGCAGTTCGGTGCTCAAGTCTAATTCACCGATTGGCCGTCTTACAACTGGAATCCTCGACGGATCAGGTTCAGGCCCCATGTCAAGTGGTTTCTCGCCCAATGGTTCATCGTCAACTTCTATTGTTGCTTTGGATTTGGATTTTACTCCGGAGGTATTGGTCGCTTTTGCCTCTTGACCAATGGGCATCATCCATCCAACGCCTTCAAGGCCGAGTTCTGATACCTTTTCACGTACCCAATCGGCTTGGCCGCGTAAGATTATCTCGACATCATTCTCATCTGAACGGAAACGATACTGAACAAACCCTGTAAGTTCCGCCATGTGGATTCCTCGAGTTATCTATGCTTCAAGATGACGCCTTATTTTGCTAATTGCCTTAGTACAGTGTGAAGAATACCGCCATTACGATAATATTCCACTTCAACCGGAGTATCCAATCTCACCTGGGCTTCGAATTGAACCGATGTCCCATCATCTTTGTTGGCAGTGATTGTTAGCATTTGTAGTGGTTTAACATCATCTGTTACGGGTATGTTGTAAGTTTCATTACCGTCAAGTCCAAGCGATTCGTGGGATTCTCCGGATTTGAAAGTTAATGGTAGAACTCCCATACCAACGAGGTTCGAGCGATGTATTCTTTCAAATGAGGTTGCAATTACTGCTTTTACTCCAAGTAAAAAAGTGCCTTTTGCCGCCCAATCTCTCGACGAACCGGTACCGTATTGAGAGCCTGCAAGCACTACCTTCGGGCCGGAATATGCGTTTGCAGCATCAAATACCGATACTACTTCTCCTGATTCTGGATGTTTAGCAAAACCGCCTTCAGTACCTGGCGCCATTTGATTTCTTATTCTAACATTAGCAAATGTACCCCTCATCATAATTTCATGATTGCCTCTTCTACTGCCAAATGAGTTGAAATTTCTGACATCAACGCCTCTTTCAACAAGCCATTGGCCTGCAGGTCCGCTCTTTGGGAAAGACCCGGCGGGGGAGATGTGGTCTGTGGTAATTGAATCACCTAATTTCAATAGTACTTTAGCATCCTCAATCGGAGCAATAGGGCTTGGCTCTGGACTCAAACCTGAGAAAAAGGTTGGCAATCTAATGTAAGTAGAGTCATCTTCCCAAGGATATAGTGGACTAGACTCTGCAGGGATTGAGTCCCAGCGTGGCTCACTCATTGCATCTGCGTATCGTTGTCTAAACATGTCTGGAGTAATTGCTGATAGAGCTTCAGCAAGTTCTTCGTCAGAAGGCCATACATCATCAAGCATTACTGGGGACCCATCGCTTGAGTAACCGAGCGGTTCAGTTTCAAGATCAATTTCTAAATTTCCAGCGATCGCATAGGCAACGACCAAAGGTGGACTTGCTAAGTATGATGCCTTAACCTTGCTGTGTACTCTGCCCTCGAAATTTCTGTTGCCAGAAATTACAGAGCCGACTATCAAACCGGCTTCCTCAATGGCATTATCGATTTGCTCTGGCAGTGGACCGGAGTTACCTATACAGGTGGTACATCCATAGCCCACTACATTGAATCCCATTTCGTTTAGGTCTTCTTGTAAGCCTGTGGCTTCATAATATTCAGTTACAACTCTACTGCCTGGCGCAAGTGAAGTTTTGACCCACGGTTTTACCGATAGCCCGCGCTTTCTAGCATTACGTGCCAGTAGGCCAGCTGCTAACATAACTCCGGGGTTGGAGGTATTGGTACAAGAAGTGATGGCCGCAATTACGACATCACCGTGATTGAGGTCAAATCTTTCTCCATCTAGTTCAACAATCGCTCCGTTGGACAAATCTTCTTGTTTGAGGCCATGTCCTTGGTGGCCTAGTTCAGCAGTTAATGATTCAATGAAATGATGTTTCATATTCGCCAAGTCTACTCTATCTTGAGGGCGCTTTGGACCGGCAAGTGCCGGTTGTATGGTATCTAAATCTAATTCTAATAACGCGGTGTAGGATTTTTCAGGCGATGACACATCATACCACAGACCTTGGGCTTTACAGTATTCTTCGACTCCCGTTATATCTGAATCTTCTCTACCAGTTAGGCGCATATAGTCAAGGGTTCGCTCATCAACTGGGAAGAAGCCACATGTTGCACCATATTCTGGCGCCATATTAGCAATAGTTGCCCTGTCAGCCAAAGTTAACGCTGCCATTCCACTACCAAAGAACTCGACAAATTTTCCTACCACGCCATGTTCTCTAAGCATCTCCACAATTCTCAAGGTCATGTCGGTTGCAGTTACTCCTGGCTTCAACTGACCGGTTAATCTAACGCCAATCACATCAGGTGCCAGCATGTAAATTGGCTGGCCGAGCATTACCGCTTCAGCCTCAATACCTCCTACACCCCAACCAAGAACGCCAAGGCCGTTGATCATAGTAGTGTGAGAATCTGTACCAACTAGTGTGTCAGCCAACCAAACACCATCTTCTTGACGAGCTACGCTAGCCAAAAATTCTAGATTTACTTGGTGTACAATACCTCTTGATGGAGGCACTACTTGGAAATCCTTGAGTGACTGTTGCCCCCACTTAAGAAACTTGTAACGTTCCATATTTCTCTCATATTCAATGTCAAGATTCATATCTAGTGCGTTGTGAAATGCTCCAGAAACGTCGACCTGAACGGAATGGTCGATTACCAAATCAACAGGCACTTGCGGATTTACCTTTTCTGCATCACCGCCCATCTCAACCATCGCATCTCGAAGTGCGGCTAAATCAACAACTGCTGGCACGCCAGTGAAGTCTTGTAGGATAACTCTTGAAGGCCTGAATGGTATTTCTCCACGCTCGCCATTTGCCTGCCATGATGCGATATTTCGAACATCTTGTTCGGTTACTAGAAAACCATCGTTACCTCTTAAGGCTCCTTCGAGAAGGATTCTAATTGAATATGGCAGGTGTGAAGTATCAATGCCGTTCTCATCTAGACCAGAAATCGAATAGTAATGGCCACCAATCGATAGTTCTCGCTTGGCATTGAAGGTGTCTATGGTCGTCATGACCATAGCGAACTCAAAGACATCTATGAATGAAACGCTTTATTCTGTTTCGCTTGATTACCAGAAATACCACCATGGAGTGTCTTCTCCACCGTTGGTAGTAACACTAACTAGAGTCACTGGGTTATTTGGCCTATCACTGTTATCGGTTTGAACATCGCTAATTGAAGTAACAAACTCACATCCGTCAGTGATTTCTCCGAATACGGTATGAACCCCGTCAAGCCAATTTGGAGTACTGTCCTCTGGAATCAAAAAGAATTGGCTGCCTCCTGTGTGAGGAGCGCTTGTCTTGGCCATGGATATTGTACAAGGTGTATGGATTAAGCCATTATCGGCTTCGTCTGGAATTGTGTACAATGTCTCTCCACCTGTACAATCTGCAAAGTTATCCATTTCCTCACCGTTACAATAACCATACCACTTCGCGGCATAGCCACCGGTACCGTCACCTCTCTCAAAATCGCCACCTTGAATCATGAAACCGTCAATAATTCTGTGAAATTGCGTGTTGTCATAATTGCCTTCAACCGCATGAAGATGCAGATTTTCAACATGTACTGGGGCACTGTCAGGGTCGAGTGATATAGTGATGACTTCATCGTTGAATAGACCATTAGCATCGGTCCAAGTCATTCGCATCTTTGCTTCAGTTGGCATATCTGTCGGTGGAGTGTATGATGCGGCCTTGACGACTAGTAGTGCCATTATTATGACCCCTACTAGTGCCCCGATACCAGCAAGTGTTGGCGTTCCGTCGTTGATTAGTCTTGGCATGGTAGTTTCCTTGATGCCTTTTTCTTGCATTTCATTGAGCAAATTATTGTAAGCAGAGTTGTTGGTTTTGTTTCTCGGTGCTTGCTTGACTGAATCTCGCAGTAATGAAGCCGCTTTGCGATATTCAGAGCGTGAATCTTTCTTCTTGGCGATTGCCCAAGTTGCTTCTCCAGCAATTCTCAAAGTTGTGGCATTTTCTCCAGCAGCGTCAACTTCTCTTAGTAATTCTAAGCATCCACTGGCATTGCCTTTGGCAAGCATTTTCTCGGCTTTTTCCCATGTTTTGGTCAATTCTTCGGTTGCCATTGATACCCCCGAGAATATTCTCAGTTTTGAGTTTCACTATCGAATTTACCTTTACTTTCATTGTGAATTCCAAGCAACATATTCAAAGAGTGTATGCCAACCCCCAAGTCTAAGGGCGGGGGAAAGCGGCTCTAGGAGATTAAATCCGATGGAAAACATTGTCAATGATTTCACAATAAATATAGCAACAGCAAACGGAACTGGTTCCCAATCAGCAAACCTAATTTTACTCCAATCTTTATTCGATATGGGAGTACCGGTCAGCGGTAAGAATTTGTTTCCTTCAAACATTTCAGGTCTGCCTACATGGTATATCATTAGACTATCCGACCACGGCTATCAGGCACCTGGCAATCGAACCGATGTTCAAGTACTGGTCAACCCAGCCACATGGGCCGAAGACTTAGCAGCCCTGGAGCCTGGTACTGTTGTGGTATGGAATGAAAATTCCAAGTTGGAAATGGACCGTGATGACGTCATCTCGTACCCAATTCCAATGACCAAAATTGCTCGAGGCATCAACCCAAAACTGGCCAAGTTGATCACTAATATCGTCTATGTTGGTGCTTTGGCTGAAATACTTGGAATTGAACAATCTGCGCTAGAATCCGCTGTTGCAAAACAATTCAAAGGAAAAGACTCAGCAATAGAATTGAACACTAATGCGCTAAATTTGGGCAGAGAATACTTTAGAGAAAATTTGGCAAAATCAGATCCATACAGAGTAGAATCTAGAGAAATAGAGACTCCACAATTCTTTGTCGAAGGTAATGAAGCAGTCGCTCTTGGAGCCTTATTCGGAGGCGCTCAATTACTATCATGGTATCCAATTACTCCATCATCATCACTCGCTGAAGGCATGATAAATTGGATTCCAAAAATCAGAACCAATGATGATGGCGAAGCTACCTGTGCTGTAATTCAAGCAGAAGATGAATTAGCAGCAGCTGGAATGGTACTTGGTGCTGGTTGGGCTGGTGGAAGAGGCATGACCGCAACTTCTGGGCCGGGAATTTCTCTTATGCAGGAATTCATCGGCTTAGCCTATTTCGCTGAAATTCCTTCGGTATTTTGGGATGTATGTCGTGTTGGTCCATCGACGGGACTACCTACAAGAACCCAGCAATCTGACATCACTATGTTGTATGAAGGCAGCCACGGTGATACACAACACATCGTTTTATTCCCTGGAACTGTTGAAGAGTGTTTTGAATTCGGTTGGCGAGCGTTTGACTACACCGAAAAATTCCAAACTCCAGTATTTGGCATGAGCGATTTGGACCTTGGTATGAACAGATGGGCATGTGCTGGGTTTGATTATCCAAGCGAGAACATGGATCGAGGAAAGGTTGTCCGTGACAGAGATGTTTTCGAGGCGTTCGAAGAATTTGGCCGTTATCTTGATGTTGATGGCGATGGCATACCGTACAGAACCTTACCCGGTTCTGGAATGGCACCGATACTATACCGTGGAACAGGTCACAACCCAATGGGTGTTTACTCCGAGAAACCTCACGACTATCTGCAACTAATGACGAGATTGAGAAACAAAATTGACAGTGCTAGAGATCAATTGCCTGCACCAATTTTGCGCGAAGAAAATGAATGTGAAATTGGTATTATTTACCTCGGTAGCATGGAAAATACCATTCAAGAAATTGATGATATTTTGGAATCTACTGGTCTGAAAGTAAGCCAATGTCGACTGAGAGCGCTACCGGCACACAGCGAAATTGAAAAATTCATTGAAAGACATGAGACAACAATTGTTCTGGAGATAAATCGTGACGGCCAATTGTATGGTATCCTAAGAAAGGAGATTCCAATTAATTTGGTTCCTAAACTGCGCAGCGTGGCCTACTCTGACGGTATGCCGCCACGAGCCAAGATATATGCGGATATGATTCTTGAATCTTTGAAGGAGGGTAGTCAATGAGCGATAAACCAGCAAGAGCAGCAAGACCGGTAAAACTCAATGTGATTAACGAGCCAAAGGACAGTTACACTGGAGGCCCTTCCTCGCTATGTCCAGGGTGTGGTCACGACCAAATTTCCAATGTTATCATAAATGCGGCATGGGAAAATGGCATTCAACCACATCGAATCGCAAAGATGTCAGGTATTGGATGTTCATCAAAAACACCGGCATATTACCTAGGCCAATCTCATGGTTTCAACACCGTTCACGGCAGAATGCCGTCAGTAACCACTGGAGCTTATGCAGTCAACAAAGACCTGCTTTACATTGGTGTTTCTGGTGATGGTGACTCCGCATCTATTGGTATTGGCCAGTTAATCCACGCAATTAGAAGAAATATGGACATGGTTTACATCGTCGAAAACAACGGAGTTTACGGACTCACCAAGGGACAGTACTCCGCTACTGCTGACATTGGTTCAAAGAAAAAGAAAGGTCCAATCAATGAAACTCAACCAATCGATTTGTGTGCTCTTGCCATAAACCTTGGATGCACATTCGTTGCTAGATCATTTTCAGGTTCCAAGAAGCAACTCAATTCGATATTGAAAGCCGCCATGTCTCACAAAGGATTTGCTTTAATCGACGTAATCTCACCTTGTGTTACATTCAACAACAACGATGAATCGATGAAGTCCTATGGCTACGTAAAGGAAAATGAAATCACTCTACACATGACCGACTATATCCCACATTTCAATCCAATAACGGAAGTCGAGGTACCAGAAGGACATTTTAGAGACATTACACTTCATGACGGTTCAACAATAAGGTTGGAAACAATTTCAAAAGAGCATGACCCAAGTGATGCTGTCGCTGCCCTAACCGCACTTCATCAAGCAGAAACCAATGCTAAACACGTCACAGGATTGCTTTACTTCGATAACACCAAAGCTTCACTGACCGAAGATTTGGGATTGGTTGACAAGCCGTTAATTGATGTGGCAGATGATGAGTTGAGACCTGACAAATCAACACTCGACAAAATCAATGCTGCATTCCTTGGTTAATTTTGTGACCAGAGACCCAATCTGCAATAAAGGAGTACTGACTACTACCTTACATGGGTCCCGTTGCTATAGGCGCTATCGCAATGTCGATTAGTGCCCTGTTTTACGGCGGATATAAACTGAACAAAAGACGCAATCGAAGGCTACTCAGGGAAGCATTGAGAAGAAAATACGCTCCTGACCTGCCTCCGCTGATCAATACTCAAACAAGTAGGACGGTAATACCAGCCGATTCATCAAATTCTGATAACCGCCCACCGGTTAGGCGAACTAAACAAATCGAAGAATTGACCGAGAATGAATATGATGAATGGCAAGAAAGAGATGAACAGCGTGATGCTAATATTATGCAGTTGAGACTAATTCTTGAAGATATTATCAGCGAACTTCCCGAATTAGAAGAGGAAACTGAAGAAGATTTGACTGAGGAAGAGCGCATCATGAATCTTGATGCTAGGGCTGAGTGGATTGTCGAAAATGAGGATAATTTCGACGAGCATGCAACATTTGTCGAAACTGAGATGGTCGGTTCGGGAATCATTGTAGAGGAAGCACCTCCCGAAAATGATGACCTCGATGAACGGCTAGAGCGCGAGGGTGGCAAAAC
>WTIT01000018.1:0-1412 GCA_011526375.1 Methanobacteriota archaeon
TAAATCTCCAACAATCTCACCCATTTGCATCAACATGTGTTTAGCCTGTTCAGAATTTGAGTAAATTTTAGCCCGTGCGTTGTGAAAGTCTTTGTCGCCAGTACCACCAGATAAGAGATACATGCAAATCGTCCATGGAGAGCCTACAAAGCCCAGTCGAGCGATTGAATCTCCTACTTCTTCGCCAACTGCTTTCAAACCATCTGCAGCCCATGGAGCGTGTTTTCTCGCTGAAAACTTTGTCCAATCATCAACATCATCTAAACTAAAGTCGCTAATTCTAATACCACCGCCGTATTCAACATCATAGCCAAGGCTAGGCAGCGGGGTTAGTATATCACTGAAGATAATCGCAGCATCTATTTTTTTGTACCTTTCAATCGGCTGTAAGGTGATTTTTGTGCATAAATCAACATCCATACAACGCTCCCAAAAGTTGTGCTCTGAAGCAATTTTACGGTACTCTGGCAAATGACGTCCTGCCTGCCGCATAAACCAAACAGGAGTCCTGTCTACGGGTTGAAGGTTTAGGGCAGAGACTATTCGTTGCTTGCCATTCATTATTTGACCTCCAATTCGGTTAACACTTCATCCAGCGCGTGGACCATTCCCAGTATGTGTTCCTCGTCGTGAACTGTAGCAATAAAGCCTATCTCATATGCCGATGGTGCTAACATGTAGCCTTTTTCCAACAACCCTTTGTGAACATCTGAATACAAAATTCCAGCGTTACTTGGTATTTGATCGGCACGTTGTGGTGGGTTATCTGAGCCTGGTGAAAACCAAAACAAACTGCCGCGTCTAACGAGGCGCATTGGATTACCGTGCTTTTCCAAGATAGGTTCAACATTAACTTGTAGTAATTGGCCAAGCTCTTCTAGTCGGTCATATGCTTGTTCATCAAGCAAATCTAAGGTCATTATTCCTGCGGCCATAGCAAGTGGATTGCCCGACAATGTACCAGCTTGGTAGACTGGTCCAAGTGGAGAAAGACTCTCCATAATTTCAGTTCTTGCCCCATATGCGCCAACTGGTAGGCCGCCTCCAATGACTTTACCAAGCGCAGTTATGTCAGGAGTGACTCCTGACATATCACCATAACTTCCATCCTTGAACCTAAATCCGCTAATTACTTCATCAAAAATTAGTAGTGAGCCGTGCTCATCACACAATGAACGTAATTTGGCAAGGTATTCGTGGCGTTGAACCAATAATCCATTGTTCGCCGGTAGTGGCTCGATAACTACTGCGGCTATATCTTCGCCATGTTCCTTGAACAGAAACTCGACTGCTTCCTCATCATCTAGTGGCGCCACCAAAGTTGTTGCAACGGTGTCTTTTGGTATCCCGGGGCTACTTGCAATACCAAACGTAGCCAACCCACTACCAGAATTAACCATCAAAGAATCGAC
>WTIT01000018.1:1512-6174 GCA_011526375.1 Methanobacteriota archaeon
AATGGCCCCCAAGACTGAACAAAATCAACATATTCATTGCCATCCACATCGGTTACGATTGCGCCAGATGCTTTATCAAAATAAATCGGATTTCCATGGACCGATTTGAATGCTCTAACTGGAGAGTTTACCCCCCCAACCAAGTGGTGTAATGCTTCGCTGTGAAGTGAATTGGACTTGGTTCGCTGCATCATAACACCTCAATCTAGCCAATGTCCCTTGACCGCCGCTCTAGCGTGGTAACTCACTATGATGTCGGCGCCGGCCCTTTTGAAGGAATGGAATATTTCACGAACCAGATTTGCTCGTGAATTGTCGTCAGTTGTTGATGACATAACCATTGAATATTCTCCGCTGACGTTGTACACAGCCACTGGCCTGGTCACCGAGTCTGATACTTGCCTTACAACATCTAGGTAAGTCATTGCTGGTTTTACCATGATTATGTCGGCGCCTTCAGCCTCATCTGTCACGGCCTCTAATATCGCTTCATCATAACCTGAGCGTATATCCATTTGATGACTACCCCGGTCACCAAAAGAAGGTGATGAAGATGCTGCATCTCTGAACGGGCCGTAGAATGAACTGGCATATTTTACTGAATATGACAATATTCCTGTACTAACATGGCCTGCTTGTTCAAGCGTATCACGAATTGCTTTGACCCGGCCGTCCATCATGTCTGATGCTGATACGTAGTCTGCTCCTGCCTCGGCATGTGAGAGTGCAATCTTGCATAATTCTGGAATTGTAAGGTCATTGTCAATCTGGTGGTCATGTACGATACCACAATGCCCATGATCGGTTGCTGTGCATAAGCAAACATCCGTCATAATCACTATCTCAGCACCAAATTGTTGCTTCAATTTAGCAACTGCGACCTGTAGTGGCATGTCTGAGTTAGAGGCTTTAGATGCTGTTGAGTCTTTGTCGTGGCTGTCAACTACGGCAAACAGCATGTGTGATTTTATTCCAAGAGCCATATCATGTTCTATTGTTTGGCATAACACATCTACAGACTGGCGGAAGATACCTGGCATACTTTCGATTGCCTCACTTACGCCTTCACCAGATACAACAAAATGAGGTTGAACCAATGACGATTTGATGTCCGGTGAAAATATCAAGTCACGTCTTGATGTAGTCCAACGGTTGATTCTCGGCCTTATGTTCAATCAATCACCTCGGTTCTTTTTCCACCATTTTGTTACAAAATCCGAAGTTGGACCCTGTAATATTTCAACCGTTGAACCGGCGAAATATCCCAGTGACTCAATCTCCTGTAATGATGACTTCCCCATGCAAAGTATATTTTTAGGTATGGGTAGAGAATTTTCAACCCATGACCGGGCTGATGATGGAGAGGATAGCAATAGTACATCATCGCCTTCAACGTTGACATCGCCTACTACTTTGGAACGATTTTCGTAGCCTACCCAAGTATTAATCGTAAATCCAAGTTCTCGGAGGTTTTCCGCTAACTCGCCCGAAGCAACGTTGGAGCGGGGTATCATTAACTCAGTTGAGCGCCCAATCATGCGATCGATGTACTCGATTAATTCCTCTGAATCTCTCGCTTTTGCACAAATAGAGACCGTAACTCCTCGCATGAAACAAGCCCTCGCAGTGCCTTCTCCGATAGCAAGCCACTGTATTCGATTCAAATCGGAGTTGGTTTTAGCAACCTCGATTGCGCATTTTGCTGCAAACGGGGAAGTAAGTACAAGATAAGGCCATTTTGACCTAGGTGTTGAGTCCTCGAGAAACGACTCTGGCCACATTTCAGGCAACGGTGACAACTCAATGACTGGTTTGTTGATGACATTGATATCTTGATTTTGCAGAATTCTTGCTAACCTGTCTGAATTAAGAGTTGAGATTAGTTTTGGCCCCTTGTTGGACTCATCATGAGTTGTGATTTCCTGATTCGGTAATTTGGGCTCATAATCAGTTAAAGCTCCAATGAATTTCGTCTTGTCGAATGGCAACCCTTGACAGAAAATATCTCGCCAATTTTTGGGGGAGATTTGAACCGAAACCTTGCTTCCATCAACTTTTATTCCTGCCGGATAAAGACATCCTCCGCCTATTTCACCCAATATTTTTCGCTCGTTTATTACATCAGTTTCTGTCTGGATGTGATTTAGAACGGCCCTTAGTTGTGAAAATCTTTGATAGTCGCCGCTTCGACAGTGTACTGAAATTGCCCCTTGTCCTGGGGCAGTCGGCCAGTCGTCATCACTAATTCTGATTGCACTCATCGCCAACATCCAAGGCGCTAATGCACCAATATCGTGTAGTCGCTTTAGCCCAATCTCGGCTAGAATAATTGCATTTACTCTTCCCTCTTGCAGTCTCTTTAATCGTGTCTCAACCTGCCCGCGAACAGCAATTGGAATAATGTCTGGTCGCTTACTAAGCATGAATGATTGTCGACGGCCGGAAACTGTACCCACCATACCAGAATGCGGAATTACTTGCAATGCCTGATCGATTGATGACTCTGATGATGAATTGAATAATTCGCCTAATGTGCTGTGTTCATCAGAAGGAGGAAAAATCAGTAAATCATTTGTGCACCCTCTCTCAATGTAGGCAAGTGTGGCAAATTCTTCAGATGTTGTAACTGGGACGTCTTTAGTGGAGTGAACGGCGATATCAATGTTGCCGCCCTGTAATTGTGCATCTACTGCGTGGATAAATTGGCCAACTGAAGTTGCAAGGTCTCCTCCTAGTGATTTGTCACCGGTAGAAGTTATACCGATGATTTCTGTAGTATAGCCGGATTGTTCTAACTTCTGCTGTACATGGGCAGCCTGCCACATGGCTAGAGTTGAAGTCCTCGTTCCGATTCTGATTTTGTCCAAAGCGGAACCTCCTAAAGAGATGATTGCCCATTAATGCGAATTACCGTCTCATTCACATCACTGGCCACCCTCTTAAGAAGAGTTGGATTTATTTCTCGCCTTGTTGAAAGAACCATTTCGTCGAGCTCAGATGTACTGAAAGGTCCGGATTGATTGCATATCCATGTGGCTATTTCGCGGGAAAACGCGTCAATCTGAGCGTGTGATTTTTCAATATAATCTGATTGCTGCCATTGCTTAGACAAATCGTCCAATGTTTGGTACATGAATGCTCTGAATTTGGCTTGTGCCTTGTCCGTCAGTGCTGTCATGAACCTTTGCTGTATTTCGCTAATTAATTCTTCACTTTTGCTTATTGTAGAAGAGTAGTCCCATTCTACGCCCAATCTATGTGCGGCTCTTATCCAATATTCAGTGTCAAACAATTCTTGATTTTCTGCAACTCCTGAAGAATCAATCGATGGAGGCCATGAAAAGTCCATTATGATTGCACTGGAGGCAGTAGGAATCGGGTTTGAAGCATTATATGTAGGGCCATTATTTCGGATTGTTGAGATTATCAGATCTGCTGACGATTCTTGAGATTTCCAATCCTCGAACGTCATCAACTTGACTCTTGCAGCAATTTCTGGGTTCCTAAGCGCAGCTTTTTCAGGAGTCCTAGAGATTACAGAAATATCATTTTGCCCAAGTGAAAGTAAGACTTCTGCGGCCTTTGATCCCATGTCACCAAAGCCAAGCACTACTGCTGATATTGTCTCATTATTGGGTATTATTTCTTGTAAGGCACTGGTCGCAAGATTTAGCATTGACTCGGTTGTCTGATTAAAACCAAATTCGCGCCTAATCATTCTGTTAGCCGATACAACGTGATCAAAGAAAGAGCCATTCAAATCGCTAATCAGTCCGTGCTTTCTATGCCAAGCGACAGAACCTCTAAATTGGGACATAACCTGTAATTCACCCATAATGAAGGAGTCTAATCCGCTACAAACTTTAACCAAATGGCGCCATACATCAATGCCTGTGAAATAATCGAAAGGCGCCGATTCTAATGAAGTCGTACACAGGACCCCCTCTTCGAGTTCATCACAAGTGACATCGAAGCCGACATATAACACTCTGTTGCAAGTTGATAATTCAAATAAGTCAGCATCGAGTTCATCCTTAATACCTCGAAGAAATTTCAATCTCTGTTGTTTGTCTAAGCCTTCGGTTGTGAGATATTTGACATGTTCGACATTACTCGAATCTAACCTCATTGAAATCATGCTGACGCTGTTCATCAAAGCAATAGCGTCAACTTGTTGACCATCAATTTCGTGAGTGGGTGTAGACGCGAAGAATCTTGTAAAGTCTATATTAGGTTGCCCTAAAGTTTTCACATCCTCACCCCCGGTAGTCAACCCTGTCTTTCGACTCTTATGAATGTCATTTATTGGTGGATTTTTACCTACCAAGGATAGTTTAGTTTGAATTATTTCGTAGAAGATTTGCAAGGTACTTATTTGTGGTAGAAAATTATGCTTTTGGTTAAAATCATCATAGAATTATCAATAATTTCCGCGCAGTATCGCGAAGGTAGACTCATAAAGGGGAGTTTTGTCGGCCAAGTGCTGAGAAGCGGTGATAACATGGCTCAAGGACTATACCAACACGTTCGTGCAACCTGGAAGAGACCTAAGGATGCTCTACCGCATATGTACCGCCAAGCCCGTATGGCACAGTGGAGAAGAGAGCCGGTTAACTGTAAAATTGACCGCCCTACTCGTCTAGATGCTGCTCGCAGAATGGG
>WTIT01000018.1:6274-11192 GCA_011526375.1 Methanobacteriota archaeon
CGGTTAACTGTAAAATTGACCGCCCTACTCGTCTAGATGCTGCTCGCAGAATGGGCTACAAAGCCAAGCAGGGTGTTGTCCTAGTCAGAACTCGTGTTCGCCGAGGTGGACTTAGAAAGGGTAAAATCCACATGAAGAGAAAGCCATCCAAAGCTGGTATCTCCAAAATCACCATGGCAAAGAACACTCAAAGAATTGCTGAAGAGCGTGTTGCTCGTCACTTCCCTAACCTAGAGGTTCTGAACTCATATTGGGTTGGCCAAGATGGTAAGCACAAGTATTTCGAAGTCATCATGATCGACACCCACCACCCTGCTATCATCAACGATAAGCAACTAGGTGTGTTCTGTTCCGCTAACGGTAACAACGCCCACAAGGGTCGTGTCTACCGTGGTAAGACCTCTGCTGGTAAGCGAGGCCGTGGTCTACACAACAAGGGCAAGGGCGCAGAAAAGCTACGTCCTTCTCTAAAGGCTAACCTAAACCGTGGCAAGTGATTAGGCACCTAGCCGAATTCGCCCGATAGTTCAAGAAGTGTTGACACTTTGATTATCTCATGGCAGACATGCTCGAGTTGGGTTTAGTTGTAATTGGAGCAGTTCTAGGTATCGTGATTGGATATCTACTAGGCAGCAACAAAGATAGCGGCTCCGAGGTCAGAAGCGAGTTAAGAGAAATGAGTCGCGATACTAGAGATAGTATTCAACAGACCGTGGTTACCGTAGTTAAAGAACTGGGTGAAGAGCAGCAAAAGCACCTAGTAACTGTAGGTAAGAACATCTCAGATCTACAATTGTCTAATGAAAAGAAATTGGATGAAATGCGTCAAGTTGTTGATGAAAAATTACAAACCACGCTAGAGAAGCGGATTGGAGAATCTTTCAAACTGGTAAGTGAGCGTCTGGAAGCAGTTCACAAGGGACTTGGAGATATGCAATCTCTAGCAACCGATGTTGGCGGGCTAAAGAAAGTCCTGAGTAATGTATCAACCCGTGGGGCAATGGGCGAAATTCAGGCAGAAAAAATCCTTCAACAAATACTCGCACCTGCCCAATATAGTAAGAATGTCAAGACTCATCCCGATTGCCGTGGACAGGTTGAGTTTGCAATCAAACTCCCGGGCATAGATGGTAATATGGACGAGCCTGTTTGGCTACCAATTGACTGTAAGTTTCCCAAAGAAGATTATGAGCGATTGTTAGATGCCTATGATGAAGGTGACAAGAAAAATATCGAGAATGCATACAAGACCTTTGCCTCAAATGTTACCGCGAAAGCCAAAACAATTCGTCGAGAATATGTTGCAGCACCTCATACAACAGATTTTGCTGTCATGTTTTTGCCAACCGAGGGACTATACGCTGACGTGGTTAGGCGGCCTGGCCTATTCGAATCATTACAGAGAGATCACCAAATTGTCGTCACTGGACCTTCGACATTGGCAGCATTCGTCAACAGCCTACAAATGGGATTCAGAACTCTTGCGCTCGAGTCAAATGCTAGCGAAGTTTACAATGTTCTTGGAACAGTGAAAACTGAATTTGTTAAATTCGGTGAACACTTGGGTAAGCTCCACAAACAACTCAATACTGCAGCAAATTCCATTGGCGGAGAAGGTGAGTCTATCCAGCGAAGACTGCGTGCTATGGAACGTGCACTGAAAGATGTTGAAGCGCTTGAGTCACCGAGCAATGACATCATGAATTTGCTTGAGGAATAATCACACCCAAACATCGTTAGATGCGGTCAATTCACTATCTGCTTCACCAGTATTCACCACACCTTTTGGCTCTACCAACATAATTTTGCATTCCTCATCCGCATATGGCTTGTGTTGTACTCCCTTTGGGACAACATACATCTCACCGGCATTGAGTTCAATGGTTTCATCGGCAAATTCTATCTTTAGACAACCCTCGATTACGATGAAAACCTCATCAGTATCGCTATGATTGTGCCAGACAAATTCACCTTGGACTTTGGCCAACTTGAACTGATAATCATTCATTTCAGCGATTACTTTAGGAGTCCAATGCTCACTAAATTTGCTAAACTTATCTTGAAAATTCACTTTGCCCATAGCTACCCTATGAAGTCTTAATTTGAATAGATTGGGCAACATCCGAGTATGCTTTTCCTGTAATCGGGATTACGTTGGTCAATCACAAGATAGCATATATCTATCAATATAATCAAATATTTCTAATTCACTTGTAGAATTCTCAAATTGGCCGTCCCATTCCCCATTGCAAAGGAAATAATCAGGATAAGCATAGTCACCCGCACCATCAACCCTCAGTCCAGTGAAACTAACGGAAGCTCCACCGTTTTGATCGGCTACTCCGGTAACGATTTTCACTTGGCTTACATTGGTTACAGTATCGTTAAAAGCGTGTCTAAACCACATATTTTGACCGAAATCTAGTGGTTGCTCCTCATAGGTTGCATAGCGTTCATAGCTGCCGAACATTTTCTTGCTTGAGTATTGCTTAGTCCACTCTGTATCGTTACCAGCCATGGTAAATATCTCAATTCCTGAATATCCAGAAGTAAACCATTCTTCTTCGATGAGCAGTATGCTTACACCGTCAATATCACTTGCGTTCACTAAATTAAAGATAAATTCGAACCCGAAGGCTTCACTGGTATGATATTCATAGTCACAAACACCACCGTTTATGGCATAGGATAATTCGTTTATTGGGTATTCAGCCAAGTTTGGCTGATTGCTACCTGTCTCCTTCACACTGACAATCTCGATGGGAGTAGTGACTGGGTAACTAACAAAATCACTACAATATCTGTCATAATAATAGTCCTGAGCATAGTAAATATAACCCCAATCATCATCTCCATCAAAGCAATCTTCGTCAACATCAATACAAACGCATGGCTCGCCATTTGGACACATTGGTACTACCCCATACCCTTCAGGACAAAGTATGCCCCCCATATCGTATGCATATTCTTCACTATCATTAGAACAATAGTAGCCAGCTTCTTCGCCATAATAGTTCCAATCGTCTTGAGTGAACATTTCTGCTGCAAAAACAAAGCCAAAGAAAAGTAATGGGATGAGAAAGAATCCGCCGATGTTGGCAATCAAACCAAAATTAAATCCAGATTTGGTTGGATTCTCTGCTTGATTATCGAAAGGAGAATAGCCGCCACTTGAGTTGCGGCTTTTTTGTGGCAGTCCGAGTATTTGGAATAGTCTGTTTCGATTACGTTGGCCTTTAGAGCCCGCTCCAGCGCCTTGTCCTGAAAACAGTTCATGACCATGTTTGTCTTGTATAATAAAACGATATTCTGTCGAGGTCGATACATTGCCTTCCGAATCTGTGCTAGTGGTTGTGTCTTGCCACGAATCTACCGTATCAGTGTCTTGTTTTTGATATATGAAAAAAGGAGCAAAAATTCCTCTGTACCAAACATAAATCCCTTTTGTTTCATAATGGTCAATTCTAACGTGTGTGGCAACAAAGAATAAAAGCATGATAGATGAGATAAATCCTAAAACAACAAAATACAACATGTTTTGTTCGACCTCGATGAAATAAAACATCGCTAACAAAACTACAACATCTGCAATAATCAATGGTATATTTGGGAAATGATGGGAGGTTTTTGAATAATCCTCTTCTAATTTAGCTACGTCTATTTTTTCCATTTCAATAAGACGATTACTGGCCTCCATGGTTGGATTCACTGCTGCTTCTTTTGACTGCAGTGGCTCCTGTGGAAAAATCGATTGTTTAACCGGTGGCTCTTCTTCGGCCTCTTCCAGTTTCACATCCCAGAAATTATTCGACATTATTTCACTCTCATGTTTGGGTTATTTGTTACTTTGGCCGACGACGATTGCCGGATAAATCATTGAATTAGTTACACGGCATCGTCTTGAATTGAATCGGGTCTAACCGCTGACACGATTGTGGCAAATGTTGACTTGAGCATACCAATTACCAAGAAAACACCAACTATTGGGAAAGGAAGAATACAGCAAACGAAGAAATCAACTCCTGAGAGGCCATTTTCAAGCACTGCTTCATACGGATTGTTTGGGTTAACATAGACTGTTACTTCTTCGCCTGGTGGATATTTTTCATCTGCTTCTCCAGCCCATGATGAGCAAGAGTTGTCTTTACTATAACTGACAACATCACCACCGTAAGTTCGGTCGTTGTAGGTATATTGGTAATCAACCCACAAACAATAGGTTGTGCCTCCTTCGCTATCAGTAGACGAGTCAACCCCGCTATCGATAATCACACCATCGGTAGGTATCCAATCGGAAGTCCCTAAATCCGCGATAGCTGGACCGCCAATGAAAAATAACGCAATAAAGGAAACGGCGCACCATATTCCTGCAAAAGTCCAACCACCAACTAGACCGCCGATTCCTGTGAGTGGAATGCCTTCGACATCGTCGTCGTAATATGGTGGTCGCCAAGCCGTGCACCCCTCTTCTTGTAGAGTTTCAATCGCTGATTCGAGTATCTTTTGTGCATCTGAATAATTACTGAGATATTTTACACCTGATTTAGCCTTAAAAAAATCTAGATCTTTTTGATCAACCGCCATTCTATTGTCATTGTACCATTGAACAATGTGCATGGCATCGTTATCACTATTCCAATTACCAACTGGGAAATCAGACAATGAAACATTAATGTCTACTACTGGCTCGACTACTTCTTTTTCCTTCGGGATTTCAAGTTCTTCGCCCTGTTCATCCTGCTTCGCCAAGTTGACATCCCAAAAGTTGTCTGACATTGATACAGCGTTGTATGTATCGTTTTTGTCACTTTGCCCGGATGGCGCGTGATTTGGCTTGATTATGGGTCTGTTGTCGGGTCCCATCCCGAGATATAATTACATTCAAGGGCCTTTATCTCATCATAATGGCTTGAAATAT
>WTIT01000016.1 GCA_011526375.1 Methanobacteriota archaeon
GCATCCGGATTAGACCACGCGGCATCGGAATCCCACACGAATCCATAATGTGTTTGCATTACGGATGGCTCAATACTAAGCTGCATGTCAGTAACCGGCGAGGTACTAGGTACCTCAATGGTGAAATCATTGTTGACTGCTCCATCTCCATCAAGTTCGATAAATTGTTCCGCGCCCTGTAAAGAGAAACTCACGGTTGGTCGCTCATTTAATTCACCAAAATCGCTTGAATTTACGGCAAGATTCCCGGACATCTGTAATGGTCCAATGATTGCCATTAAAATAGCCAAAAATAGGGCACTACGCCAAGATGTAGCGGCGGACATGGACAAGCGTAGTAATGTAAGGACTTCAAACATACCGTTACAACCGTGTGAGCGAGTGAATTAGCAAGAAAAATTGGGAAGAAAATGAAAAAGTAAAAAATTAGGGGTGAGGTTCAAGTCAAAAACCTATCTCGCACGGTCATGGCTAAGCCAAAACCCGCCGGAGAATTAGACGCCGTTGCTCTTGAAACTGCGCTACTAGATACATGGAGTCAAGAAAATGCATTCCAAAACTCCATTGAATCGAGAAGAGGCGGCGCACCGTTCATTTTCCTTGAAGGACCTCCAACCGCTAATGGCAAACCTGGGATACACCATGTAGTGGCACGAGCATACAAGGATTTAGTATGTCGATGGAAAACTATGGAAGGTTTCCTTGTTGAGCGAAAAGGTGGCTGGGACACTCATGGACTACCAGTTGAAATCGAAGTTCAAAAAAGAATGGACTTGATGTCAAATGAAGCGATCGAAGAATATGGTATGGAGAATTTCAATCAAGCGTGTCGTGAGTCGGTTTGGACTTATGAGTCGGCATGGCGTGAAATGACAGAGCGAATGGCATATTGGGTCGATTTAGACAACCCATATGTCACTCTTCACAATGATTATGTCGAATCATGTTGGTGGGCGCTAAAACAAATGTTCGACAAAGGATTACTATACCGAGGTCACAAGGTATTGCCTTACTGTCCACAAACTGGTACTTCATATTCCAGTCACGAAGTTGCCTTGGGCTACAAAGAAGTCGAGGAGCCATCAGTCTATGTCAAATTCAAGTTAACCGATGATGATGCCTCAATCTTAGCTTGGACAACCACGCCTTGGACCCTACCGGGCAATGTTGGTTTAGCAGTTGGACCAGACGTCACCTATGTCAAAGTCAGAGTTAGCGAAGTTGCGGCAAATTGGACAGGTGCCGGCGGTGCCGGAGTCGGAGAAACCATGATTCTAGCCAAGGATTTGATGAAAGAGGTCCTCAGGCACAATGTCGAGATTGTTGAAGAATTCCCCGGCAGTGATTTGGTTGGCCGCTCCTACGAGCCGCTGTTCCCAGAGGCGGTCCCACGTGGCGATTCAAAGACTGCGTGGACTGTGCTTTCAGCAGACTGGGTAACTACGACCGATGGTACTGGTGTAGTACATACTGCAGTAATGTATGGTGAAGATGACTACAACTTGGGTATGGAAGTTGGACTTCCAGCGTTCCACACAGTGGGAATGGATGGTGCTTTTGTCGAAGGAATTCACGAACAATTAGATGGGCGCTATGTCAAAGAATGTGATGAAACAATTATCCAGTTACTTTCTGCACCAAATGGCAGCAATGGCAAAGGCCCAGATAGTGGCCTTTTGTATCGAGAAAAAGCCTACCTGCACGACTATCCACATTGCTGGAGAACTGACCATCCGTTGCTTTACTACGCGATGGATTCTTGGTTTGTCAAAATGACTGCGGTCAAGGAAAAATTACTAGAATTCAATGACGGTGTCGAATGGGCTCCCGATTGGGTCGGCGAAGGTCGGTTCGGTGAATGGCTAAGAAATGTCAAAGATTGGGCTATTTCAAGAGAGCGTTATTGGGGAACACCACTGCCTGTCTGGCGCAGTGAAGATGGACAAATGAAATGCATTGGCTCAATTGAAGAACTACAAACAGAAGTCGCCAAAGCAAATGCTGCAGGTTATGACAACCCAGAGTGTCCAGATGATGTTGACCTACACAGACCAATCGTTGACGGATTCACATTGCTTTCAGATGATGGCAAACCAATGAAAAGAGAACCATTCGTCATGGATTGTTGGTTTGATTCAGGTTGTGCACCATTCGCCCAATGGCATCACCCATTTGATGGCGGTGAGACTTTCAATTCATCTTTCCCTGTAGATTACATCTGTGAAGGAGTCGACCAAACAAGAGGTTGGTTCTACACTCTGTTAGCAGTATCGACCACAGTATTTGATTCACCAGCCTACAAGCGATGCTTGTCACTCGGATTAATTCTTGATGCTGAAGGTAAAAAAATGTCCAAATCAAGAGGCAATATTGTCGATCCATGGGACCATTTTAACCGAGAAGGTGCCGATGCAACAAGGTGGTACATGGTTACTGCTGGCGCACCATGGAGTCCATTGAAATTCGACCCGAATGGTGTAAGAGAAACCTATGCCAAGATGTTTTTGACCATGTGGAATATTTACAAATTCCATGCTGATTATGCGGCGCTTGATGGATTTGACCCGGAAGTAAATCACATTGAAGTTAGTGAGAGAACACCTCTCGACCGGTGGATTTTGTCTCGCTTGGCTACCGTTGCAACAAACTATCACGAAGGTTTCGTCAACTGGAATTATCACAAGGCGTGCCGAGAACTCGAAGAATTCGTTGTCAATGATTTATCCAACTGGTATGTCAGAAGAAGTCGAAGAAGACTGTGGGATGAAGCAGAAAATACTGACAAACTTGCCTGTCAAAATACCCTTCATGAGGTCTTAACAACTGTATGTCAGTTGGTTGCACCGGTCAGTCCATTTATGGTGGATGTGATTTATCGTAACTTGCAAGGTTCGAGTGTTCATCAAGCAAGTTGGCCACTTGGAACACCAGGCAGCCTTGAGGGTGCGACTGCAGACACATGGGATGAGGATGCTGCGAAAGCAACTGCGACATTGCCACCACAAGATTTGGAGTTGGAATCTAGAATGGCGTTGGTTCGAGAACTGGCAGAAACTGGTCGCCGAATTCGTGTTGACGCCGCCCGTAGGCAGCGATTACCTTGTGGCGATGGCTGGATTGTCTCGGGCCCTAATTTGGCTGAATTCCATGACATCTTAGCAGAGGAATTGAATGTCGAAAATATCTCAGTTGAAACTGATTTAGATCGATTCCAACAAATTGAGTTGGCGCCCAACTTTAGAGCATTAGCACCTAGAGCAAGGGGTGATGTCAATTCAATTGCCGCTGAAATTCGCAATGCGGAAAATCCTACAGCAATGCTAGAACAGATTAAATCTGGCAGTCTAGAAATCATGGGCATCAACATTGAGGAAAGCGATGTAGAAGTAAAGCGGGTTGAGAAATCTGGTTTTGCCGCATCTACTATTCAAGTCGGTCAAGGCGACGACGCTTATCATGTAAGTTTAGTATTGGATATGAATGACACCCCTGAACTACTTTCTAAAGGTCTAGCTCGTGACATAACAAGAAGAATACAAGCTAAGCGAAAGGACTTGAATCTAAATATCGAAGCTACCATCGAACTAGAGATTTGGATGGATGATGCCCCCGAATTATTCCAAACTGACCAAGATTGGATCATCTCTGAAACCCGGGCACACTCTGCAGTATTCCACCCTAATGGTGAATCACCAGATTCAACGACTGAAAGTTTTGAAGTAGATGGAACTAAAATTTACTTCACCGTTTCTTGAAAACCAATAAACGACGCATTCAAACATGAGTGGTACTTCGTCCAGCCATGCGAAGAATGACGCTTGCTGTCTTGTTGGCAATTTCAACAATGCTAGCAGGTTGTTTTGGCGAAGGGGAAACTTTCGCAGAAGAGGAAGTCATTGGTAACATATGGGAAGAGTACATACTAATTGATAATCAAGGACATGAGTCTCCTAGACCGTTTACCACTGTAGACCTACGCACCAATCAATCAACAAATATGTCGTGGGCGGTCTTTGATGCATCAAAAGGTGGTAATTGCTGTGAACATTATTTAGCAACCACCATTGAGGGACAAATCCTCAACATTGGTGGCGAATATCCTGTGTGGAGTCTTGACCGTGGTCATGAATGGGACACCTACATTCCCGGAGTATTACCTGCAGTTGGTCAGTGTGTTACATTTGTTCCAACTAACCCTGGTCAAGAAGGCCTTGGTGAAGGCAGTATAGTCCAAGCGACCAACGGTGACATAATTTCAATGTCTTGGTTCCCTTATCCCGGAGCCGATTTGAAATTGGACAAGTTCTACGCAATACTGTATGACGCATCGGAAGATGAATGGAAGTGGTGCTACAACAGAATTACTGAACCATTCTATGACCGCTCTTGGCAAGTAGAAGTTATCGGGCCAATCGAATCCACGCTAGGTAGCGGAGAATGGGCTAGTATTGTTGTGTCTAATTTCTGGCACCAATCAATGAATGCCGGTGGACAGATAAGCGTTGACGGACTAAACTACTACCCATTCCAATTCCCGGATCGTAGTGGTGGTGACCCTGAAATTGAACTCGACCTTGATTTTACAGATGCCAATCTACCAGTCTACTATGATGTCAACAAGCCGCACAAAGAGATGCGCGCATTCCCAATGCCAAGTGGCGGGCTTGTATTCCCGGCATACTATGACAACGGAAATGCTGCATTTATGGATACATCCTTGTCATGGAATGAATTATACGTCCAGTTTCCCAGCGAATACTGTCAAATCGATTCGGCTGGTATCATTCATTGTGTAGCCAACACGGGAACCTCATTCACTCATTACATGTCTAATGATGGCGCAGTTACTTGGCAAAATTACACCTACGAATTGAGTGAACAAGCAACTCAAATTGAAGAATGGGAATTCCAAGCCAATGGAGAACTGGACTTGTTTGTCTTGAATGTTAGGTATCAAAGCTCTGCTGGCCCAGATGTTGACACAGTTTATCACGTCCGTGGCTATTCCGAAGACATGTCTCCTGATACTCTGACATACATCGGACAGGGAGATTTAGACTCTACCTCAGGAGCAGGTAATGACATAAGATTCGACTTCGCTTCTCTTGCGATTCTAAATGATGGTGGCGTAGTGGTAGCATATCATGATTCAACGGACCCTGATCCACTATTCGCTGTTGAGTTAATTCTTCCATCCTATTGATTAGAACATCTTTAGGATATCACTGAACAATGATTTAGCGTGACCATTACTTCTCTCAACAAGTCTCTTGACAATCAATTCTGGCGTAGACCTAGCAAGATGATTGCGTATTGGCGTTCTATCAACGATTAATTCTAAGTCTGCATCTAGACCTCTTGCTTCGATACCATCTACTCGGAAATCATCAACATTAGATGCTTCAATTATCGCTGGGGCCAAGTGTGTTACTAACATCATTGTTGTATCTTTTTGAGCTCTTGCTGCAAGTAACATTCCAGCGATAATTCTAGCACCCGCACCAGGTTCAGTAATCGCTTCCAATTCATCCGCCAGAATCAGTTTTGGAGTAGGGTCACTAACTACAGTTGCAAGGTCAACAAGTGTCTGCTCTAATGCTCCGGCACTCTGTGTGCCACCAGCCTTTGCCAAGATATGCAAAGCCTCTACCTTACCGACGCATGCTTGCTTTGCCGGCACTGGTAATCCCATATGGGCAAGGATACATGTATGTGCTAACAACTCTAGTAGTGTAGTCTTACCACCAGAGTTAGCACCGGTTAACAATGCCAATTGTTGTCTGTCATCTGGTGGTGCTGCCTTACCAAGGCCATAGGTGACTGGGTCTGCCTCAATTCCCAACAGTATGTGGCGGCCTTCCTTAATCCAGATTCCGTGTGATACCATCTTTGGCATTGTACATGAGTAATGGTTCGACCATCGGGCAATAGTCAGCCATTGGTCTACCATAATCAAGGAGCGAACCGCCGACTCACACTTGACCTTCAACGGCCCTAATTTTCTTGCCATTGAGTAAATATGATCGGACTTTTGTGCACTAATTCGCTTTTCTAAACTCTCATCAATTTTCTCTATCACTTGACGGTCAAGTTTAGCCGGCCAATCACTGGTAAAAATTACTGGTGGACATCTTACTCCGCTACCCTCCATGAACTGGGACAAGCGGTTGACTGCTTGTTGCATGGCATTCTCGATAACATACCCCGTAGCTTCTTTTAATCTCCTTTGAAATCCACTACCATCTGCAAGTGCATCCAAAAGTTCCGCTCCTGAAAGTGCTAATTTCGCATCATTCATAGCCTTCTCAACTTCTATGTTAACTTCATTTTCTAACTCTTTACAATAGGTCCAAAGTTCGTCCTTAACCAATTCTGCACGCTCTGTGTCGCCTTCCTCGAACAGTGTGAACAATAATTCAGGCAATTGTTCCAGACCCATTAATCCAGAATTTATGTAATCAATAAATGGCGAACTTATTGGAGTTTCACAGAACATTGTAATGATTTCAGATACAGCAGTCAATGTTTTGCGATTCTTTTTGAACCAGTCTAGTGTCATCTCTGGGATAATTACTTCCTGTTCAGGATTGCTACCCAAAACAATCCAACCATCTGGAATGTCATTTGGTGCTCCACTGCCCAACCATGTCACTTTGTTGAACACTGTATAGTCTTTCCAAGTCTCACTCTCGGCCGGAATTAATACCCGGCAGTATTTCTTCAGTTCATCCATTGGTTGTTTGGTAACGACAACTCTGTCATAGCGTTCTGAATTTGACTTTAGACTAGTTATTTGTTTGAAAGATTCTGCAATCTTTTTTGCTATATCGGAGTGTTTTGTGAAAAAGTCCATGGCGGATTGAATTGATTCCCTACGCTTCGACGAATCATCTAGGGGAGTAAGCAGTTGAAGTCTTGACTTTGTTGCTGGAGAGGCGGTAAAATTAGCAATTTGATCAATTAACTGTTGATGAAGTTTAACAGCCTCTTTGGTGGCAAGAAATTGGCCATCATCTCCGGCAATGCTTCGAGCGAGCGCTAACGCACGCTTTGGAGAAACGCCCTCTATTTCGGCAATTTGCCCAATATCTCCTGATTTAAGTGATGACAAAGCCGCTTCTTCTGAACCGAAATGGTCGGTCATTTTCTTGGCTAATCTTTCTCCTACACCTGGTAACGCGCTGAGAACCATGTGGATAGATTGTTTGTCATCGGCTTAAGAGAATAGCGCTTGGTTAGGCAAAGAATCAGCATTCTCTGATACCATCATCACCGGTTCCATATGTTTGCATTGGTGCTTGAAATAAATCATCGCAGGTTCGCTTGACGATTGGTAGAGTCAATGTCGATGAGCTCCAATCAACCGAATAGCCACCGACCGCTTGTGACGATGGAACATAATCCTCACCAGTCTGAGTTAATGTGATGAAAATTGTTTCACCAGCGCTGATGAAAACATCCATCGGCATGAATTCCATTAATCCCATCACTTCGACATAAGGAATCATTGACAATTGACCATCACGCCCTCCGGCATGGAATCTAAAATCCATTACCGCATGACCGAGGTGCATACCATTTTCATCGGTCATTTCAAGGAAGCCGTGTGCACCATTAAGTGTGCTTGGAGTTACTGGGATATGGAAAGTCGGCATTCCAGCAATGTAGACATCTTCTTCAAACGGACCGTAGCTCATTGTTATCGATGATGCAGCGGACATAGAGGTACCATCTGGTCCCATATCAGCACCGTTGATTGCCAAATATTCGGTATCTGGTGCCGGATATGTAGTTTCAAATCTCCATCCACCGCGATTATCTTGCATTTCTACTCCGAGGGTTGGAGCTCTTCCCTCGCCTTTTAGATACCAATCAAACCAGTACAACATCTCATCAGCCCAATCCCACCTTAGAGTGTAAGGATAGGCCTCTGCACCACGTCCAGAGCTTTGCGAACTGTGACCTTCAACACGGTCGGGGTAATCATGAGCCCATTGACCTGCTAAGGTTTTGATTTCGATTCCGGCTTCCTCGACCTGCTGATGAATTGGGAAGGCCATATGCGGGTCGACATTCCAGTCTTGCATGCCTTGAATTATGTAAATTGAACCTTGGTAATTTTCCAGTACCCTTGATAAGAATGAACGTTCGGTCCAATAGGTGTTACCTGCATAAGCAACCATTCCGCCAGTTTGGTAAGCAGCAGGACCATTGACATATCCTTCAATGTAGCCTTCACACAGGTTTTCAGCATCTCCACCATCACCATCGATACCAAACGAGCCGTATACACCATTGTGCATGATTGGACCTCTTGCTTCCATACTTCCGTTACGCCACATCAATTCATGAACGCCAATCAGTCCAGACATCGGGACAATAGTTGCCAAGTATGGATTGCCGAAAGTTGCTGCTTGCCATGGTGTGGAGCCATCGTATGATTTTCCGATTAGGCCAACCTTACCATTGGACCATGATGCTTCTCCTAGGAATGATACTGCAGCATCAATACCACGTTGTTCATCTGTCCCCATCAAATCCATACAATGATTGGAATTGCCGGTACCAAAAACCGAAACTTGAGCTACTGCATAGCCGTGTGGCACATAGTTTTCTATCAGAAATCTACCTAATCGGTCAGCAGGTGTAGTCGCTGAAACGTCCCCGTCGTCATAATATGGACCAACATCGGCAAGAACGGGAACTTTGCATTCTTCGCTTACATTTCCTGCAGTGAAATCGCATCCCTCTATTTCGGGTAGCCACAGACCGAGGTGAACTTCGGCACCTCCGGTAATGCCTGCGCCACCATCAGCAGCGGTAATTGTTGGCACTGGAACATAAACCGATTGGGGTGCTGAGATATTGAATGTGCCATTGACCGATACGCGGCTAAACACATCTGAATCATCATAAATTAACTTGGCTCTATCCCATGGTTCTGGATATGAACTATAACTGCTGGAACCATTGTCATTATCTGAATCATCACTGAGACAACCAGATAGCGTTGCACTCATCATTACCAAGATAATGAGCCAAGGCTTCCAGTGCATGGGTTGCGCTAAACCTCAACCTATTGAAATCATCGGATAATTTGTCCTATTCAGAATCTTCGGCCTTCATGGATTCCATCTCTTGCCTTACTTCGTCCATATCCAAATCCTTGAGCATCACTACTAAATCTCGCAAGGCATCCTCTGGCAGCGCACCTGGTTGCATAAAAACACCAATCTGTTCTTTGAATGCAATAGTTGTTGGGATTGATCTAATATTGAACATACGGCCTAGTTGTGGCTCCTCTTCAGTGTTTATTTTAGCAAAAATTACATCGTCAAATTCGTTTGAAACTCGCTCATAAACTGGACCGTAAGCCTTGCACGGACCACACCACTCAGCCCAAAAATCTAGAATTACAATTTTATTATTTTCAATTACTCCGGCAAACTCTGGTTCTGTGAGGTCTAATGTAGCCATATACCGACCAATTTGGTTGAGTCTATATTCTAATCGTAGAGAAATCGATACCGGCGGGTTAATGTCCTTGTTAGTGAAGGTTGACACATGCGACGAGTACTAGTTGCCTCGAGCGTGTTGCTGCTGCTGATTTTTTCCTCTTGGTCTGCAACTGTTGACAGCCTTGAATATAGAGACACAAAAGAAACTAATGGCCGTGCGGCAAATGTCGTTATTTCGGAACTATTCATTAGCCCAAATAATCTTGTTGCCAATGAAACAAATTCAAACATTTACGGTGCTGTTGATTGGAATGGTGACGGAGATTATGGTAAATTTAGCGACCAATTTATCGAAGTGTGGAATTCGGGTGATGCGCCGCAAGATGTTTCAAGCTGGCTGCTATCAACAACCAGTGGTAGCCCACCATGCCAACTCCCATACAATACAACACTCGAAGCCGATGAAAGACTGGTGGTATTTCGTGCCGATTCCGACCTTGATCTGAGCTATTTTGATGGCGAAACCGTGAGCATTTCTGATACTAATTCCAATGTCATCAATTCAATGTCATTCCCGGCAACTGACTCAAGTTATGGACTATCATATATTTCGGATGATGGTACTCTAACCAAAGACGACCCTACTCCCGGAAGGGCGGCGGATTATTCTGAACCATATACCGTGCCTGACAACATTGTTAATTGTTACAAATTAACCAATACTGATTCCTCAAGGGCATTCCTGCTCAAAGGCCGAGTTGTCACAATGGATGGTGAAAATAACGTAATTAATGACGGTAATGTGATGATTCGTGACGGCAAGATTACCGGAGTGTGGGCATCTAACACCAACCCACCGGCAGGCGTTGATTTTACCGACGTACCAATTGTTGAGACTGAAGGAACCATATATCCTGGTTTGATTGACTTACACAATCACGTCCATTACAACCACATACCTCTATGGGATTTTGAAGTCCATCTAAGCGATTCGCAGAAATCTGAAGAAGGGGGTTATACCAACAGATATCAATGGGGCAATAACTGGGATTACGGCCCTAGTATAACTTGGATGAAGACCAATATTCAGTCGACTTACCGATGGGATATGGCTAGTGAACAAATGAAGTATGCTGAGGTTCAAGCCGTCTCCGGCGGTGTTACTGCGATGCAAGGTTCACCTAGTTCGGGCACCCAAGCATGGGATAGCATTCTGTCAAGAAATGTCGAGTTGTACAACTTTGGCCAAGACGGAATATCCACATGTGCTGTGTGTGGCGCTGCAGATGATGATTACACTGGCAGTCACTTAATCAGTCAAAGCGAAGCAGGAACCTTGAATGCGTGGTTTGTCCATCTTTCGGAAGGTGTCGACCAATCAAGCAAAGCAGAATTCGATGCCCTGTGGGACAAAGGACTAATCCTCGATGAGACAATTGTTATTCACGGCACTGCCCTAGATTCTTCACAATTTAGTAAAATGGCTAGTGTGAACTCCGAACTTGTTTGGTCTCCACTTTCCAACCTACTACTATATGGCGACACTACAGATGTCGTTGCAGCAGACCAAGCAGGGGTTAGTATCTCAATCTCACCAGATTGGGGCCCAAGTGG
>WTIT01000013.1:0-4099 GCA_011526375.1 Methanobacteriota archaeon
ATGCTTCCAAGAAACAAGGCTACAATCATCAGCGAAATTGACTTGGCGTACAACTTCATGGTTGAGGGTGTGTCTAGGCAGTATATCAAACCCTCTATTTTTGGTGCATTTTCGAGCATTTCAGGAAAAACTAGGAGTTGTTAAATCAAAGTGTTACTCAGCACAATTTGTGAGTTCAGAAAATTGGGTTGCTCTAGAGGAAGAAAACGGTAAGATTTTCCTCGTGGAAATGGTCAATGAAATGGCCAAAATCAAGGGACTAGGGGTATTTAATCCGACAGAAACAATTGGCAATGCAGAAATTGGTGAAAAAATTGTCATTGGACAAAAAATTCTAACCAAACTAAATCCGAAACTCCCGGAATTGTACAAAGGGATGAGAAGAAGGGCTCAGACCATTTCGGCCAAAGATGCTGGTGTATTCATTACCCGACTAGGTATTGGCCCTGGAGATGTTATTCTCGAAGCAGGGCTGGGTAGCGGAGGACTTTCTCTCCACTTAGCTCGAGTGTTAGGTAATTCAGGAACGCTAGTGACTGTCGAGGCAAGGGAGGAACATGCAGAGGTTGGTCTTGAAAACCTCAACATAGCAAAGCAATGCCTTCCCGAATTCCCTACTCATCATCACATTTCTGGAGACGTTAGTGAAGCAATCGATAGCGTAAAAGATTTGGTTGGACAAGTTGATGGCATAATCCTAGACCTTCCAGACCATCAACCAGCAATTAATGCATCAGTTAAGTTGCTCAAATCTGGTGGAAGAATTGCCTGCTATTGCCCGGTTACCAGTCAGGTTGAGAAAGCATGGGAGGCTTGTGAAGCCAACGGCCTAACCATTGAGTGGGCAGGCGAGATGATGGAGCGACAATGGGGTAGAGCCAGCAAAGGCGGAATGCGACCCGTAAACGGTCCATTTGGGCACACTGCGTTTTTGTTGATTGCTCACAAGAATTAATCAGAACTTTTGATTCTCAACAACTCGAATCTTCTTTGCACATTGCGGGCAGGAAAATTTGAACGGCGGAGTACTGCCTCTAGGAACACCTAACTTTGCTTCACAGAACGGACAGATGACCTTGTTATCTGGAGTCATTCGACACTCATTGGATTTTAATTTGTGAGCTTGTACGGTTCTCTCTTCTTTCTTCTTAGGTTTCTTCTCAGGCTTGCTATCCTCTTCTTCTGGCGCTTCCTCAACTGTAGCCTCGACAGGTGCAGTTTTTCTTCGCTTCCTTAGGATATTGATCAGCATCAATAACAGGATGGAAAATACCCAACCGCCAACCATGGTTGAGATGGTTTGTTGCTCGTCTAAGACAAGTCCGAATGGTAACTCCACACCATTTGGCGGCAATTCGGGACCATCGATAGTAACCATCAATTCATTGTTCGAATCTTGAGTGTATGTCACGCCGTTAATTTCTACAGAAGCAGAAATTCTAAGCGACGCGCTTTCAGATTCTGAGACTCTAGAATTTAGTACAAGTTCAAAATCTGCACTTTGACCGCTAGCCAGCGTGAATTCGCTAGATTCAGTATCAGAGTTTACTGGTGATATGATGACATCAAATAGAGAATCGTCTGAGCCGAGAACAAACATATTGCCACTTACCGGTGCGTTTGCTAGATTCTTGACTGTTATTAGAGTCGAGGAGCCACCAGAAGATGCCATCGATATTGATTCATCGCTGAAAGAAACTTCGACTATTGCATCACTATCCCAATTTGGTTCGACAGTAAAAATTTGGGTCTGTTCAACTGCATAATTAATTCTAGCATTGCTTGTTACTCTAAATTTAAATGATGATAATCCAGCACTAGCATCTTCATCGATGGTACAAATCCAAGAATATACTTGCGATGAAGAACCGGCTGATAGGGAGAAAATTTCGGATAATCCACAATCTTCACCGATGGTTGTTAGAGTGAATTGGTCATCTCCTGTTCCAGTATTTGTTACTACTACAGTGCCACTGATAGTTTCCCCCGGCTTGGCGCTATCGTCACCAGACAACACCTGTATTTCCGCACTCGCTTGAATTGGAATAATCTTGAAACCAATGGCTGAAGAAACAGTATCATCATTTGATGATGTAACTACGATGCTGACATCACAACCGGATGTTGGGGCTCCTGCTGCACGTTCTCTTATCGAGATTGTGACTGCCAGTGTAGATGACGGTTCAAGATTTATTGATGAGGTGGATAATGTCGTGTCAAACCATGTGGTTGCATTATTATTTTCGTCAAAATCCAAAGCGACAAAGAATGTATCTGAAGCAGTACCCAAGTTGGTTACTTCAAATGTGTAAGTGACCTGTGAAATTGGACCTGCAGCAATATTATTGTTGATCGAATTCACCGTCAGTCCAACACTATCTGCTACCTGCAATTCTAAACTCAGTGATTGTGTGTAATCTTCAGACGAATATGTCACAGTTATTGGATACGATCCTGCCTGTGCAGTTGAAATCATACTAACAGTCATAGTTACTGAAGAACTAGTACCTGCATCTAAGTCCACTTCTGTATCAGAAAAAGTAACTTCTGCACCTGTTGGCAATCCCGATACCGAAGCCATCAAGTCCAAATCCATGGTGCCGGAGTTGTCCAAAACGAAGTTAACATCGACAGTTTCACCCGGCTTGGTTGAAATCCTACCATCTAGAGGCCCTGACATAGTGAAGTCGGCTACTGGTTGAACATCGATTTGAACTGAAGCAGTACTCGAAACACCTGCGTAGTTGAGAGTAAAACTTTGTGTGTAAAGACCAACAAAGCCCTCTGCTATGTCAGTTGAGAGTAGCCATGTACCTACTCCGCCCGCTGAAACATTTACACTACTACCACCCACAATCGAGGTGGAAACAGGAGAATTATCTCCAATGTCTAGGAAAAATTCGACTAATTCGCTACCGTTGTTGTAAACTCTAATTTCGTACTCCTCTGGCGTCAATGGCACCAACTGGATAGCGCCTAATGTTGGAGAGTATAGTTCAAAATCAATCAATTCATCGATGTTAATGGTAAACTCATAGGTTTCTGCATTCCAAGAATAATCGCCATGCATTCCTTCTCCATCTAAGTGCAGTGTACATTCATCTGCCATCGTGGCTGAAGAATCAACTTCTACAGTGAAACCAATATCAACAGATGATGTTGGCAGTAAAGAATCCGTTGTTGCATCGATTAATTGAACAACACACGGACCGTTGTCCACCTCGATTTGCCAGTTCAAGTTTAGTTCTGCATTACCTGTGTTAGTGACTTGAACATCGGTTGTTGTTATCAAGCCGGGAATGAAGTCTGAATCCTGATTTAGGAAAGAATAACTCAAATTGTTCTCTGCCAAGACCTCAACAACGAATGTGTAACTACTCGAGGTATTGCCATTGGTTGATGCCGAGAACAAGTTAAATCCGTAAAAACCAGGTGATGCATCGCTTGGAATAGAGACTTGGATTGTGGTTTGCGTAGTGCTACCTGCGGGGAGATTTGCTAATTCTTGGTCGGCGAACACTAAATTCCATCCGGGAGGAATTGTGCGTGTTTGGCTCATAGACGATGGTTGAGTGCTTTGTTGCCAAGGGTACTGAATGTCACTTGTTTGGTTGAATACGGTATCATCGGCAGCTTGCTGTAATTCGAGTTTCAAAGCCGCTGATAAGCCTGAAATTGAATCGTTTGTATCCACTGACGCATTACCAGTCATAGCAGAATACAAAACGCACGCAGCAAGATATGCTCCACTTAGTGATGGATGACTTCCATCACTGGTGTATAAATCGTAAAATGTGTTACCGGGGAGGGCGGGATTTGCTCCTGACGCCATTACGCTATAGTAGACATTCTTGAAACCCAATCCAACCGGTGCAATCCAGACATCTCTTGATTGAGTTGTCATATTGTCGTGGTAATCTGTATAACCATCTTCTAAACGATCTTGCATATTGGTGAAGTTCGAATATATCATCGAGTTTGTTACGTCGCCGTTGCGGTATCCCCAAGTCATCATCAGCATAACTTCTGAGCCTTCACTTTCCACTTCATCAGCGATTAGTATCGCCGAGTCCTTACTATCAATCCAATCTTGATTAGA
>WTIT01000013.1:4199-8417 GCA_011526375.1 Methanobacteriota archaeon
GAATGATTGCTCCAAAAGCCTGTCAAATCCGGCTCTGCGTCAACATCCAGTAGTATTGTGTCAGGAGCATTTCCATCGTTGTTTACATCGATAGTATAATTGGCAGTTGTGCCCGCAAGCATCTGTTGTAACGGACCGTTTATTGCATTGAATGAAAGAGAAGAAGCGTAAGATGGCTCTACGGTAACATATGCGGTGACAGTGCTATACAAATCGCCATCTTGCTCGCTTACATTTACGACAAAGGAACCACTGTCCGAAGGTAGTGCTCCGACAGCCAATACTACAACCAAATCGACGGTTGTGGTTTGTGTGGGAATTACCGCGCTAGTTGTATTATTTACCAAATTCACACTCCAAACATTGCTTAAGCCGTCGGTATGCAATGAAATATTGTAGTGCTCGATTGAGGAACCGTTATTCTCAATCGTCAGGGTTAGGTTTGCTGAATCTCCGCCTTGAAGCACTAGGTGAGGATTATCCAGCGAAAGCAGAATTGTATCACTTGCACTTGCGCTTCCAACCATTGGAGTAACACTTGCTGAAATCATTAGGATAACAAACAACATTGCTTTTGATGCGGTACGCGACATAAGAACAGGCTAGGCGAGTACGAACCCCCTATTGAGTGAATCGGAGGTTTGGACTAAAAATCACTCATCATTCACTCTGTTGTAGGGCTTGGATGCGGCTTTCGTCAATTACTTCCCATGGGAATTCGCCAGCACCTGTAGGTTCCCGGCCAAAATGCCCACCAGCAGCGGTTATCGAATAGATTGGTGCCTGCAAAGATAAGTCTCTAGCGATCGCTCCTGGTCTGAAATCAAACACTTTCTTGACTCTGGCAGCCACTTCATACTCGCTTAACGATGAAGTGCCGAAAGTCTCAACCCTCACACTTACCGGTTCGGCAACTCCGATTACGTAGGCCAACTGAATTTCACATCGAGAGGCTAAGCCAGCAGCAACTACATGCTTGGCTGCCCATCTGGAAGCATAGGCGGCAGAACGGTCCACTTTTGATGGATCTTTTCCTGAGAATGCTCCTCCGCCGTGTCGACCCATTCCTCCATATGTGTCAACAATTATTTTCCTGCCAGTTAAGCCAGCATCGGCGTATGGACCACCAGGGTCGGCAAAGCGTCCTGTTCCATTGACTACCAGCTTGTAACCCTCGGCTAGCAATTCAGATGGTATAGAATGCTCCACAACGTGCTCTCGAACCTGCTGTTCGACATAGGCTAACTCGTCCGCTTCAGAGCCGCCAAATTGATTTTTTAATTCGTCATCATGTTGAATTGCAATTACCACTGTGTGGACTTTTTCGATTTCCCCTTCGTCATCGTATTGAACTGTCACCTGAGATTTACCATCAGGTCTTGCCCACGGCAATATCCCTTGCTCTCTGACGGCAGTCAAGCGTCGTGATAATCTTTGAGATAAGGCTGCTGCTAGTGGGAAGTATCTGCCCTTGAGACCTTCGTAAGCCTCGGTTTCCTCACAAGCGTAACCGAACATCATACCTTGGTCACCAGCCCCTTGATCGAGACCATCTTTGTTAACACCTTGAGCGATGTTGGCCGATTGAGTGGTTATGTGGACTTGAACTTCGCAAAACTTTGGATTGGTAGCATCCATACCGATTGCGTGGGATGTGTAACCTATATTTGCTCCAGCTTTCCTAGCAATCGCTTCATAATCAGGCACATCCCCATTGAGAGAAACCTCGCCAGCTAATACGATAAGTCCAATATCCTCTTTTCCCTTAACACATGTTTCTACGGCAACTCTAGCATTGTTGTCAATCGCCAGACATGCGTCAACAATTGCATCTGATATAGCATCACACAACTTGTCAGGATGGCCACTAGTAACCGATTCTGAAGAAAACAAGACTTCACTCATGGCTCATTGCGACATCCATCACTTTATGAATGAATCGTAAAGAATAACTTCTTGATATTCTTATTGATAATAAAATAGTAAAAGATTGTCAAATGATAATTATTGGAAATAGCGAACCTTTGATGACCTACCTCTATTCCCGCACATCCATGAGCAACTATGTGCCAACCCATTATCGAACCCACACATTAGGAGAAATACAGACCAATGGTGCTGATTTAATCGATACAGTGGTTACCGTAGCTGGGTTCATGGAAGCCAACCGTGGCAAAGGAGCAATCTGTTTTGTCGATTTGCGAGACGGTACCGGAAAAACACAAATTTTCCTAAAGGCTGACAATATTGGTGAAGAAGCCCTAGATATGGTGCAACGAATGACTCGTGAATCAACTCTTCAATTTACTGGCAAGGTATCCGAAAAGCGTCCTCCTAAACTGAAAGAAGGAGAAACACCCCCTCCACCAGCATACGAAGTCATCGCTGAATCTGTGGTTGTTATAGCTAAGGCTGAAGCGCCTTTGCCTTTGGGAGTCACCGATACCGTACACGTGGAATTAGATACCAGATTAGACAACCGTTTCTTGGATTTAAGACGTGCTCACATAGCAGCAATGTTCAGACTGCGTGGTAAAGTATTGCAGTACGGAAGAGAGGCATTAATCAATGAAGGTTTCTTTGAAACTCACACTCCAAAAATTGTCGCAACTGCCACAGAGGGTGGAACTGATTTATTCCCTATGCAATACTTCGACACTCCTGCATTCCTCAACCAATCACCACAGTTGTTCAAGCAACTATGCATGTCAGGTGGCTTAGAGAGGGTATTCGAAATTGGTCCAGCATTCAGAGCAGAAAAGCATGACACTTACCGACATTTGAATGAATTTATTTCGTTTGATATTGAATGTTCATGGGCAACCGATGATGATGTAATGGGCGTGCTTGAAAGAATGATACATCACATGTGGCAGTCAATTGCTGATGATGAAGAATCAAAGTCGTATATTGCAACGATCAATGAATACCGTGCTAGCAAAGGCGAAGAGCCTGTAGAGGTATTGGTTCCCGAACTACCATTCCCACGAGTATCCTATTGTGATGCAATCAGAATTATCAAAGAAAAAGGTGGAGAAATAGAGTGGGGTGACGACATTGATGCAGAAAACTCTGATTTATTGGCAGAAGACCTACCGCAATTCTATTTCCTACCACGTTGGCCAATGGCTCTCAAGCCGTTTTATATCCATCATGTTGAGGGTGAAAATGGCTCAACTGGCGACCAATTGAGCCGTGGATTTGATTTGAACTTTGGCCGGGATGAGCTAACCTCTGGCGGTCAGCGTGAACATCGAATGGATGTCCTGATTGAAAATCTAAAGAAAATGGATCTAGACCCGGAAGAGTTCGAATTCTACGTCGCTGGATTTAGGCACGGAGTCCCACCTCACGCTGGATGGGGTCTTGGAGTGGAAAGAATACTGATGAAGTTGACCGGCGCAAAGAATGTCCGAGAAACGGTGTTGTTCCCAAGAGACAGAAAGCGAGTAAGCCCTTAGATTCAGCTGTGCTTAATCCACTGAGAACCATCCCAATAATGATGGCTTCCGTCACTCATCTTTCGCCAGGTATATCCAGAATCGTCTGTCCACTGGTTTAGTATTTGTAATTGACTTGTCACAGTAGAGGATTGAGTTTGTGGTGATGCTTGACTCGAGGCATAACCGTAATCCTTCACCACCTCTTCACTACCACCGGATCTTCTCTTCAAGATTAGACCGACTGCTAAGCCGACAACGATAACGGATACCACACCAATAATGATTAGATTTCTACGCTTTTCATCCTCTTCCTTTTGCTTGGCTGCAGCCGCTTCGGCAATAGCCTGAGCATTATCGCCTACGCCATCGCCATCAGTATCTAGAGTCTCACTGTCGTCATTTGGGAATGCGTCAGCATTGTCGCCAACTCCATCATTATCCGAATCTACGGTTTCGTTTGCATCGTTAGGTGCCCAGTCTGAGTTATCACCTACTCCATCAGAATCTGAATCTGTGGTTTCAGTCGCGTCATTGTCGAAGACATCTGCATTATCACCAACGCCATCACCATCTGAATCTACCGTTTCGTTTGCATCATTAGGCGCCCAATCTGAGTTGTCTCCGACACCATCACCGTCGGAATCTGTAGTCTCTGTCGGGTCATCATCAAACGCATCAGCATTATCGCCTACTCCATCGGAATCTGAATCCGTGGTCTCGGTCGGGTCATCATCAAACGCATCAGCATTATCGCCTACTCCATCGGAATCTGAAT
>WTIT01000013.1:8517-9012 GCA_011526375.1 Methanobacteriota archaeon
CCGTGGTCTCTGTCGGGTCATCATCAAACGCATCAGCATTATCGCCAACCCCGTCCATATCAGAATCGATTGTTTCTGTTGGATCGTTCGGGAAGGCGTCGGCATTGTCACCAACACCATCAGAGTCTGAATCAACTGTCTCACTCGAATCATTTGGGAATGCATCAGCATTATCACCAACACCATCATTGTCGGTATCTGCAGATTCAGAAGCGTCATTAGGAGCCCAGTCAGAATTATCACCAACTCCATCCATGTCTGAATCAATTGTTTCAGTTGCATCGTCAGGGAATGCGTCAGAATTATCGCCTACTCCATCACCGTCGGTATCTACTGTTTCTGTTGAGTCAGTTGGGAACGCATCAGCATTATCACCAACGCCATCACCGTCAGTATCGGCTGATTCTGAGGCATCATTTGGCGCCCAGTCTGAATTATCACCTACTCCATCACCGTCGGTATCTACTGTTTCTGTTGAGTCAGTTGGGAACGCAT
>WTIT01000013.1:9112-39205 GCA_011526375.1 Methanobacteriota archaeon
CGTCAGTATCTGCTGATTCTGAAGCATCATTTGGCGCCCAATCTGAATTATCACCAACACCGTCGCCGTCCGTGTCTTGAGTTTCTGAGGCATCGTTGGGGAAGGCATCTGAATTATCGCCTACTCCATCTCCATCACTATCATCCCATTCATTTGGATCGTTAGGGAACGCATCGCTAGAATCAGGAACTCCGTCACCGTCGGTGTCAGTAGCAACCAATTCGGTAATAGTGAACGTGGTCTTTGACCACACATCTCCGCTATTTCCACCGTTTCTATTAGCATTCATAATCGCCAAATTTACTGTAACATCGCCGCTGCCGGTAGCAGGTGGAGTCCAAGTAAATGTCCAGCTGGTGCCGCTACTGCCAGAGTGTGTTGCACTGCTACCACTAATTTGCATGTTGGCTCCCGCGTTGGATAGAGTTCCTTTGTTAACCTGTAAGGAAAAACCACCACCAGAACCAGAACCGCCAGTGAAGGCAATCGTGACGCTGTATCCAGAACTGGAAGGGTCATATTCGGCAGGGAAATTTTCTGTGGCAGTAATTGATGAACTTGCACCACCGTGACAACTACATCCAGAGGAACCCGAATTATGTCGACCACCGGAATTTCCTTGGGAAAGTGGCATAGTAATCGCCAGTACCAATGTAAGCGTCAGAAAAATAGTTACCGCCTTTATCCTCATATTATCATACCTTCTCTCTAAATTTATTTTTATAGTGATTGTGGAGTATAGTTCGTACATTGAGTAGTTTTGCTGAAGAAGATTCAGCGTAGACTAACGATGTTACCGACTGAATCTCGCTTAACCCTACGTACGGTCACAGTTTGTTGTTTAGGTCGTTTCTTACCCGAATGAAGTAGATGCTGGTTGGTGTTCGAAACTAGAGGTTTTGATTTCCTGACACCTATTGGCCCTGGCTGTTTTATTGCCTTCTTCGGCTGATTTCGACGAAGTGGTTGTTCTCTGATAACCGGTGATTCAGCATCTAGATTCCAGTCAACCATGTCATTACATTGTCGTTGATGGTATAAACGGTTGTTTCATTCAGAGAATGTCCTCAGCCAAGGTTTGTGGAGCATAGCGAGTAACCTGGCCGTCCAAATCGATAACAAATTTTTCAAAATTCCATCTTATTGGACCTTCATGCCCATCTATTCCTGTGACTTTGGTGAGGGCCTTGAATAGTTCAGCTTGGTTAGACCCATTAACCTCAAGTTTTGCCATCAAGGGAAATGTTACACCAAATTTTTCGCTGGTAAATCGGCAAATTTCATCGTGGGTGCCCGGCTCTTGTGCACCAAATTGGTTGCATGGAAAGCCTACAACTGAAATTCCTTCTTGTACTGAAACTGCTTGTAACCCAGCATAATGTTTGGTCAAACCACATGCACTTGCAACATTTACTACAAGCCACTTTGATGTATTTTCATCGCCCAATTTCCTAAGTGATTGACTATTGCCTTCCATGTCAGCAAATTCTATGTCCAGTATGTTAGCCATGATTTAGGCGACGTTTTCTATATCTTATAATATGCAGTGAGCAATCATCATAGGTGGTAACGAGTTAGAAACTACATGGCAGTCGACCGTATGCAGTGGGGTGCTGAAGAATGGCAGTTTGCAGATTTGTACATGCCTGATGAAGATTCACCGTTTACCACTGAACATGGTATACCATGCGTGATGTTGATTCATGGTGGCTTTTGGAAAACCAAATATGGTTTAGAATTGATGAAACCAATTGCTGAAGACCTTGCGGAAGCAGGTGTAGCAGCTTGGAACATTGAGTTTAAGCGGTGGAGTGAAGGTGACGAGGGAGTTTGGATGGACACACTATCCGATGTTTTACGTGCTTGGGGGCAATTAGCGCTCTTACCAGGAATTGATATCATGAGGTCGATGGTAATGGGTCATTCAGCCGGAGGCCAATTAGCGCTATTGCTTGCCGCAAAAGCCGAGAGAAAACCTTGGTTGGCAATTGCGCAAGCGCCAATAACCGACCTAGTTGGTGCAGATCATGCAAAATTATCGGATGATGGAGACGCAGTTAGGCGCTGGATAGGGTCAACACCTGAAGAAAATCCACAACTTTGGGCAAATTTGAATCCAGTCGATAATCCTCCGATTTCCCCCGTATTGCTAATCCATGGAGAGGAGGATGATGAAGTGCCCATTTCACAATCCGAAAACTACGCCAGGATAATGAAAGCAAAAGGTTCTGATGTGCAAAAAGTCTGGTTGCCCGGCGACCATTATTCGGTTATTGATGTAGCTAGTGATGACTGGCTAGTTGAATTGAATGCAATACTAGATTGGCTTTGATGGCATAATAATATGTCATATGACCTATTGGCCTCATCATGGACTTACTCAACAGCGATTTCCCGTTCGCTAAAAACGCACTGCGTGGCAAACATGCACTGATATTTGGCGCCAGCAAAGGAATTGGTGCTGCAACTGCAAAAATGATGGCATTGGCAGGAGCAGATATCACATTATGTGCAAGAAATCTAACCAACCTCCAAGTGGTGGCTGATGATATTAGAGCCGAAGCCACAGGTAGAATAGCAATCAAAAGCATTGATTTAGAAGATTTAGCAAAAATTGACGTCATAATTGATGAGATTTTATCAGAACTGGGAACAGTACATATCCTCGTGAATAATTCAGGAGGACCTCCAGGCGGACCGTTGCTGAGTAACTCAGTCGAAGACTTCCATGCCCCATTCACAAGACATTTGCATGCAGCTCATCAAATTACCAAAAGGCTGACTCCAGGCATGGAGGAAGCTGGATATGGTAGAATAATACAAATTATTTCGACCTCGGTAAAAGAGCCAATTCCTAACCTTGGGTTGTCGAATACTTTGCGAGGCGCGATGGCAAGCTGGGCTAAATCCCTATCCAGAGAACTACACCCTTGCATTACCATAAACAATGTTCTACCGGGTTTTACCGATACGGAAAGATTGGGTAGTTTAGCTAATTCGATTAATCAGAAAACTGGTAAATCAATCGATGAAATACATGATGGATGGATGGGACAAGTTCCGATTCAACGCTTGGTAGACCCCCTAGAGACCGCTTCAGCAATTACATTTCTTGCACTGCCTGCATCAGGAGCAATACGCGGCGTTTCATTAGCTGTCGATGGTGGAAGACTCCGAGGAATCTAGAGTTTATCGATAAAGGTCAAACCAAACAGGATAGTGATCTGAAACATTAGTATCATCTATCGAAGTATCAATTCCCCAGGTACCGACGAGTCTGCCCCCAAGTTCATCTAAGGTTACTATACGGTCATATGCACAATCTGTAGAAGATACCGTTGTGTCTGCAAGATCGTTAACCAACCAATTGTATTGTGGCAATCTCATTGGCGATTCCCATAATTCTTGAGAATTAGCATAACTGCAATCAGCATTGAAGTCTCCAAGGACTATCAAATCTGTCTCCGCTGAATTATTCTCGCGATAACTCTCTACAACTGTATGTAGGGCATTTATCTCTTCTAAAGCCAAGGCAGGTTTAGTGTGAATTGTGAATAGTGTGAAATCAAAACCGGAACTATTGCCACTTGCATTTAACAACTCGAAACTAGCAATGTATGGTTCTCTTTGGAAATAGTCACTTTCTGTATCATTGTAGAGAAAACCTTGACCAACTTCCCTAAAGACACTGGTATTGAAATAATACACATATTGTTCTTGTGAAGATTGGTCGTCTTCTTGCAGCCCACTACGAGGACTCAAAGACATGTTCCAACTATCTCCTGAAGCATTATTTAATTCATCAAGGAAGTCATAAGGCACGGTTTGGTCAATGTCTTTGATTTCCTGAACTGCAACCATATCATATTGCAATACTGTATCAACTAGTTGACTTACTACTTCGGGTTTGCCCATTTTGGTTTTACCGAATACTTTGATGTTAAAAGTTGCAATTCTAGCGACTTCTGTACGATTTAATTGTGGTATTTCTCTACCTTCGACATCTTCATCCTCATCCTCTGATTCTGTCTCGACAAAGACGAATACTGTATTTTCTTCTTTGTGAACCAGTAGATGAATAGTCATCGGTGCGAGTATCAATATCGCTACTAGGCTCAATGCTTGTAAATAGCCATCCATCGAACCCATGACGCTGCCACATCAGTTTGAGTTATCAAGATTTATTGTAATACCTGTTGGAAGAGGTTATTCATGAGGGAGAAATGGCGGAGTCATGAACGGAGAAGTCAGTGCAGAGCAGGCGCAGAAAATTATTGCCATGCTGACAGAAGGTGGCGCAATCGAAAATGTCAATGCGCCACTGGCATTGAGACTTATTCCCCTTGCCGAGGAATTAGGCGATACAGACTTGGTTGAAAGATTGCTGAAGCATGCGGAATCTTCAGCCGTCGATGAATTAGAATCCGGTTGGGTTAAGTTTGAAACTCTGAGAAATGCAAGTTCCTCGGTCGATGAATTCGTAGAACTTGCTGCTATGGCTGAAAAAATGGCTGCAGGAAAACCATTAGCAGCAGCTGTCCTTCATCATGTGGGATTACTGTACTTGAGCGCAGAACAGTATGATGATTGTCAGGTTTTTACTACCCGTTCTATGCGAATTAGAGAACAAATTGAGGATCAAGCAGGTTTAGTGTATAGTTTAGCAGTACTCGAAGCATGCGACAAAAGGCAAAATCAACATGATTCTGCGTTAACACATGGAACAAGACGCCTAGAAATCTTGACCAAATTAGGCGACCAGGAAGGTTTGATGGAATCCATGGCCGATGTCGCTCATACCCAAGCAACACTGGGATCATTCGATGCGGCAATGGACCTATACAATCAATCGCTAGAATTGTCAAACGACTTGGAAGATGTGTCTGGCCAGTTTGTCGCACGGTGGGGACTTGCGGATATTGCAGAAATACAAGGTGACTATCAAACCGCAATGCTCCACTTATCTGATTGCCTACACTCTTTCATTGCATTCGGCTTACCCGCCCCAATTCAAATTAGGGAACGCTTGGATGCGTTGACAAAATTGTCTGGCCCAAGTGAAGAGGAGTAATTAGCCACATCGATTATGTCCTAAGAACTACTCGCATGTCCAGTGGCAAGCCATGATGCATGACATTTTCTTCTCGATTAGTCAAACGCCTGATGTTAATGGCGTAACTCCATCAGAGAAACAAATGTTTGACAATTACTTCCAACAACTCAAGCACGCCGATAGATTAGGATTTGGCGTTGGATGGATTGCACAAGCACATCTATCAACTGAAACTCAAAAATCAAACTCGATGCCGGTTGTCCCACACTGGCAAGGAGAAGTAGGGCTTTGCACAGACTTTCCTCAACTAGCCATGGAGAGTTTTCGGCAAACTGATAGAATAGAAATTGGTTCAGCAGTTGTTAGTATTCTAGCCAGCGGCGGTCCAATCGCCCAAGCAGAGCGAATTGCTAACACAGTGCAATTTTTGTCCATGATGGATGATTCGCGCAAGTTATACGTCGGTTTTAGCGCTGGTAGATTTGAATTCATGGCTAGACCATATGGTATTACCCCGAGAAATGATTGGGAAAGTGTAGCGTGGAAAGCGTTGCGGGGACAAATTTTCCTCGAAGCCAGTGAAATATTCCTGCGCTTACTCAAAGGCGATATTATTTCCAGTGATAATATCCGAAAAACTGTATTGACTAGGAGTAATTTCCGCAGCGATGAGGACTGGTTAGCGGTTCAAGAAGCATATTCAAAGGACAATGAAGTAAAAGATGTTGAATCCATAATCATTCCTAACCGCTATAATTTCGAAGCAATATCCATCATTCCACAACAATGGAATCGTGACCAGTTACAACTTGTTGCGGGAACTCACGACCCTGTAGCACAAGAGTTTGTCAATACAATTTTGCCCGTTAGAGTATTCAACCTTTCAATTACTTCACCAGAAGTTATTGATTCAACCCATAAGAGGATGGCAGAAAACTATCACCCTGACGGAGGAATCTGGCAAAGAAGTTACATGCCAAGAACCAGTTTTGTGTTCATCAATGATGAACCTGATTTGACTGATGAAGAAAAAAGTGAGGCTGCTAACATCGAGGCACAGCAAGCGTTGCAGGCATACTGGAACGCATTAGAGGGGACAATCGACCCTGATAAAGTGTCCAAAGCGGCAAATAATGCACTAATTGGCAATCCTTTCGAGATAGCCGAACAAATTGTCGATAGATTTCACCCTGAAGATACTATAATGGCATGGTTTGACTTTTTTAACCACGACTCAGAGCGAGTTTGTCGTAATATGACAGCATACATGACTAAGGTAGTCCCTTTAGTCGAGCAAATGTTGGAGGCTAATAGATGACTCAACAAGAAATTCCATCAGCAGTGAGGGAAGGTAAACCTGGCAGTTCCATGTACCCTGAATCATCGCTTGGTGAAAATGTACCAGGAATTCCGACCGGCAGAGAGGTAGATTGGGAGCCGCTGGTTGACTATCGACGCAATGGCGTTTCAGAAACGACAATCCACGGCGCCATAGCTTGGTCTCACGGCGATGAAGTAATACATTCGTTTGGCGGTAATGTTCTATGTTACGGTCGATCAATGATGAAACCGTTTATGCTAAAGGCATTCACGAAGGAATTAGAAGATACTACCTGGGAGCAAAAGGCAATTTCTGTAGCCTCTCACAATGGTGATACCGAACACGTTGCTGCGGCTCAATCTTTGCTTTCACAGGAGGAATGGCCACTCATGCTTACCCCATTAGATGTACCACTGATTCAATTTGGTAGACAAGTGCGTCGACCAAGGCGATGGTATCATACCTGCTCAGGCGAGCACTCAGCAATACTTCACGGCTGTAGAAAAAAAGGTTGGAATCGTGCAGGATATACCTTGCCAAATCATCAGGTATTCACTGCCTACATGGAACAAATTCGCACCTATCTTGGTGATGATTGGAAACCATTGAGAATTGCCAAGGATGGTTGTGGCTTACCAACAGTGTCCAACACTGTTGCAGAGTTGGCTCAGATCTATGCGGGATTAGTACGCGACAAGGATGACGACTGGATTTGGGAAGCGATGGTTCGCCATCCCGATTTAGTCGGTGGATTCAATAGATTGGATTCAACAATTTTGAAAGCAGGAAATGGCAAAGTGATTGCTAAGGAAGGCGCTGATGGCTTACTCGGCCTAGCAATCGAACATCCAGATTACCCAAGAGGGTTGGGAGTGGTAATCAAAATCGCCCACGGCTGGAACTCGCAAGCAACTTGGTATGTGGCCAGAGCAGTATTAGGAGTTCTTGGTATCAATCTACGCAATCCTTACCCGTTGCACAGACAAAAAGCGTTCATTGTCCCGGGCATTGTCCCACCTAAGTATCTAGATTCATTAACAAAAATTGATACTTGGGATGAATGGGACCCGGATAAAGATAGATGGACTTATGACATCGAGGTGTAAAGTTGCAAATTGAGAACTTCATCGGCGGGAATTTTATCGCACCATTGAATGGTGATTACCTCGAAAATCACAATCCGGCTACTGGTAATGTTACATCACACATACCTAATTCAACTGCTGATGATATTGCCGAAGCCGTACAAGCGGCTCAAGATGCACTCCCTGCTTGGTCAGCCTTGTCACTTAGCGAACGTATTGAATGGCTTGAAAAAATTGCTCAAGCACTAGAATCGCGTAAAGATGAAATTGCCAACATCGAAAGTATGGACACTGGAAAACCAATCAATTTAGCAAGGCGAGTCGACGCAGCACGTAGTATCAGTAATTTCGAATTCTTTGCTAAGCATGCTGAAACTTTAGCAGAATTAACTTACGAAATGGATGATGCAACCAATTATGTGATTAGAAAACCAATTGGAGTAGTAGGTTTAATCACTCCATGGAATTTACCGCTATACCTACTAACTTGGAAAATTGCTCCCGCTCTAGTCATGGGCAACACCATTGTGGCAAAGCCGAGTGAACTTACACCACTTACTGCTAACTTTCTCTGTGAGGTATTGGCATCAATTGATTTTCCTAAAGGAGTCCTCAATATCGTTCATGGACTTGGAATTAATGCTGGACAAGCAATTTTAGAGCACCCACAAATCAAAGCGATATCCTTCACAGGTGGAACTTCTACTGGCAAGATAGTGGCAGCTACCGCGGCTCCAATGTTCAAAAAGCTATCATTAGAATTAGGTGGGAAAAATGCAACTATTATCCTAGATGATGCTAATCTATCAACTGCGGCAAAAGGTGCGGCAAGGGCCGCATTTACCAATTCAGGACAAGTATGCTTATGCGGTTCACGTATTCTAGTTGATGCTAAAATTTATGACGAATTTATCCCCTTGTTAATCGATGCAGTAAATACCATGAAAGTAGGAAATCCGGCTCAAGATGATTCCGACATTGGGTCGGTAATTTCACCTGACCATATGAAAAAGGTACTTTCTTACATCGAACTAGCCAAACAAGAAGGAGGCCGTATTATTTCGGGAGGAGAAAGGATGATACTTCCGCAGCCAAACTCAAATGGTTCATTCATCGCTCCAACAATCATTGAAGGCTTAGGTATTGATTCCAGATGTGCGACAGAAGAAATTTTTGGGCCTGTTGCAACAATCCACAAATTCACTGGAGATGAGGAGGCAATTCGAATGGCTAATGGCACTGAGTATGGATTAGCAGGATCTGTTTGGACTGCAGACTTAGCCAGAGGGAAGTCTGTTGCAGAAAAAGTCGAGAGTGGCATTTTGTGGGTCAATACATGGTTACACCGAGATTTGAGAACCCCATTCGGCGGGGTAAAAAATTCTGGTGTTGGTCGTGAGGGTGGAGATTGGTCACTCAATTTTTTCTCTGAATTAACCAACATCTGTGTAAAAGACGATTGAACATATCTTGATAAGCAAAGCAGTAGATTTTGTTCTATGGCCGTCTCCGGAAATTTGCCATTGTTTGTATTACCAATGGTGCTAGTTCCTGGAGAAATCCAAAGCCTGCGAATTTTCGAGCCACGCTATCGTCAGATGCTCGATGACTGTATACTCGATGACAAACCATTTGGCATGATTATGACCGACCCACTTGTCTACCACAATGGCTGGAATGGTCCACGTGCATTTGGTTGTGAAGCCGAAATAATTAGTCATGAAACTAGAGGCAGCAATCATTTCATTGAATTTGTTGGTAGAAGAAGATTTAGGATAGATCGAGTAATTGAGCCAGCATTGCCCCCGTTTGAAGATGAATCAATGGCAGATTTAATTCCAGATATTGGTATCTTACCAGATCTAGAGACAATCCTTGAGAGAATACCAGAGGATGCTGAGCACTCCAAATTATACTTGTCAGCCGAAGTGACTTACTTTGACGATGAACATGAATTAACAGAATTCCAACAAAATGAATTAAAATCAACACTCAACGGAATTTTGAATAAAATAGGTGGCATATTACAAATCGAAAAAGATGCATTAGATGACTGGATAGAGGACAGAACTGAAATGGTTATCGATGAAAGTGCATCATCTATGTTCGCTGTTGCAGCATTAACCATCAGCGACCCTGAATACAAATACCAATTATTATCATGCACAGATCTCAAAGAAGTATTCCTCCAGTTAACGAGATTCTTAGCTGAAATGGATGTTTGATTTATTCTTGAGCCATAGTGACCTTCAAAACTCAAAAGCCGGTGGTATTACCATGTCCGTTCACGGTCAAGCCAAGAAGGTGACTACCCACACCCTACAAGAAATGAAACGTGCTGGTGAGAAAATAACCATGCTAACTGCGTATGATTACTCACTAGCAAAATTAGTAGATAGTGGCGGTGTCGATGTAATTCTTGTTGGCGATTCAGCCTCTAATGTGATGGCTGGACAAGTTACAACCGTTCCAATGACTCTCGACCATATGATATATCATGCACAGTGTGTAAAGCGTGCTGTTGACCGGGCACTGATAGTCGTTGATATGCCGTTTGGAACATACCAAGGTAACTCAGCAATTGCATTGGAATCAGCGATTCGGATAATGAAAGAAGCGGAAGGACATGCTGTCAAGTTAGAAGGTGGGGCAGAGATTGTTGAGTCAATCAAGCGGATTTTAACTGCTGGAATACCAGTGATGGGCCACCTCGGACTAACCCCTCAGTCAATCTACAAATTTGGGACCTATAGCGTTAGAGCAAAAGAAGATGATGAGGCAGCTAAATTAATCGAAGATGCGAAGATTCTCGAAGCAGCAGGTTGCTTCGCCATAGTGTTAGAGAAAATTCCACGAGAACTAGCAAAGAAAGTAAGCGAAGCAATCTCCATTCCAACTATCGGAATCGGTGCAGGACCAGACTGCGATGGTCAAGTTCTTGTATTACATGACCTACTAGGAATAACAATGGATTTCTCTCCGAGATTCCTCAGACGCTATTTGAATCTCGCTGAATCAATCGACGGTGCAGTAAAGCAATATTGTGAGGATGTTCGAGGCGGTGACTTCCCCAACGATTCGGAAAGTTACACATCATAATCCGATACTGTATACTAGCAGGGCCCCGGAAAAGGCACCGATGTCTACTGCAAAAGCATGCCAGACACCATATCTAAACGGTGGAAGTTCATACCTGCCCCAAGAAGTTGAAATCCACACCCAAAGCAGTAAAGCACCATAGCCACCACAAAACAATGCTCCCCAGCCTGAAAACCACATCATGAAGAAAATCAAACCGGGCAATGCAAGCCCCAAACTGTATTCATACCACCGTGATGCTTCATCCCTTACCAGAGTAAAATAGAGCAACGGCGATAAAATCAATGATGTCAAAATTGCCCCTTGGGGTGGTGAGGGCCAACTATACTCTGGCGTGATGTATTGTTGGAAAAATATGCCAACGGCCATGCCAAAAATCGCCGGAGCCAGAATGTGCCTAAATCCAGTATCAAAATCCAAACCTTTGGGACGGTCTAAGTCTGAATCATTGGAAGAACTAGCGTAAGCAGACTCAACAGGCTCTTGCTCGTCCATATTATGGCCAAACACCGCTGGTGTTTGAGTCTTAGGGCATTGATAATCTAGCCGTTTATGATATAGGCAACTTAGTCATGGCGTGAAACATGGCGCAAGGCGAGATTGTTGCTGGTTGTCTAGCACCCCATCCTCCTCACCTAGTTTATGCAGAGAATCCCGAACAAAATGAACCTGTTGCGGAAGGTGGCTGGGAACAACTCAGATGGGGTTATGAGCGACTGAGAGAGTCACTTAGTGAAATTGAATATGATGCTATTGTAATTTTGTCACCACATTGGCAAACCTATGTTGGGACTCATTTCCTAGGTTTGGAGAATTTTCAAAGTCTATCAGTAGACCCAATATTTCCAAACCTGTTTAGATACCACTACGACATGAATGTTGATGTCGAGCTTGCACAACAAATACACGATAAAGCGCAAGATGCCGGCCTAACTGTTAAGATGATGACTAATCCAGACTTTAGAGTAGATTACGGAACTATTACCACCGGTCACATGTTTAGACCGCAGTGGGACAAACCGCTGGTTGTAATTTCAAGTAACAGATCTAGAGCATACTACTCTGTTGAGGTAATGCAAGAGATGATGATGGAACTCGGTAGAGTAACTCGAGAAGCGATATTGGAAAGTGGTAAAAAAGTCGTTGTACTAGCCAGCAACTCACTATCTCATCGTCACTTCACAACTGAATCTGAAATTCCAGAAGATATGAGTAAGGAACACATCACTAGCCATGCAATGCACTTGTGGGACATGCGCATCATAGACTACATGAAATCCGGTCAATGCCAAAGAATCATTGATGAAATGCCAGAATTTACTGAACAAGCCATAGCTGAAACTGATGGTGGTGCATTCACATGGCTGCTGTCGACTCTTGAAGTACCAAATTACCCCGCTATTCTTCATGGTTATGGCACAATTATTGGTACTGGCAATGCCATAGTTGAATGGCCAGTATACAAACATAAGGAGGCATGAATATGACAAATGGTGAAATTGTCGAATCATTTGTTGTCCCAGTACATCCTCATACAGTTTTGGCACCAGAACAAAATGAAGGATGGAACAGATTGAGACAAGCATATGATGAAGCGGCAAAAATCATTACCGATTCCGGCGCTGATTTGCTGATAATATATTCAACTACTTGGCCAAGTATCATTGGTCATCAACTGATTTCTGACCCAAATCCCCAATGGGTAATGGTCGATCATGACTTCCATGATCTGGGCTCGATTAATTATTCATTCAACATCGATGCTGAGTTTGCCAAACTATGGAATGAGGAAAATAAATCTCGAGGATTGCAAAGTAGATGTGTAAACTATCAGGGATTTCCAATTGATGTTGGCTCGGTAGTCGCACTAACTCTGCTAAACCCAGATAATAAAATTCCTGCAGTTATCGTCTCATCTAATGTCTATTCAGACCGTAGTGAAACAACGGTTTTAGCAAAAGCATGTCGAGATATTGTGAAGAAAACTGGCCGTAAAGCAGTTGCAATAACCGCTATGTCACTGTCAAATCGGATGTTTACTGAACACATAGATCCTGAAGACGATAAAATTCATTCATTAAAAGACGATGAGTGGAATCGGAAGATTTTGGAATTCTTAGGCGAGGGTAGGCTCGAAGATGTTGGCCAATTATCAAGAACAATACAACAGCAAATTAGAGTACAGAAAGTTGTCAATTTTAAACCGATGTGGTGGCTTTCTGCGATGAATGAGAATCGTAACAACCTAACTGGAAAGGTGCTTGCTTACGAGGCTGTACACGGTGCTGGTTGCGCAGTGGTAAATCTAAATCCAGCATCATCAGGTTTTGGAGACAAAGAATACGACGAAGATAACGTCGAGGTGTTTGCCGGTGAACGTGGAGTATTAGACTCTGCGCAACCAACACCAGAACCGTCTCAATCGGAAAATGGACCTGCTTTGTGGGAACCCACCAAAGCCGAAGGATCAGTTAACACAGATTCCGCCCCAAAACCGGTTGGTGCATATCCGCACGCACGCAGAGTAGGAGACTTACTCTATTTGTCAGGGGTTGGACCACGACAACCAGGCACCAATGAAATTCCCGGAGGCCCTATTCACGATAAGCAAGGTAATGCACTAAATTATGACATCAAAGCGCAAACTCAAGCCGTTGTCGACAACATAACTAGAATTCTTGAAGAAGCCGGTTCATCAATTGATAAAGTTCTAGATGTAACCTCATTTTTGGTAGATATGGACCGTGATTTTCAAGGTTATAATGAAGTATGGGCAGAAACATTGGGTAAAGTAGGCCCAACAAGAACAACCCTTGCGATAAGAGCCCTTCCGACCCCAATAGCAGTTGAAATGAAAGTCATCGCTAGTATTTAATTACCGGAATCCGGATAAATATTGGAGATTTATTTAGTAATCAATAACTACTTTCGGGGTTTACCGGCCAATAACTGCACTAAACTTACCGTTATGCGGCAAATCAAAACAGGAGGATGATTCATGGACATTAAATCAACAACCGATAAGTTGCTGAAAGGCGATCTTTCCGGAGTTGTAGATGAGGTAAAGTCGACAATCAAGAGATCATTAACTCTAGTAGGTGTAATCATTGTAACTGTTGCCGCAAGCATTGGTTCTGGACTGTTTGTTCTTCCGTCATTTGCTGCAGCAGTTATGGGGCCAGGTATATGGCTCGCTTTTTTGTTGGCTGGACTAGTGTTTCTACCCGGGACATTATCTAAATCTGAATTAGCTTCTGCAATGCCGGAAAACGGTGGCGCATATGTGTATTTAGAGCGGTCATTTGGTCCGCTAATTGGCACCATAAGCGGTCTCGGTTTGTGGGCATCATTCCTGCTAAAGTCGGCATTTGCGTTAATCGGGTTTTCCGCGTACATGTATGCAGTAACAAACTACCTAGATATAGAAACTAACACTACTTTTGTAATCATGTCGGCATTAGCCCTGATCACCATACTAAACATACTTGGAATTAAGAAAGTCAAAGCATTTCAAACCCCAATACTAGCACTAACGACAATCTTGATTCTAGTTATTTGTGTACTACAACTATTCGATGCAAGTTTTGATTTCTCGAGACCCGTAGACGGTGCTTTTGATGTCTCTAAAAACGACCCAGTACTGCTCGCAGAGGCAGCCGCGTTAGTATTCGTAGCCTATGCTGGAATATACAAAGCCGGAGCGTTAGGTGGAGAAATTAAGGAACCAGAGAAGAACTTACCGTACGGGATGATGATCTCATTATTGTTAATCACCCTGCTTTATGTTGTGGTCACATTCATCATGATGGGAGCCATTGAGGGTGAATGGTGGCTAACGTCAAATGGTGAACCAAGAGAAGACCCAATATTTGCCTTCGTTGACGCTGTTGCATCAACTGAAATAGGCATTGCAATGGCGCTACTAGCGTTTTTGACAATGATTTCTGGGGCGCTGTCTGGTTTGCTTGCGGCGTCAAGATTTTTGTTTGCTATGGCCAAAGACTGCCTTTTGCCCGACTCACTGAGCGAAACCAATGAACGGTTCGGCACCCCACAATGGTCGATTATCCTCACTGGTGTTGCGATGGGAATTTGTATACTTACATTGCCTGTCAAAGATGTCGCTAAATTAGCATCAGGGTTCCAGATTATGGTTATCGTTGCACTAAATGCTTGTGTGATTGTTCTTAGGAAAGAAAACCCCAAGCATGAATGGTACAAACCATCATTCAAGTCACCATTATTCCCTTTCATCCAGATTTTTGGAATTATCTCTGGTGCGGCATTAGTATTCTTGATGGGGGCAAAAGCTCTAATCGGCGCCTTTGCTGCTTTGGTGCTTGGAATCGCAACGTACAAGATATACGGAGAAAAGAATTATCAAAATGCTCGCGAATTGGATAGCGAAAGCGAGTAATTATCAGATTAGGCGCCTCTAGTCCAAGAGCCATCAGCACCAACGTTCCAGTACTGAATGTCGCCGCTCACGTCAACATACCAGCCACTTGCACCTTGTTGGCTAGAAACTATTGCTTGCATAACACCAAGCCTTCCTGCTTCGGTGGCAAGGCGAGTTATTTCTGCTGAATCCAGCGTTGGTTTGTTGAGTGCAGGTTGAGTGTTTTGAACTGGCGGTTCAACAACCGGATTGTTTACTGGTTGAGGTGGTGTTTCAGCTGATGATGATTCATCGACTTCGTCATACTCATCATCATCATCTTCGTCATAGTAATCATCGTCATCATACTCATCTTCGTCAAACCATTCTGCTTCATCTGGTTCGTAATTTGCCCTTCGTACTAATACGACCATTGTGGTGAGAATAAGACCAAGGAGTACTGCGGCAATAGACATTGCAGTGTTCGTCGATCCAACTGCGCCACCAAGCAATACTGATTCAACATCAAAAAAGGCTTGAGTTACCAAACCATTCCAAGTGATACTGCAAGAACGATCAAGACCTGATTTTGATATATCTAATTCCCAGGTATCCAAAATTATGTGCTTATCTGAACCTGAAGTGCAACTTATTGTGGTATTTTCAGGCTCCACTGATACCTTGTTATTATTGACATCAACTCCGTAAACTCGCAGTAATGCGATGTCACCTTGTTTGTAGTCTCTATTTTCAATCTCCCCAAATAGCTGTACTGCTTGACCGGGTTCTACGATCAATTGAATTGTATGTCTTGCTTCATCTTGGAAGAAAGTCAAACTGTATTCACCGGCGACATTGCCCACAAAGGTCCAATACCCCCTACCTGCAATGGATGGCGTAAGTTCACCGATTGTTGAGTTGAGGTTTGTCGATATTGTTTCAGCCGGAGCGATATTGCCCCTTGAGTCTGATATTTCAATGAAAATATCTGATTGGACACCAGATTGAACGGTGAAGCCTGTATCTTGACTGGTAGCAATTTGTCTTGCTTCACCTGCTGAAACCGTCAGTGAAACCACGGAAAATACACCTGCTGCATTAGCTTGTATCTCATGGCTACCTATCGATGTTGGTATCCAGTGGTAATCGAGAAGTGACATTGTCAAGGTTTGATCCTCACCATCGATTGTCCAATTGACAAAAATGTCGTCTAACTGGTTACCATAAGAATCGAAAAATCTCGGATCTAAATCAAACGGTTGATCTATTGGAATTTTTTGTCCTTGACCATTCATCTCAATTTTTGCTAATTCACCAATACCAACTTGCTCAATAATTTGTGAATCAAACAGAATTCCAGATATTTCGTCAAACCAGTTGCCTGTTACAGCATAAGCACCAATAGCATCTGGAACCAATGTGTAATAACCATCTTGCGCCTCTAAGGCGGTTTCGTTTCCAATTAATACGTCGATTGTCCCATTCACAGCCCAAGTATTGCCCGCTAGGTCAAATGCCTGAATAATCACTGTTGACTGTTGGCCAACAATGAGGTTTGGTGGTGACATTTGGATTCTTGTGTCAATAGCCAGTCCGTGGTCCACTGTCACAGAAGCAGTCGAAATGATACCGGAATCATCTACAGTAACTGTATGAGATCCCATGGTCATAGGAGTCCAGTAGACTTTGCCATTCTCCTGGCTTAAAGTGCCAGAACTAACTGAAAAATTGGTAATAGGTAATGTTACAAAACCGGAAAATCCTAAGTTATCGGTACGGTAAGACGCTAATTCATATCTCTCCCCTGCCATGTAGACATCTTCGTTGGGAATAATTGCAATAGTGGCAGCAGTTGCATCCGCTGGAATTACCTGAATTGTTCCAGTTCCCGATACCGGTCCAGCTGATACAGTGATGTTCCAAGTCCCGGGATTGGAAGCATAGTAAAATCCTGTATTATTCACGCTGCCATTCTCAACAAACCACAGTTGGGGACCAGCAAGATTTGAGTCCATTGAATACCCATTGATATCAACTAGGACAGGGTTGATTTGCATTGGAGAGCCGCTTCTCACCACAATATTATCATCAAAAATGAACTCGTGTGGAGTTCCTGCAACAACTTCTACAATTCTTGTGGCTTCCATTTGATACAATCTAGCAGTCAGTTCATAGAACCCGATGTCGAGTGGAATCCACACGGGATTACCTTGGCCAAAGTACTCTCCATCAATACTCCATGCGGCTTGGTCTGTTGGGTTAGGATTACCTCTAGCATCTAGTAGATTTGCAGTGAGAACATTATTTTGTAGAACTTGTCCCGAGTTAATTGAAATGTCAATTGATTGGCCAATTCCTGGTGTAACTGTTATGTTAAATTCGTCTGTCAAATTCGTATGCCTTGCCTGTATGGTAATTACTCCTGAATTCCACGGATAGAATGTTCCCTCGTTGGTTATTGTGCCATTGGTAGAAGACCAAATTATGTTACCGGCCACCTCGCTGTTGACTGAATCATAGAGTTTAGCGGTAAATGTGACAACTTCATCTGCACTCATGATGAAAACTGGTGATGTTATCTGAACCCTAACTGCTGAGCTACTATTATTGACAATCTGCTCGTTTAGTGACTCTTCTACTTCCACATCGTGTGGTATCGTACTGAACAACATCAGTGCAATCACACAAACAGGCAGCATTTTCCTCAGCATTAGTTCACATCCACTCATTCAGTCCATTCAATCCAATCATCCGAACCTGTTTCTCGATAGTACCAAACACCATCTTCGGTTTGTCCCCATTCAGTTCCATCATCGTCAACCCGATAATCAGCCATCCAACTCGTATCTTCTGCTTCTTCGGCCTCTTCAACGACTTCGGGTTCTTCTGTCGGTGGTTGTGCTGGCGGCGTAGGGACTGTAGGTGCTTGAGAAATTCGAGGTTGAGAGAAATCCTTGGCTACTGGCTCGGCTGCTGCGTCTTGGTAGTAGTCTTCATCCTCATCCTCGTCATAATAGTCTTCATCTCCTCTAAAGAGTCTTATCACAAAGACCAACAAAGCGACTACGATCAATGCAAGTAGTCCCGCTCCTACGTAATAGAGCGGCCCACCAGCAGCAAAGAAACCAGCAAGGTTGCCTTCGACATTGTAAGTAAATGTCTCAGTGATTGAACCTATTACAATTGTTGCTGAGTGTTCCCCTTCATCTAAAGTCGAAAGTTCCCAAACTCCGCCGCCAAGATACTTCACATCACCTCTATCAGTAGTATCAATTCTTGCGGAGTCGGGTACTGGAATCTTATTCCAGTATAGATCATATGCATCGATTTGAACGGTGATTACCTCAAGCTGTTCCAATTCAACAGCACTGATGTTGCTCTTGATGTTCTTGACAATTCCTAACGGGAAGACGTCTACATTAACCGAGTTTGATAATGTCAAATATTCTGCGGTTAAGGTGTAATTACCAGCAGACCTACCATTGAATTGGTAGATTCCTTCATCGTCCGTTGCGTTAATGTTGTATGAAGGGCCGTTATTTTCTAGCCAAACTACTGCTTGAGGGAATTGATTGCCATCTGAATCTGTACCTGTCACCTGTAGGTCAACAAAGTTCCCAGCATCTTGAGTTGTTACCGATTGTTCCAATGATAGAGATACTGGGATTCCGTGTCCAACCATAACATCAAAGTCCGCAGTCAAATTAAATCCTCTATCATTAATCAAATAGGCCGAAATGAGCCATTCTCCAACTATTGTTGCATCCCAAACGAGGGCATTTTGATTCATGTAACCTGTTATATCTTCGATATTACCAGTCGATTTGTCTTCTATTGTCCAGGTTATTTGGGGGTTATTGATGATATTAAGATCGGTATCACTAGTAGTGACATCAAAGTCTAAGAAATCATCAGATGTTATATCAAAACCTTCTGATTCGTCATAATTAAATCCATTACTATCAATTCCTGAAACTATGAAATTTTGAATGTCACCTTCAGCGACATAGACGACAAAAGTAGTTGACTTGATCACATCGCCTTCTTGGTGTTCAACGCTAAATGTATATGGTGTTGAGGAAGATAATGTTGGGCTGAAGGTAATTTCTTGTGAGTAGTTACTACTTAGAACCGATTGGTCAGCGAAATTAGGATGGAAATAACTCCAATCACCATCGATTAACCATTGGTTGCCCTTAGCGTCAAGCGCTCTTATTGAGGCCGTTATAGCCTCATCTGCAGTTATACTGAACACACCTTCGTTCGAAACTTCATCATCAACTAGAAGTTGTAATTCTGCAATAACTCCTCGTACAACGAAAACTTCAATGGAATCTGTCAAACCTTGATATGATGCAGTAATTGTTTTTGTTCCTTGTGAATTTGGTGACCAAGTTGCGATGTTTCCTGGAGTTATCAGGCCGTCTGCAACGTCTGTCCAATTTTCAGTTGGTAATAAAACACCAAGTTCATTACCTCTTACATCAGTTCTTGTTGCGTTGATGTAAAGTAAATCATCTGCGGTAATTGTTGCGGAGGATCCTTCTATGGTGAATGAGTCTAGAGCTCCATGAGTCACCTCAACGTCCAAGGTATCACTAATCCCAAGGTCCGTGGCCAGTGTAACGGTCCACTGACCAACAAAATTGCCGGTGAACTCACCGATTAGAACATCTTGACTCGGCGGTTGATCGTGTGGTGTAGGAGTGACAATTTTCGTTGTTTCACCGTCGCTGGCTGAAAGTGTGTATGACACCACATCGTCAAACCAAACTGTGTTACCAAATTGGTCAAACGCAGAGCCAAATAAATCACAATTGGTGTCCGCCTGTATAACCTCTGTACAACCAGAAATTGTTACTTCTACTGGCACACCAGGCAATACCTCTACATCCAAAATCTCTTGCAAGGTGGATGTTGCACCAACCCATTCAACGGTTATTGTTTGTGGGCCAGAGGTGTAAGGCGAGAATATACCACTTGAATCAATTGAACCATTACTTGGTAAGAACGAAATTATTTCATTGGTAACTAGATTGCCGTGCTGATCTATTGCATAAGCAGAAACTGTTATTGTTTCATCTGCAGTAATGGTCGCAGAATCAACATCCGATGATTGATCTAGTGAAGCAAATAATTGTACTGGCAATCCAGATTCGATATCTAGCACATAATCAGTACAAATTACTCCATAACAAGCCGTGAGAGTCTGTAGGCCATTTGTAGTCGGACTTAGTGTAGCCGAGTTTGCTCCGCTGTTAACGATTGTACCAGTGGTAGAACTCCATTCCAATACTGCACCTGCTGGCATTCCCCCGGGAATCGCAACTCCTGAGTAATCATATCCGTCAACAGTGAATGTGTAAGAATCATCCGCATTGAAGGTTGTAGAGGCTGTAGTTATGTTTAGTGAGGAAACATTGGTGTGTTGTATCTTGAATTTTGGCCTTAGGTTAGATAAACTATCTTCTGATGAATACAATTTGACAAACCCTCCAGTGTTGGATGTCGTACTCAAAGTAGTTCCACGCACGAGAAGATGAAGGTCGTCACCCATCACGATTGAATCAGTAGCAATTTCGAAAGTCATTTTTGAGGCAGAGCCAAAGAAACGTCGCTCATCCAATGATGCTGAAACAAAGTCAACTCCTGCGACTGGACCAGGTGTCGTACCTGTTGTATTCCACGAGATAGAGTATTCATTCCAGTTGCTAATCAAGAATTGATGAACTGAAACATCTATTGCATAGGCACCACCGGAGAAATCCCACTGGTCAACATACAGTGTGAGATCTATACTGTGAATGGTTTGGTCAGTACTTACCGGTATTTGTGAAGTATCCAAAGCGATGATAGTATCACAAGTTGAACCAACAGTGTTGTAGCATCCTTCTCCAACTGTTAATTCTCCAATGAATCCGAAGTTTGCCAGAGGTAAAGCATCTGTGATAGTGGTATCTCTTACATCCATGTGTGAGTATCCTGAAACTTCATCGGAATCAGCAACAACGTACGAGTATGTTCCATCATTGTTGTAGTAATGTTCCGGATCGCCAACTCCAAATGACCACCTTTGCGATGATGGACCTGGAATCGTTTGATTGACACCTTGCACCCACCATTCATACACTTCTCCAGGGTTGAGTTGATTGAAGGTGTAACTATTTCCTTGAATTGACGAGTCTACTCTCGAGTCAATTGTCGTAACCGTATTTTGATTGCTAATGTAGAGAATGTAGTCAGTCGCGTCAGGGTTTGGCACCCAACTTAGTTGAATAGATTGTGGAGCCGCAGCTACATCTCCAGTTGTATCGTAAAGGATATCACCATTATTTGGAGTGGTTAGCGTAGTTTGCGAGGGGGGTGTCAATCCACCAATATTCTCTATGTAGGTCAGTTTCAACATTGGTCGAACCGCATTAGGGCTCTCTGAGCTGTAAACGTCAAAGAAGCTGGTAACTCCTGTTTGAGGGGACAAAACAAATGAAATACTATCATTGGCTGTGTTGAAATTATATTGCAATAGATTAGTTATGTCCCATTGCAAAGTACCGGTGTTGGAACTGGAGATGGTAGTTTTTGTCAATTCGGTTGTTGAACATGATGGAGTAACCTGACTCAATGACATTTCGTCAAATTGGTCACAGGCATAAACAGATACATCTATTGGGTTAATGCTTTGAGTATTTGATGCTAAATCTAATTCAAAAATAGCTGAAATCGGTGTGGCATATGTGTCAAAGAAAATATCAGATAAGTCAAACGAAAAGTAGGCTTCACTAACACCAGTCGATGAAGGGTCGTAACCAATTCGCAAAACTTGGTCGCCACCAGAATTTAGTTGTGGATTAGCCGAATCTGTAGTTGCATCCTGCACGGTTGGCAAATCACCAGTATCAGTGAAAATTGAGGCGCGCGATAAATTGACCAAGTAATTGCCATTACCATCATCGTATGCCTGAGATTCTGTCATTCGATATCGGAACAAATCAGTATAGTGTCCGATTCGATGGTCTTGGTCACCTCTAATCCTCCAATATTGCCATTGGTCACCGAACTGGCTTTCGACGGTTGTATTGTTTGATAGGCTAAATGTATTCGAAGAACTATCATACGAAAATTGCGAATTGACATCCAAAGATGATTCACAATCAAGCCATCTAATTTCTTGACCATGACAGATTATCCATTCAGTCACATTTGATGCAAGTGGGTTGAAGCTGAAGTCAATTGACTCTGGACCAACCAACTCATAGGAGGATGTATTCCATACTGTTGACGCATTTGACGGACTGAGTTGATTTGGTGATGGAGCGAGCCACTGCTCAACAATTCTGTAATTGATTGTCAATCTTGGCCTGTGGGTAACTGTTTCATTTTCGCTATCAGCAAAAAAGTAATTGCCATCCAAAAATCCATTAGTTGTATTGAAGATTTCAGGTTGTAGTAGCACAGCAATTTCATCACCGCCGGAGTCAATGGCCAGTTGGGCAATTCTTGTTACATCCCAAGTGTAATTTCCTGTGCCATTAACATTGACAAGTGAATCAGGTAATTCAGAATCTGCACCACGAATTGCTCCGGGATTGTACCATGAATTATTTTGAGTGTTATTATTCCATGTCGAGTTCTCATCCCACTCAGTCAACATTCTTGATGCTGAAACATCAATGCTACCAAATCCTGATACCGCAGTTAATGTCAAATCTGCGCTAATTATTTCAAACACCGCAGGTAGGGGCAATGTAGAGATATTGAATGATACAATTGCACTAGTTGTCGACTGATTATTCGCAAGAATAGAACTGTTACCGATGGTGAGACCATTCCCGTTTTGACCAGTTGAAGGTGCACCCTCATCAAGGTAAATATCAGTGGTCGCTTGTGGGAAATTTGTTTCATTCAAAATTGTTCCATCTTGAATTGTCAAAGTAGCATCGGTTGCAGACAATTCTGCTCCCATTGAATTTGGAATGTAATAATTCGATGTTGAACTTCTATCACCATACATTGAATCATTAATTGCTTGAACTGACCAGTAGATGTCATTTCTAAAATCTATATCTTGGTCAGGAGTGAATGTCAAACTCGTAGAATCAAACAAACTTGGAGTTATCCTTGAATCAAACATTAACTGTCCTGCCATATCATCCTCGGGATCTAAATCAAAGTAGATTCTCCAATCACTCGGCACTGAAGATTGTGAAGTAGGCCATTGCCAATCAAAAGTAGGCCTCCTGTCGGGAATTACAGCATGTGAAGTTTGGTTGAAGTATATCTGACCCGATGCTGGCGACACTAGCACAGGTATGCTGGTTGGCAGATCTCTCGAACCGTAGGACCAAGTCATATTGATGGTAGGTTGACCGGCGGTAAAATCAGATGATTGGAAATATACTAAATCGCCTGGTGCAGTTGGTCCTGCGTAAAGCATTATTGAAATGTAAGGTTGGCCTTGGTCGAGTGCCTGTTGCGCTAATGGAGTTATATCCCATGACATTTCACCATTGACCGAGTTTTGAATGTCAACTGGAGAAGTTACATCAGTACCAATTCCTCTACCACCATAAGCGGTCCAGTTAGTTGTTGCATTGTACTGAAGGTTGTTGGCATTTTCATCCCACGGTTGCAAAACACCTCGGACTGCAATCGGAATTCCTGTTGCCGAGAGAGGGGTTGATTGCAGTTTGAGGCTAGCATCAATCACTGTCGCATTCTCAGGATGCATGTCAACTGGTATTGGTATTTTTAGCAGAACTGAGGAGTTCACGCTTGTCGAAGTGGTGCCAACCTCAACAAACGGTTCATTGATGTTGACAGGGCTTAGGACTGGCGAATCGACTATTGTTAAATCAATAAACTCAAGCACTTGGCTGTTACCAATCGCGCTATTGTGGAAAAACTCTGTAGTAAATGAATCACTATCAACAAGATCTACATTGAAATCTGGCAGATAAAAGTGGAAAGCAGAAGACCATTCACCAAGTTGATATGTTGAGGACAAACCTCTAACTCTCCAAAACCACTTTTGAGCGATTTGGAGATCAGATTGTAGTTCATATTGATTATTAGCCAAGTCAAATCCGGGGTCGTTCCATGATGAAACCGAGCGCTTGTTTGGTGAATCAAACTGATTTGAGGTATCCAGTTCTAATCCCCAACCAATTACCGGCACGACATTATTCGGTGTCCACTCAATAGTTGGACTCAAGTCTACCTCCAAACTTGAATTATTGACAAAGACCCATTCACCATTTGCCGGTGTAGTTGCTGATGGTGGTAGTGGCTTTTGATTAGAGCCTAGAGAATAGGTGATCTCAATTGTCGGCATCTGAGAAGGGTTTGTTGTAACCGGTGAATAGAACAGTGCATTGGCATTGGATTGTCCTGGCAATACCTCAATCATCAAATCCAATCGTTCCATGTCCCGCATAGAATCCTGAACTGAGCTGGTTATGTTCCATGTATACTGCCCGGTTGATGCAATAACAGCCGAATCGAGTAAACTAATTCGATCATTGGAACCACTAGCGCCAGGACCTGTCCACTGTGTACCACTAGAAGATTCAAGCCATGTCACTTGTTCTTGATTCCAATCATGATTGCTTAATCCCCAAATTCCAATGTTTGGTGAGCCAGTTGTTGACAATGAATTTAGCGTGATTTCAGAACCTGTGACTGCCAATCCATCGGGCAGCAAATAATTGACCAAATCAAGACCTAATAGAGCATTAGATTTACCTTGGGATGTAGATTCAGCAACTGATAGATACGGATAACCGTATGTATTGGTATTTGGAGAGCTGCTACTTATTGTAGAAAAGTAGAATGTCGGAATTCCATTTATACTTGGTTCAGTATTGCTGTTGATTGTCAACTTGTGTAAATCTCCCCCAAGCCATTGAGATGTTGCTGCACTTATCAAAAATGATGTCTGATTCCAATCGCTCGACAGACCGTCATTATCAACATGCTTTACCCTCCAATAGTAAACAGAACCAGTGGTTAATCCATCTGAACTCATAACATCCAACTCATCACTATTTGATGGATTGCTAGCAGCCGTTCTTGTATCATAATCGATAACTAGGTCTCTAAAATACTCATCTGTCGATAACTGAACTATTGAATTCTGGAGGGTATTATCTGCGGTCTCCCAACTCAATGTTGGCATAGTATTACCCGAAAGGTTGCCACTTGATTCGTTCCACGCTGCTTGCCCGTTAATTGGCTCTAGTAGATTTGATTCTGCAACGGAAATATTAGTTGACCAAGAGTATGTAACAGCGAGCGATGGTTTGCTTAGTGGACCTGTATTTGTATCATATTCACTACTGGCAAATGTCACACTTTCGGTTTGTAGAGGAGATTGTTGATTTGGTAAGAATCCAGTCAGCACATAGGCCAAACTATCACTTGAAGTACTAGCTATGTTTTGTTGAATTGAATTTTGGATGTTGATTGAAAAGTCATTGCTAACTTGGTTAGCGTTGATATCTGTGTCTTCTGATGATGCTATAGTGGCAACTCCACCGTTACTCCATGAACTACCGATTTTGCCATAATTCCAAGTTGCTTCGGTTTCAGACCAAGTATTACCGGTATACTGATGCATTGATAACATCGGTGCAGGTACTGTTACTGAATCTCTCTCTAATTCGATACTAGCAGATTGAATGGAGACATTTTCCGGCAACCCTAGTAGGTGTAGATTAACCCCGAGATGAATCACAGAGTTATCGGATGGACCAGACGATACTTTCAATGTGTCCTGACTGCCTTGTGCGACGTTATTCGATGAATCAACATAAGTGTCCTCAATTAATTTGTAACCTTGTAAACTGAAATCATCATTGTCTAAATTCAGTGTTGCTGTACCATCGTTATTATTGGTGATTGAGTAACTTGGAAGAAGGAAATATCCAGCACTCCAATCGGATAATTTCGAGGTATTATCCATTGCTCTGTAGCGGAAATAAACCGTTTCACCGAGGTTGAATGCTTCGCTTGCCGGAATATCATATTCACCTGAATTTCCTGAAGTTGTGAATGAGTCAACCATCGTTGAATAAATCCAATCTTGGTCTAAGTGATTTCGGTAATCATCGGAGCTTGAGAATTGGAATTGTACACCTGTACCATCGAGGGATTCGTATGACAGGGTTGGGTGGCTATCGGGCAAAGGAATGAAATCATCGGTCATGAGAGGCATTCCGGTTTCGAGGAAATTTGCCGTTACTGAACCACCATCGCCATGTGCCGCTTGGACATTATTGAGTGTTAGGGATGGCTCATAGTTTGTATTGCCGTTGCCATTCTTGTAGCAACTAAGTTCACCGCCGACACTGCTGATGACAAAATCAAACTTGTTTCTGCCGAGTTCTAGGCTGGTCTGAGCCAACTTAGTCACATTCAAGGTGTACTCCATTATTGTCCCAGTAACTACTGTACTGGTTGAAGGAACATCCCATACTGATCGATCGTTATTACCATTGATTCCAGGAGTTTGCCAATTAATTGAGTCGGCAATTTCGTTCCAAGTGACTTCTGCAGGAGCAAAATTTGCAATTATAGTAGCACCATATATCACAGGTTGCGAACCGGTATTTGTTACTGAATTGACATCACATGTCAATGTTAATTGCGCGTCTGTTATACTATCAACCGAATTGCTCAAATTATTGGCAAAACGATAAAGCCCTCTAGACTCGGTGTTAGTCGTGGTATTTTCTCCAATCAAAATATCGTTTGCCGACAAATAATTAGTGTTAGTATTTCCTGAATTAATGTATATTTCATTTAATGCAGAGTATTCATAGATAACATATCCTACCTCGCTCTTGCTAGATAGTTCATCCTTGACATCATTTTCAGCGATTAGAACTTCGCTAAAAATAAACAAAAATACAATGAAAATTGCAGTTAGTGCTCGACGTTTTTCGGACGCGTACGGCATGGGACTCAACCACGAGACATAGTCTCCTTTTACTGTCTTTTCCCTTGGTTGTATTTTTATTAGTGATTACATACCTTCTTTTGCTACAAAGGTTGTAGAAAATCAATCATAATGTTGAAGGGCGTTCGGCAACTTCCTTACCGTATGAGCGAGTTGTGGGTGGAGAAACACAGACCTCGTTCTGTCAGTGAGATTAGAGGCCAACCTGCAGTGGTACAAAGGCTCGCGATATATGCCGAAAACAAACAGTTCCCACACCTCCTATTTGCCGGGCCACCCGGAACTGGCAAAACCACTGCTGCAATGGCGTTAACCAAGGATGTCTTTGGCGACAACTTCAAGGAAAATCTGCTTGAAATGAATGCATCTGATGAAAGAAAATTAGAGAGTATAAGAACCAAAGTCAAGCAATTTGCTAGAACCAGTCCATATGGAGGTGCAGCATTCAAAATCATATTTCTTGATGAGGCTGATGCGCTAACCAACGATGCGCAAGGCGCCCTAAGGAGAATTATGGAGCAATATGCAGAAACCTGTAGATTTATCCTGTCGTGCAATTACTCATCAAAAATTATTGAACCAATTCAATCACGATGTGCTGTATTTAGATTCAGACCGTTAGCTGATTCAGACGTCAACCAACAAGTCCATCATGTTGCGAAAATCGAAAAGGTAAATCTTGATGATGATGCCGCAGAGGCATTGACTCGTATTAGTCAAGGTGACTTGAGAAAAGCGCTAACTGCGCTACAAGTATCTGCTGCTCTTAGCAGTGATGTTACGAGGGAATTAATCTATGAGACATCAGCAACGGCACCTCCTGAAAGCCTGCATCAATACTTGAAAGCATGCAGAGATGATGGCTTCCATGCAGCTCGAAGAAGGCTCCGTGAATTACTCGACAAATATGGTTTAGCTGGGACAGATTTTGTTAATCAACTACACAGAGAATTGTACTCTGCTGACTTTTTGAGCGAGGAATCAAAACTTGATCTAACTGAATGGATGGCCGAAGTTGACTATCGCTTAGTCGAAGGCGGGGGAGAACAAATACAGTTGGATGCCTTGACTGCAAGACTAGTCACCCACCTCAAACAATGATCACTTTCACTTTCACTTTACCCGTTTGAAAAATCGACTACTACCCCAAACCGTACAAATCAAATCGATGGGACCTGAAAGTATACTCAATGCGCTGTGTTGGACGCCACTCGCTGCACCGATAAGGGCAATTAGAACACAGAGAATAAATCGCATAGCAAGGGAAAATTACGATAAGAGAAAAATTGACAATTTGATTGACCAGATTGTTATCAATCATCAAGATTTATTGTCATGATTCAGTAGATTCTACCGCTTCGACAACAACAAGTTTCCACTTGTAGACACGCTCATTTTCCCACGGGTCTCCGTCCTCGGTTATGGTCACCAAAATATCATGGCTGCCCACTGCCAAATTTGAGCCCAAGTTGATGGCAAATGGTTGGTCTTTACTGTGTGGTACTAAATTAGGGGCCGAAGAATTATCGGTTTTCGTAGCATTGGCAATTCTATCAGAATTATTTGCCCAATAATATTCATCACTTGCTAATTCTGTGACTACCGATTGGTGGGTCAACTCAACTACTACTTCTGCACCGTCGGAATTAACATTGTCTGCTAAGGCAAACAACAACCATACTTCTCCATCGAGTCTACCATTATTTTCAACTTCCCATTCAATTATTCCATCCTTACTAGAATCCTCGTTGAACAAAAGAATCTCACCATCATCAGTAGCAATAGCCCAATGGCTGGCAAGTTTAGGGGCAACGATGTCACCCATTGGAGGATTTACCAACAAGAACGACATTGCTAAGAAAGTAAATGTATGGAGGAAGCCGGCTTTGAACCACGTCCCTTTGCCGTAAAACTCTTGGAAAGACTTTGGCATAACCATTCTATGAACTTGTGGAATCAATATTATTGCGCTGAGCGGCATTAAGTAAAGAATATCAGACTTTTCTGGCGAAGTATTTGGCATCAATACATATCGCATCATAAGTGATACCACAACTGAGAATGCAATGACCAACCACATAGAAGCAGTATCGGCTTTTTCTTTGCTAACATGCTTAACTGGATCAAACGGTTCGATTCCAAGATTAGGACCACTTCTTCTAACCTTTCTCTCTTCACTGGCTGCACCGGCACGCTGTTTGCGCTCCGCAGCAGCTGCAGCCATGGCAGTTTGAAGGTCGACCATACACCTGCGGAAGACTGGGAGTGCATGAATGCTACGGATGGAAACACTCCGTTATTGAAACAAAAATCCTAATTCTCTCATCCGCATTATTCAAAGAGTGTAGCCTTCACGACTGGCTAAGCCGGGGTGGCGTAGTTGGTAGCGCGTCGGACTCATAGGGCAGCCTACAAGGCATTCGTATGACGTGCAACCCTTGCGGTGTCTGAGACATCCGAAGGTCGCGGGTTCAAGCCCCGCTCCCGGCACCACATTCACTACACTACACAACGTGGTGTGGAAGCTAGGTGTATTGTTACAATCGATTCTTCACACATCTTAGATGTGTTCACCCTCCGCTCCCTGCACCATGACCATCTTATGTTGAATCAACCGGCTGTAGATTGAATCACAATACAGAGATGCTTATATCTGCCTTGCCATACCTGTACTCATACAATGCAACTTGTTGAATTACTGAGGGAAAACAATGACTACACTTCTAAAGATGGAAAACATAGAACGACATTACGAAACTCCAGCTGGCGTTGTAAAAGCGCTCGACGGAGTGACCATCGAGATTGAAGAAGGCGAGAGAGTTGTATTACTTGGGCCATCCGGTTCTGGCAAGACGACTCTACTGAACTGTTTTTCTGCCCTTGATAGTCCAACTGGTGGCAGTTATACATTCATGGGCAATGAGGTGCCAAGAAATCATTCTGAACTGATGACATCGTTTAGAAGGGAACACATCGGTTATGTATTCCAATTTTTCAATTTGCTACAAGACTTAACAGTACTAGAGAATATTCTACTTATTCAAGAATTATCCGGAAACAAAGATTCACAGCGCGCCAAGGAATTGCTGAAACTAGTTGGGCTAGAAGCAGAAGTTGACCGATTTCCCGGCGAAATTAGTGGTGGACAACAACAAAGAGTTGCTATTGCTAGAAGTATTGCAAAACGACCTAGTCTACTGC
>WTIT01000135.1 GCA_011526375.1 Methanobacteriota archaeon
AAGGCAACTAAGCCGCCACCTTGTTCGGTGACTGTTGTAGTAACACCGAGAGATTTGCCTGCACGAGCGTTGGTGATGGTGATTGTTAGGTCGCACGCTGCGGCGTTACACAAATCAACACCGTTTTCTTGGATGGTGATATCTTCACCCATGGCCCAAACGCCACCATCGTTGGTTTCGCTTTCAACTACGATACAACCCCCGGTAGTTTGACCAGGAAGCGCACACTGTACTGCTGCTGCACCATCTACAGATACAGCAATTGATAGACTGGCCCAGCCAATACTTTCACCTTGAGTCATTGTCGTAATGGCAAGATTGTCGTCGGTTGCCATTGAAGGCGAACCGGCTGCATCATTGCTGCTAAATGTATACAATTCGAGAGAGCCGTCAGTGTTTGATTCAGCGAGGTTCGCTGCCCAGACGTATAACGTTCCTGCTAGTACAACAGTAATTGCTACCATCAATATGGTGGCGATAACTGGGCTAACTGCATCTTCTTCTCGTAATTCTCTAATCTTCCTTGCGTGGTTGGTGCGCATGGGTTGGTTAGAATGAAGCAGAATATCAATATTTTTCCTTCTTTCCATTTCATACTCAAAGTTGGGACTTTTACGATTTAATATCTTTGATCAACTAGGCTACTGCCCTGTTATTGTCCTTCGTATTGAAGCACGCTTAAGATTACTGGATAATGATAGTTCCAGTCATCGATGGATGTGGTGTACAATGATAGTTGTAAGTTCCTGCGGATAGGCCGTTCGTTGCCAGTGCAAAAGTCTGGCCATTCGACAATAACCCTGAATCAAACGATGGATTAGTGTTATTGTCAGTTACTGTATGGTCCACACTATCAAGGTTAGTCCAAATGATGAAATCTCCTGAAGTTACGGTAATGCTTGATGGACTATATGCCATATTCTGAATATCAATATGGTGGACTGTGTAAAGGATTTCAGTAGACGATAGTTCCCAATCAGAATCTGTGGTGCCGTCATTGACAACAACCATGCAATTAATAGAGTCACCAGAACTCAAACTTGTTGTATCAAGATTTTGACCCGTTGTATGAGATACGCCGTTAACTTTCCAAGTGTAAGAATAGGTTAGTACATCACCATCTGCATCTGTGGCGGATGCTGTACAAGTGAATTGGTCTCCAACATGGTATCCATCCCAATATTGCGGTGTTGAGGTTCTTTGTATCTGTGGCAAACCTACAACTGGCGCGCTGTTTTGGATTGTTATGGTACTACTGGTAACTGACGCCCCGTATTCAATTCCATCAAATGGAGTGATTACGCAATAAACTGTATCTCCTCCAACAGCACCGTTGTACGTGGCACCATTACCAGTGGAAATTCCGTTTACAAACCATTCATATGAGAAAGTTATCGCATCACCGTTGATATCATTCGCTCCAGAAGCGGTGCACACAAGTGTGGTTCCAGCGTATGCGTTAGCAGGGGTTAAAGCGACAGAACTGATAGTTGGTGGATTGTTAGATTGTGTTCCTTGGCAGACTCCGTTGGTATATACATCACCTGTTGTACTTGAATCGCCATCATCACATGCTGTTCCATCCGGAGGATAAGAATTCACATCGCCCCATGTGGCCGGAACACTTAACCAACCGATACCATCAAAGTGTTGAAGAGAACCGTCACTACTTAGTTCTGAGATTCCTATATCTGTAGATTGTATCCCATTGGCGGGTCCATCTGCTGCAGTAAAGGTGCCCTCATAACTTAACAATTGAGTTGTTTGAACTCCTGAGAGTGAGATTCCATCAGGGCCACCATTTTGGATGCCAGGTATCATTTTGTAATAATAAGTGAATCCATTATCGGTTACACCTTCTGTGAATGTATCTAAACTATGTGTTGCATAGGAAAGCCCGTTCGCACCATTATACAAAGTGACTATAACTGTAGAAAGTTGACTAGTTGAAATACCACTTGCATAACGTAGTTTCACTTCTACTCCTTCATTTTGATCAGTGCCTGGAGAGTCATAATGTATTTCATTGAGATATCCTTGAATTACACACTCGCCATTTCCATCACACAAAGTACCTAATGGACAGTCTGAATCGGTTCTACAATCAACGCAAATTCCTTCAGAGCAAACCGATGGGCAATCAGAGTCAGATACACAACCTGAGCAAAGTTGATTTGAGTCGCAAATCAATCCATTTGAACAAGTTCCACAACTACCGCCACAGCCATCATCGCCACATTCACAACCTGTGCAATCTGGAACGCAGTTGCCACATTGTCCGTTGTAATCAACTTGAACATTAGCTTTGATTGCTTCGCATGGATTATAATAAGTATTTCCATCAATACCACACACAGGGTTAACTTCCCTAGTACAAATATCGTCTGGATTAAAGAAGGTATTTGGATATGCGTCACAGGCATCACCATACACATCACCATCTGCGTTTGCTTGGTCAGCATTAGCGTTGGTTGGACAGTTATCACAAGCATCACCGACTCCATCACCATCTCCATCTGCTTGATTGGCATTAGCATTGGCAGGACAGTTATCTTGGTCATCTGGTATACCATCCATATCTTGGTCATTGTATACACAAGCGCCGTTCAAACAGTAGCCACCTGCCATACATTCCGAATCGTCAATACAAGCATTTGGATCGCCACCGCCGGAGCCAC
>WTIT01000064.1 GCA_011526375.1 Methanobacteriota archaeon
GTTGGCCTCTCACCGGCTGATAAATCCGGGTTGAAGGCGTGGGCTACGCAATCCTGTATAGTCATCACACTAGTAGGAATTCTGTTTAATCCACTGGTCAAATAATGTTCAGCCTTTAGTGAATTAGTCAACAAGTGATTGTAGTGCTGGCGATTGTAAGGAGTGACTTCGGGGCAAGTGTCTTGCAAAATTACTACTCCGGCATCTTCCAACAAATCAATACTACCATCATCAGCGGCTAATTGGTAATTTTCACCACTAGTGAATAGCCACAATCTGTTGTTCGGTATTTTTGCCCCCATTTCTGCATATGATCGGACTGCTGATGCCGTACGTCGAATCTCTTCGATACTTGCTTGAGGACAGCCAATAACTACCAAATCAACTTGACCTTGAGGTGCTAAATCTTGATAGCGTTGTGCTAAATCCTGCTCGGTAAATTCTAGCACTCCAGCCCAGCCGGATTCCGGTTCAAGCCAATTGCCATCTGCATCTTTGGCAAGTGGAGGGTCTGCGCTGTGCCCTTCAGCCCATAGCATAGGACAGCCATAATTGGCGGCTGCTGCAGTCAATGCTTTCTTACTGGCAAATGAGACATGCTTTGGCATGCCTCGAATAAATGGCATCGGACCCCAAGACAAATCCCAATCTGGTCGAACCTGTTTTCCAATCCAATCGCCCAAAATTGACCAATCAGCAAGTTCGGTTAATTCACAAGCGATATTGACCAGAATATTCGGCATTCTGTTATGCTCTAAATGTAGACCCCACTTAGGGGCAAATCCGGTTAGTGCAGTTGCTAGAGCCGATAACCCCGATTCTCGATTGGTGATTAAAGAGGTCCAAGAATTAGAAAAACAAACGGCATTAGATTCAGCCCAAGAAGCGATGCCTGAATCCAGATCTATTCCTCTGTCATAAGGCGTACATGACAATGTGGCCTCGATACCTAAACGCTCATAGGCATGAATAATCTCGAATTGTTGCTCTAAAAAGTCAGGCCAATCAATATCCATTTCCTGCATTTTCTCTTTATCGCAACCGGCTGAATTTAGAGTAGTTGTAATGGCTACTTGGCCATCCTCATCATCGGATAAATCAGACAAGAATCGTCGAAGACCATGGCCGCCAGTAATTACTGAAACACCGGAAACGTGCGCATTATCAACTTCAATGAAGCCTTCTGCATTGGCGATTTCAGCCAAATCTACCACGAGACGAGCAGCCTTTTGACGCGTCTTACCTTCCTTGCCGGCAAGTTGTTCAGCCAGCCTACTAGGTAAGTCCATGATACTCGGCTGTACTAACCATCTCATGAACTAAACCCCTAACAGATTGAATTCCTTGTTGATTAAACCGGAAGTTTTGATATCTTTGAGGTTGTGAGATATCATCATGTCTAATAGTTATCAGAATGATGAGATTAGTTCTATTGCAGGAGAACCTGCCAATAATTCACCACTAAAACCAGTGCCACCAATCGATGGCCGCCTAACCGATGAGCAAATGGAAGAGCATGATACACAGTCACCGAAGAAAAAGGCAATGATAGTGCTCCAAACTGTCTCGATAATCATCGCCCTGATACTATCCGCTTACTCCTTTACCATAATTGATTCATTGGATGATTCATCAAATGCTGGTGCTGATGGCACGGAAGTATTGGTTAGAACTGCTGGACGTGAAGCAGACCACATTTGCACCGAAGGCGGGGCTGACATTTTCATTGGCAATGATAATAACGGGAACGGAATATTAGAGGAGGATGAGGTTACTTCAACCACGAGATTATGTCATGGTAAAGAAGGTCTTTCTGGCCCTCAAGGTGCAACTGGCCCAAACGGGCTGCCGGGAATAGACAGTTTGGTTAACACTACAATCATCGAATACGGCAACGAATCTTGTCCTCATGGTGGAATACTAATTTCCACCGGATTAGATCTAAATGCCAATGGTACTCTTGACTCAGAGGAGATACAGAATTCAGAATTTGTTTGTAACGGCATGGTTGGTATCAATGGGGCTAACGGTATTGACGGCACCAGTGGACATTCTGCCTTAGTAGAGCGAATTGCTCCGCCGCCTTACCTATGTTCGAATGGTGTTGTGATCAATTTTGGCGTTGATGATGGCAATGGTGCAGGAATTGCTGATGATGAATTGATGCATGATGATGAGATTATTGAATCACTAAAAATTTGCAGTGAACCGTTGAACTATGGCCCAATTTCCGATTTATTCCCTGGCGTCTCTGATGGTTTTTCCAGTCAATGTTCGGAATTTGCTTGGTCAACGGCCCATAATATGCTAATTTCTGCTGGCAGCGACAGTGCTTCTGGTTGTGAACTATGGACCAGTGAAGGCACTATTACCTCTACTAATCAGTTGATTGACCTAAATCCAGGTAATGCAGATTCAAGCCCTGGCTTACACCTTGGCTTTACTCCGGTCTCGGTTAACGATGAAGAATTGTGGTTGTTTGATGCCGACAATGGAGTAAACGGACGAGAGTTATGGATCACTAATCTAACAGCAAGTGGTACACAACAACTGACCGGATACAGTGGAGACGGCATTATTGCAGACTCTGTAGCTGAGAGATGGATGGATGGCCTAATATTTTCAGATTCTAATTTTGATTTAATGTGGACAAACGGTCAGTCTGTCTACAATATATTTGATGCACCATTTTTCGAATCGGCTACTCAAATTAACCTAGACCTTACTCAGGCAAAGTTCTCCTCTCATGCCCAAACTTCGTTTGCCGTAGACGAATACGGCATTTGGCTGTCAGGAATTCATGATGATATTGGCTATGAAATGCATTATCTGAGCAATGAGGGTGAATTTATGTCTTGGGACTTGAACAATTTTGAAGATAGTACGCCAAATTCGATTTTACCATTTGGAGATTACGCAATCGTAGTTGCTGAAGATGGCATTAATGGAAGACAACTGGTTCAATTAAATTCCTCTGGTAGTCACACATGGCTTACCAGTATGTCACTACAAAGCAACGGTAATCCACCAACCAATGTTGGAGAAAACCTCGGGTTGAATCTACTAGATAATAAGATAATTTTTGACGCTCAAATCTCCGCAGTCGATCCTACTGTATGGAGTTATGATTTACAGACTGGCAATCTAGTTGAGCTATCCAGTTTGGTTGTTGCGCCTAGCGAAAGAGTTGATGCCGTTATGGCAAATGGCAAATTATGGTTTGACTGTATTACCGGTGCTACTGCAGAAGAATTGTGTATGAGCGACGGTACTAGTTCTGGCACTAAAGTGATTCATGAATTCCAACCAGGCATGGGTTCTGCTGAAATTCGCAGTATCTTGCCTGTCGACAACCACCTGCTAATCGTTGCCAATGGGGAAGTTAATGGAGTTGACACCGGGCATTGTCTATGGAGTTTTGACACAATGACGCTGGAAGCGGAGTTGGTCTACGACCCATGGGCTGGTGCTGGGAATAACTCAGATGCTGCCGGTTATGGTTCACTAATTGGTAATGAGGAGTTGGTGGTATTTGTGGCTGACAATGGAGTCTCGGGTATGGAATTGCACCTTTGGAGCCCATTGACATTACAAGATGAATGGCTCATCTGGTGATTCACTTCTTGTCTGAACAATATGGACAAGATTGCGCTATTACATACTCGCCAGTACTCTGTTCTTCAACCAAGAGCGGTTCACGACAGGCAAAACATTGTACAACATCGGTCTCCTCGAGTTGGGGATTGACCGCTACTCGTCTATCAAAAACGAAGCAGTCGCCATTCCAGTAATCGCCACCGACTTCTTCGAAATAGCCAAGAATACCGCCTTTCAATTGTTTGACATTGGAAAATCCTGCATCCATCATTACGACGCTGGCCTTTTCACAACGTATTCCACCTGTGCAAAACATAACAACTGGTTTATCTTTCAAATCTTCATCCATTTCACTTACTGCTCTAGGGAAGTCTCTAAACGACCTAATGTTTAATTCAAAAGCATTCTCAAAAGTGCCAATACGACATTCATATTCGTTGCGAGTATCAAGAACTATTACCTCATCTCCGTTATCGAGAAGCTGTTTAAACGCCTTTGGAGTTATCTCCTCACCAGTCATTTCTGCCGGTTTGATATGATCGAGGCCTAGCGAAATAATCTCCTTTTTCAAGCGGACATTCATCCGGCGAAATGGCTGATAATCTGAGTATGAAATCTTGAGTGGTATATTGGTGAATCGAGGATCTGCCTCGAGCCATTCAACGAATGAATCGATAGAGTTCTGACTGCCAGCGAGGAAGAAATTGATTCCTTCATGAGCCAATAGAATTGTTCCTTTGAGGTCTAGGTCTTGGCACAAATCTCTCAATGGTTGCCTTAAGTCATCTCGGTCAGGCATGTCGGCAAAGCGGTAGCCTGCAATATTGACTACTGAGGCCGACATGGTGCGAGGTAATGCAATTGATTTTTATGACCATCGAAGTCAATCACGCCAATCATGCCTAGATGCTAATGGTCTGCGCCAGCCTTGACCGAAGGCTTTGCTAGTCACCCGCGGTGCTGGAGACATCTGCCAGCGTTTGTGTTCGTTACGCTCTAATCTTGTCAAGACATCGATAACTACTGACCTTGGATGGCCTGCTGCAACGATATCATCAGCATCCATCGTATGCTCGATGTGAAGGCGTAGAATTTCGTCTAATACTTGGTATGGTGGCAATGAATCTTCGTCTTTTTGATCGGGCGCTAGTTCAGCCGATGGTGGTTTGGTCAAAGTCGACTGGTTAACCGGTGGCTGAAGTCCATTTTGTTTGGCTCGCTGATTGAAAATTTCGGCTAGGGCGTAAACCTGCATTTTGTACAAATCACCAAGCGGCGTGTAACCTCCAGCCATGTCGCCATAAAGCGTACAGTATCCTTGAGCAAGTTCAGATTTATTGCCGGTTGCAATAGCCATTCTTGATTGTGCATTAGCATGTGCCATGACAATTATGCCACGTAATCGAGATTGAATGTTCTCCGAGGCAACCGGGTTACCGTTATCTAATACCTCAGTGATTTGACCTTCTAAGGCGCTATGCATTTCATCAATCGGTTGGATTTTAAATTCCATGCCAAGTGATTCGGCGGTGTATTTTGCATCATCGAGAGAATGTTGTGAGGAAAAACGACTTGGCATTGCGATACCAAGTACATTATCTGGCCCTACTGCTGCACAGGCAACACATGCGGCAACTGCAGAATCAATACCGCCAGACAAACCCAGTACAATTTGTTTAATCCCGGATTTGCGACAGTAATCAGCTAGGCCCGTAATAACTGCATCAGTAATGTCTTCTATTAGCGAATCTAAATCTTCGCGGCCGTCGCTATCTGCAGCCAATATCTTGAGCGAATCAGTGCCTACAGATAATGCGTCTTCTGCTTCCATACCGACCCATTTTGAGTTCTCTGGTCGTTCTAAATCGACTAACAATACGCCTTCTTGCCACGCGGGAGCAATCACTACTGTACCATTTGGCCAAGCCACAAGCGAACAGCCATCAAACAGCAAATCGTCGTTCGCTCCAACTTGGTTTGCTAACAAAAATGGATGTTGCAATATTTTTGCCGCGGTTCGACAAACCTTGACTCTTGAACTTACTTTGTCTGCATGATATGGTGATGCTGAAAGGTTCACTGTTGCATCGAGAGTTACTCCTTGGCGACCCCATTCAGCCAAGCTTTCAATCGGGTCTTGACCGTAGGCGGAGGGAGTTAGACCCGCCGCTTGCCAAGCATCTTCACAAACCGTAACGCCTAGATCAATATCGCCAATTGAGCGGCAAATTCCCGAACGATTTGCTGGTGAGAAATATCTAGTCTCATCAAACACATCATAAGATGGTAAAAGTTGCTTCTTGGCCACCACACGATTGGTATTTTCACCATTAGGCGATGAATTTAGCAGACCAGAGCGAACAACGCCATTTGCGGGCAAATTTCTTTCTTGCTCACTTGGGACCGGAGTACCGACTAATACCGGAATCTCGACATCCAAGGATTTGGCTGATTGAAATGAAGTAGTGATAAAATCTGGCTGAAGTAATAGGTCACGTGGCGGATAGCCGCATATTGCTAGCTCTGTCGCAACAGCTAATTTAGCGCCGTTAATCTTCGCAGTATTAGCCAATGACTCCAAGCGTTTGGCATTGCCAGCCAAATCGCCGACAGTTGAATCGACTTGCAGCAGACCAATAATTCTAGACAACGCGCTCACCGTGGCTAACTAAATTTGACAATGTCGCCATTTTCGTCTTTGTACCACCATTCATTTGTATCTTTGTCATGATACCACCAATATCCGTCGGCACCCATTACCCAGTCAGTTTCTTCCTCAGTAGCCGCCTCGGTTCCGCCAACTAGTGCAGCAGATGCTGCACCAACAGATGACGCTGGCTCGATTGTGTTCTGTTGAGTTGGTGAATCAACCTCTTCTGCGTAATCATCGTAGTCATCATAATCAATTTCTGAGGAGTACTCATCCCAATCATATTCTGAGCCTGAACCTTTACCACGGGTTGCTTTTCTAGCCCAAATCAAGCCTGTGACGATTATTGATATGAAAATTAGTGCGACGACTGATCCAATAAGCGGGTTTACGTCACCGAATAGATTTTCGACAAAACCTTGCTCTCTTGCTGGTCGAACATCTACAGTTGGTCCTTTAGCAGTCTGCCCATTATCAAGTTCAACTTCAATCCACTGCACACCTTCAGTAGTTGGAACCCAATCAATTGAGATTAATCCCTTACCGGCTGCGGGAATATCGATACTTGGTCGTTGTAGCACCTCTTTGGTACCATTAAGCCTAACTATGTACGCTGTAGCATCAACTGTGCCGTCTAGTGAGCCTGTATTACTAACAAGAGCCTGAACCGATGTTGATTGACCAACCTCTAGAATTAATCGAGTATATGATACATCGAGAGGTCCAATAGCAAATTCTGGCCTCAACCACTCAAGGTCCCATTGAGCAATCTCGCTTCCGGCAGGCGCTCCATTCATTCCAAGAATGGCATTATCTGCTAAATCTCTACCATTTATTTTGACGAATAGTATTAGGCGGTTTTCAATCATAGTGTCGGTAATATCGGATAGGTCAACATTGGCATAAACCTCTAGTTGAGTGCCTGATACATCATCGCCCTCTAGCATCATTGATTCGAAGCCGTTGAGCAATCTATCTCCGGTGTTTGCGTCCTCAACCCACCATTCAAGTTGTAGAGAATCAACGTCTAAGCCGCCCTCTTCATCGATGGCCACTCTTACCTCGTAAGTCTCTGTATCGAGTATGGTGTTTGGTCTTGGATTGATTATCTCGACCGGAGTTGGGCCTGTACCATCAACTTGTATCCAGCGATTATTTGATTCATCGGTGACATCATTACCTTGGCCGGAGATACAATCAACACTCCAGGTTAGGGCTTTCTTGCCTGAACTTTCTGGGGCAGTAACAACAGCGGTCCATGTACCATCGACTGCAGTAGTTGGATAAGTTGTACCATCAAATCTTACACTAACCGGACAATCAAAGTCAGGTCTTGTATTCGTTTTCTCGAAAAGCACATCACCAGATACTTCGAAGGTACTACCTGGTGCAATTCTTGCCCCGTCTGCAACTGCTGTTCCTTGCTCGATTACTAGTTGGATAGTCTCATCCGGGATGTACATGTCTCCTGACGAACGCCATCTAAGCGTTGGGAATGCTTGCTGGTCAGTATTACCTGCACGGTCTTGAACGATTAATTTCGGCTCACGCTTGGTATCTCCCAAGTCTGGTATTGTCCATAGCAAGTGGAATTGCACATTGAGAGTGATGTCTTCTTCATATGGTCCTGCAGGGCCATTCTGTCCAATCATTTCACAATCATCGATGACTAAATGAGGACTGGTTGTAGTACAATCTCCGGTGATGAAATCCCATGAAATTGGTAGTCTGTCACTATTTTGTTGTGATGCCAGTTGAACTTCAACAACCATAAGGTCAGAACCACCGTTTGGTTCATTCATCATAACGTCAAACTCGTAACTAATCATCGGGTGTAGCCAGGTCTGTCTGCCACCCTCCCATGAAAAGGCCGCGGTAGGAATAGAAGGTGGACCATCAGCTTTGAGTTGATACATGAACAGATGCTCACCTTCTTCGCCAGTTCCATTATCCTCCAGCGGATGACCTGCAGGGTCATTTCCAGTGAGATAAACTGCTACTTTTTCACCGATTGAACCACCGCTATCATCGAGTAGTATCGTATACTGGCCAACGAAAGCAGTCATGTCATTTGGCAGTAACACATCGGAAAACGACTGATATTCATCTGGACTTGGCATGCCGTTGAAATCATAATCATTTACCCACTCTCGCCAAACCATTGCTTCAACATTTGAAGGCAGCACAGGTTGGTCCGTTATCTGAACCTGAATTGTTTGAGTTGAGGATGGAACTCTATGATCGTATGCAGCAACACTGGACCAATAAACCGATGGAACTACGGAATCAGCAAAGAATGCTCGCTCAAATTCCGCATCGCTGGTGGTTCCTCCGCCATTAATCGGTACAACTTCGATTCTCCAGTTCAGCACTCCGTTAGTGAATGGTACAGTGTCAGTATAATTCCACATGTCAACATCCATCATGGTAGTGTTGGCTATTTCATTAGTACCCTGATACAGAGTCAATACTGCATCTCCATCAGCGAATGATTCACTATCTGACAAACCTTCAAACCCAATATCGATTGAAATCTCAACGTCTTGACCTGCTGGTAGATAATATTCATCGCTGGGCAATTCGCCAAGATCGGTGGAGAAGGTTACGCTCTTTATCTCTAAATCATTTTCCAGAGCCTTCAATCCACCTGTTATACTACCCCAACTATGCGTTGCAGGAATGGATACTACTCCATTGGACAATACCAATCTTGTCGATGCTGTAAGGTATTCTTCGTCATCCCAACCCGGCTCTATACGATATTGAACTGCGACACTGACATCATCACCGTTTTGGGTAAAGTTAAGCCAATCAGTAGGATGTAATTCTACAAGTTCACTATCACCTTGTCCTATAGGAGAGCCACCACCGGTAGGAATTAACCAGGTAGCATGATTGTTTTGCCCTACTACATCCAATCTAACTAAGCCCGCTGTTGATGCACTAACTTGGAAATCTGTGTGCATGGTATGCCAAGTTTGACTGGTGGTTAGTACTTGAACTGGATTTTCCATGTAAGTGGATATAACTTCAACATCTGATGAAAAATTAACTCCATCGAGCGTGACCATTAATCCTCCTGCAGAGTCTGAGACAAACGGCACAGGAATAATGTGTTGTCCACCAACATCTGGTAATGTAGCCCTTGCATCATTAATACCCAAGACCATCGGTGATTGTTGGCCAGAGTCTAGATACATTGACACGTCATATGGAATTGATAAACCTGCCATTTTCATTCCGCCAGTTCCTGTGACTTCGAAATCCATTTGGACAAAATTTGCTCCTAGGAAACCGACGCTAGAAGCAGTTGATGCGGCATAGGTAAGCGCATAGAGTTGGGATGAGTTTAGTGTGACATACGCACTCTTGACGTTATCATATGTCCAATTTGCAATCAATTGATTGCCAACTCTCAAGTATAGACCTGAAAGAACGCCGGTTTCTGCCATTACTCCAACTGAGAAGGAGTGTATATTGTCTCTAGGCAACCACGCAGAGACGCTATCTGTGCCTGAAATTCCGGGTGTGACTGCGATGATTTCCTCGCCATTTTCAAACCGGTCTTGCCAGCCCCATGATCCGACTCTACTATCACTGCCACCCCACTCGACGAATCCGTCTTGATTGAAATCAATCGCTGGCTGTGCAGGATGCTTACCGCCATTAAGCAGCCAGGAGAGTGATTTAACCTGCCAAGAAGTGGAATTTGACCCATTGTGAGTAAATCTCAACTGATATTGAGTAATTGTATTTCCGTTAGATGAAGTAAACGAACCAGTGGTGAGGTTGGTCCAGTTATCATTTTCTGAGTAGCGTATCTGCAGAACACTATCCTTGTTGTCAACCTGACCGCTGATTACCTTGGTAGGGCTGTATGTTTTGTACCAAGGGGAGGTGACATTACAGTCAACTGTGGCAATTAGCCCATTTTGTGGAGTTACACTGCCTCCCTGCATACAGGCAACATCCCAATCTTGATTCAAAATGCCGCCATTGAAATTGGTAATGATTTGTCCGTCTCCGCCGATTGAATGTAGAACTGGAATGCCGTTACCAGCTGCAGAGGCTTTGAATTCCAACTTTAGCCTTACTAGCGGGTACATTTCATAGTCTATCATATTCAACGGTATCATTGCATCATTACTACCAGATGCCCCCATAATCTCATTACCATTATCATCAAGAATTGACCAGTTGAGGAACGCTCCGTTGGGAATTACTGCGTCTAAGTAAATCGGTGCATATGTGCTCCGGGAAACCGGCTGTGTTGCTCCTGGACCCCAACCAATTGTTGGACTAACCCAGTGTGATTCTGGCGGTGATGCAAGATGTACATCATCCACGAACCAGAAATCGCAACAAGTCGCACCTGAGCCGCTGCCACTGATCTGATTGATTCTGATTTGCGTATTAGCGTGGAGTGCTGCTGGTGGTAAGTTCGTTGACCATTGCTGTACTGTTCCGCCTGATGTGGCGCCGGACCATGTGTTCAGTGTGACCCATGTTCCTGCTGCATCGATGTACTGTATCTGTAAATCTTCTCCAGAATCAGGCTCTTCACCACAA
>WTIT01000110.1:0-36041 GCA_011526375.1 Methanobacteriota archaeon
TCGTAACAAGGTATCTGTAGGGGAACCTGCAGATGGATCACCTCCTAAGAAAACCGGAGGCTGGAGTCCATTTGGGCTCCAGTCTCCACTTTTTTTATTTCTACTATACTTTACTTTTTACACTTAGTATTAAACTAAGTCTACTTCGATCAGCTTAGATAATTTCTCACTGATTGAATTTCTAAATGTCAATAAACACAGTTTAGGGGCGTCTAGATTTACTGTAATACTAGCTCCACGATTAAAATGTACTTCATCCCAACCGTCAGGAACAACATAACCCCTGTGCATGTCTGAGGTAATTACCGTGTTTTCACTTGTCCAATCAAACCAAGACCATTGGTCTTCAATTCGCTGTTGGTGTGGGATTTCTCTAGCAACTACAAAGTAATGATTTGATATCTCTGTTTCATTCACTCGAGTTCGCAATTCATTCATGGTATCTTTTTCTAGAATGTGATTTAGCCAGGCGCCCTGACCTAGCCAAGTTGAGAAAACAATGCCGCTGCTTTGTTGCTTGCATTTTTTGCCGCCCCTTCTTAGATGATATTTACTTGGTGCATATTGATGAGTATTTGCGATTAATAGGTCATTCATCGCAGGATCCGTGGTAAATCTATTGCCTGAGGTTGTGTCAATTATCGCTTGTAGTCTTGGCACCTGGTTAATAATCGCCTCACCCTTTAGAGCGGTTACGATATCATCTGCAAAGGTATGAACGTTTGAATCCATGTAGAACCCAAAACTTCCTGCAGGGTCATCATCAATTGGATGAGAATTGACTCCAATCACCGGTGTATCAGCGTCTATGTTATGGGAAATACTAGTCAGAGTACCGTCTCCACCTAGAACGACAACTAAATCTCGTCCAATAAAATCGGCTCTTCGGACTTTTTCCCTGGCGGTTAAGTCAAATTTGACATCAAAGCGGTCCTTTACGTCTTGCAATATTTCTGTAATCTTACGGAGACTATCATCATGAACCTGCTCAAAGTTTTTTTTGTAAACTACGAGTAAATTGGTCAACAGGCCCGCCTCATGTGTTGCAAGAGTTCTTCCTTCTTCAAGACCACTATATCTATTCGGTAGATACGAGACTTGAATAGGTTGGTGGTCTACCGACATCCATGCAACCAAACCCATGGGATGATTTGACGACAGAGAGTGGTCAGCAGCAGATATTGATTGATGGACAACCAGCCCAAATTTCGACAGGTTTCGGTAATCAAGTTATTATGTTGCAACCGCCCTCATCTGCTGCCAAAATTATTGGTATTTTGCTAATCATATATGGTGCGTTTAATGCAGTTGCTCTACTAATTTCTATTGTCGGTTTCACCAACGAGGATCTCAGAACAGAACAGGGTATCGACACTCTTGATATCATTTTGAACCTAATTTCTGGCGTAGTTGCTATCGGAACTGCGATACTGGGAGGTATTTGGATGACGAATTATCAGCGTAAGGGAGTACATTTGGTTTTACTTGGTATCTTGATTGGATTTTTGTTCTCAATTGTTCTTAGTTTGACAGGTTCCACTGACGCAGCAGCCGAGGATGCTGGTTTGAATGAAGGTGCAGTTTCTGCATTAGTTGTCGGAGTAAGCGCCGTTTGTAATGCTGTATGCGCATTAATTGTTGCAATTCCACTGATGGTTTCGAATAACGGTTTAGATGATTCAAAGTTATTTGGTTGATTAACAACATTAATCTCTTTGGCTATCTAGGAATGCTTGATGATAGAGACTCTCAATCTACAAGCGGGCTCGTTCAAGTTAGTTTTGCCATACAAATGGCAAGGCTGGTTAGGTTATGTTTTGTTTAGTTGCTTGGTAATTTTTGGAATAGTGACTGCGGTTTCTGATACGAGTGAAACCCCTGAACAATTACCAATGGGCTTGCTCATGATTAGTATTGGTTTCTTTGGCCTTGCAGCTGTGACTCCAGGTTCGCATGAAAAAGAGTTACATGAGATTAGAAAGCAGGCGATCGATCCTGCAGAACTTGAACAAAGAGCCAAGGAGAGCGGTCTTACAGTTGATAACTGGTTTTTGAGACAAACTAGTTATGTTCCAACCAATGACCCAAATGATTGGATTCTCCCTGCACCAGGGCCAGCCTCTTGGAATAAAGAGGATAGATATGCTCCAGACGGCGATGGGACGCCACTACCAGAGCATCCTGTTAGAGTTGGCACTCCGGTTCCAGCAAGTATGAGTTTGTATGGAATTTTTGGATTGTTTGCAACAATTTCATTGATATTACTTGCTGGTTCAATTATATCCTCTTTAGAAGTAACTCAAGAGAAATACATTGGTATCGGTATTATGGCATTGATTTCGATTATTTGGCTAGTAATGGGATGGCTAAAAGCGAAAATGCTCAATCAAATGATCGATACTCCAACATCATTAGTTAGGTCAGCTGCTATAGGTCACAGTGAATTAGTTGGCCAAGTAAGGCCTTCAATAGAGGGTGTTCTAAGAGTAGTCGTTGATGGAAACCCGAGAATGGTAATGGAAAACATGGTGGCATTTAACTGGACTTATGAACAACATCAAGAAAGAACTGTGAAAACCAAGGAAGGTACAAGAACAGAAAGAAGATGGGTGACAATACGCTCAGATTCCGGTGGTTGTCCATTTATTCTACATGATGGAACTGGTGGAATAAAGGTACATGGTAATAGTTTCAAACGTACTGATTACGGCAACTACATCAAACGTTGGGATGGTGCTTTTGCTGAATCCTTGGGTAAACAATTCATGTCCTCATTAATTGCCGGAGCACTTGGTGGTTGGCGAGTTATCGATCATCGATGGACGCTATACGGTATAAGGCTAGGTAACCCAGTTTATGTCATGGGAGAAATCAGGTCAAGGACTAATGAAGATATTGAAGCCGAAGGACTGGATAAAACCATGCAGAACACCTTGATTGAAGTTTGGGGTGATAAAGACGGTGTTGGCCAAAAAGTAACGCTCAACCGCGGTACTGAATTGTCAAACATTGGTCGGTCACGCTCAACTATTGAGATGATATCTTTGCCTATGTTATTATTAATCGGTGCAATTTGCATGCTAGCGCTAACATGAAGTTCAAATCCTTGTTTGAATTCGCCCACCCATGGAAGAAGTAGTGATTGTTGGCGGAGCTCGCACTCCATTTTGTGAATGGCAAGGTGGAAAGCGTGGAGATGGGGAACCTGGCGGCTTATTGAAAGATTACAGCGCTTTGAAACTTGGAGAAATTGCCATTAAAGGTGCTTTGGAAAAAACCAATACTTCTCCAGAAAACGTCGATCACGTAGTAATGGGTTATGCATTACAAACCTGTGATCAAGCAATCTTTGGCGCGAGGCATGCTGGATTAGGAGCAGGTATTCCTCAAGAAGTTCCAATGTTGACATTATCACGAATATGTGGTAGTGGAGTTCAATCAATTGTTACAGGTGCACAAATGATAATGTTAGGAGAAGCAGAAACGGTGGTTTCTGGCGGCATGGAAAATATGTCACAAGCCCCTCATGTCTTACGCGGTATGCGTGATGTCTACAAATTAGCAAGGCCACCAAAAGAAGGAACAGTATTGGAAAAAGACATGGAAGATTATCTTTTTACTAACCTTCTTGATGGTATGTGTGGTTCATTTATGGCGCAGACTTCAGATGAAATTTGTAAGCGTAAAGGCGTTACTCGAGAAGAGACTGACGAGTTTGCAGCACTATCACACTCACGGACTGCTAATTCTATAGATAATGGCATATGGGAGCAAGAAATAGTCAAAGTTGGAGACTTTGGTCACAAGGACGAAGATCATGTTGTGCGTGGAAGTACTCCAGAATCACTAGCTGAATTGAGGACAGCATTTGGCCCGGAAAGTCTAGTCACTGCCGGCAATGCATCAGGAGTAGTTGACGGCGCTGCTGCCGTAGTGATAAAATCCTCAAGCAGAGCTGCAGCAGATGGTGATAAACCATTAGCGAAGATAATCAGCTGGGGCATAGTTGGTTTGGAGCCAGCGATTATGGCGTATGGGCCTGTTCCTTCATCTAGAAAGGCATTAGAAAAAGCCGGATTAACTGTTGAAGATATAGATCGATGGGAAATCAATGAAGCATTCGCTGGTCAAGCAGTTGCTTGTATCAAAGATTTGGGATTAGATATCAATAAGGTAAACGTGAATGGTGGCGCTGTTGGAATAGGCCATCCACTAGCAGCAACCGGTACCAGGTTGGTTCTAACTTTGGCTCATGAATTGAAACGCTCGGGTGGAGAATACGGTGTTGCGACTGCCTGTATTGGCGGTGGTCAAGGAATTGCTATGGTAATTCAGTCAATTTAGATGGCTAAATCAATGACATAATTAATCCAAGTAATGGATAATACTCCAATAAATACCTTCATCAAAATATTCTCATCAAATAGCCTAAAACCCAATATTGCACCAAATTTTGAACCAGAAAAATTAGCGATTATCAATACTATCAATAGTATTGATTCATCAATTAGTTGTGAAATTTGATAATTATTAAGCAGCATAAAATGAGCAACAATGGCAAATGGCACAACCACCATCATAATGTTTAGACTCGAACCAATTGATTTTCTGGTTTCGAGGTTGCCGAAAAACTTCATTGCTGGTACGTAAATCATCCCTGCACCAATCGCCATTACGCTGGATAGAAATCCACCAAAAGCGGATAACGATGTCATTTTTCCTATCTGAATTTCACCTTCTAATTTAGAATCAGAGGATTCAGAGTTCAATTTTCTGATCATCTTGAATATCACAAAACCAACTACAATAACGCTCAGTACTTTGAAGATTGATTTGAACTCTGTTCCAGTCATCATGACAAAAAACACGCCAATCATTGCACCAGGTATAGCACCCCAAAGAGCAATACCTGTCAATTCGTCATCGATGTATGATTTTTTTCTGTGCTCGAGCCCACTACCATAACTTGTAATTGCGCTGAGTAATAAGGAGACAATAATCAATTTCTGATCTATTTCCCAACCTCCGACATAATGGAATAGAGGCACATATAGAATTCCACCTCCGAGGCCCAATGGGGCAAATAAAAACCCAATTGCTAAAACTCCAAGAACAATTAAAATCGATTCAAGTAGCAACTTTAAGCCTCAATTAATGAATCCTAATTTGCTATACTATTTATTCTATTACAATCGATTGCGGATAGAAAAGGCTCTTAAAGCAACAGTTGGTGGTATAGGCATGGAACTGTTAATTATTGGACTATTGGTTGTTGGAGTATTATTCTTATTCTTCATTTTTTGGTTTTTCTCTGCGTGGAACCGTTTGGTTGGACTGGAAGAAAATGCCATTCAAGCTTGGTCGAACATAGACGTACTACTCAGGCAAAGATATGACATGTTGCCAAACCTAGAAAATATAGTAAGCAGATATGCAACACATGAGAAAGAGTTGTTCATGGAATTCGCTAAGGCTCGTCAAATGGCTGCTGGGGCTCTGCAAAATAAAGACGTGAAGGGTGTTGGTGCAGCAGAATCAATGATGGCTGGTATGATGCCAAAAATTAACGCAGTTGCAGAAGCATATCCTGAGTTGAAAGCCGACAGCAGTTTCTTGAACATTCAAAATGAATTAGTATCTATTGAAAACCAAGTTGCTGACAGAAGAGAAATGTACAACTCCGCAGCGACCAACTTCAACAAAGCAATTCAAATGATTCCTACAACCTTTGTTGCTTCGATTAAAGGCTGTCAGCGAAGGGACCTCTTTGAAGTGCAAGGCATAGCAAGAGAAGCACCAACATTGTTTGCATGATAATACCGCATCCAAGTGTTTGGCATGTTTTTGATATTCGGCTCTAGTGGGCTTGGTTTGAGACTTGCCAAATGGTGTTCTACGCGGAAAAATTGCACCTTAATCGGTTTAGCTGATTCATTGCCGATTGGAGAGCAACTTGAAAACTGCGAAATTATCGCCCTACCATCTTCAATGCCGCTAAGCGAGTTGCCAGTTACCAATAATTCTCCAACAGCAATCCTATACTTAGACGACAAGTCAATCAGTGATGATGAACCACTTGAAGTAATCAAGCGGAAATGGCCAAAAACACCCATATTGACTACCATCCCCATCGAAGGAGACGGATATGATTTGATTAGTATTGATGACATATCGTTCTCTGCAATGCAAGATAGAATTCGTGGTTGGGAGAGAAAAGAAGGTGCATTAACGCTAGACGGTTACTTACGCTCAATGGCAAAAAATAGTAGGGTGACAATTTTTTGTCATGATAATCCCGACCCAGATGCACTTGCCTCCGCGCTTGCAATGAATGAATTGTTCTCATCACATGGACATGCCTCACAAATTGTTCATGGTGGCATGATTGAACATCATCAAAATCAAGCAATGGTAAAGGAATTAGAAATTCCAGTAAGAAGGTTAATTCTAGATTGGGAAATCACTGATTTAATCAAAGATTCAGATATAATAGTCGCAGTTGATTTTCACCGTCCAGGTGCCAACAATATCATGCCAAAAGATTGTATTCCTCACATGATTATCGATCATCATGCTGTTGATGAAGCCGTCACAGCAGATCTAGCGATGGTTAGTTCCGAGTACTCTTCTACCTCTTCGATGGTGGCATCACTGCTAATGAGCAGTGATTTTGGCATGAGTTCACGGGTTGCCACGGCACTTGCATTTGGCATCAAAACCGATACTCTTGGTTTTACTAGAAATTTCAATGCAGTAGATGTGCGTGCTTTACTTTGGATTAATGCCTGGGTCGATAAAGAGAAACTTCGGGCCATTGAAACACCTCCAAGGTCTATCGCAGCTCTTGATTCATTTTCAACTGCCTTGAATAATAAAGTGCATGTGGATAACTTGATGCTTGCACCAGTGTATAATTTAGTCAACCGGGATTCACTTGCTCAGATAGCAGATTTCCTGTTACCAACTGAAGGAGTAGATACTGTTGTGGCATTTGGAATTAGACGTAATAAAGTAATTCTTTCTGCTCGTTCTAATAACGCCAATATCCATGTTGGTAAGTTGTTATCTAGTCACTTTCCAGACGGTCTTGCTGGCGGCCATAAGTCACTTGGTGGTGGCCAAATTCCATTCGAGATCATTAATCAACAAAATAGTGAAGATGAGGAGCAGAATGAAGAGATAGTAATGGAAAAAACCCTTACAATCTTGCAAGATATTTTTTCGTAAAGAGGTGATATAATCTCAAATTCATCATTAGTTGAAGTAAATAGTAATCTACGGTTATTAGGTACTGCCCACATTTCTTCAAAAAGCGTTGAAGCAGTAAAGCAGCAAATTGAGGATTTTAAGCCAGATGTAGTAGCCGTAGAATTGTGTAAATCTAGATATGATTCATTGGTAAGTGGGCGTAGATTAGACAAAGAAGGTTTGCTCAAAGTAATCAAAGAAGGCAAGGCTCCTTTGGTTTTACTTCAATCATTACTGGCGGCAGAGCAGAGAAAACTTGGCTTGGATGAAGGCCAACAACCAGGTGCAGAATTACTTGAAGCAGTCAACATTTCAGAAGATTTGGGATTGCAAGTCGAGTTAATCGATAGAGACATTCAAGTTACACTTCGCAGAGCATGGCGTAAAATGAAGTTCCGTGAAAAATTTAAGATAATTTTTTCAATGCTTGGGGAAGATGATGATGAGGTCGATGTGGACCTTGATGAAATTTTAGAAAGCCGTGATATACTTACAGATTTGATGAATGAATTAAAGGAATTTTCACCGGGCGCAGGTGAAGTGTTAATCGATGAGAGGGACGAGTTTCTTGCTCAAAATATTTTGAATATTGATTCAAATAAGCGGATTTTAGCAGTTGTCGGTGCCGGCCACCTGAGTGGTATCGAGCGATATCTTAGCTCAAATCAGCCACAAAATAGAATCGAAGAATTGTCAGTAGTCCCTAAACGTTCCATCGTATCCAAAGGTATTCCTTGGTTAATTCCCTTGTTTGTGTTTGGATTATTCGGCTTCTTCCTTTACCAAGGAAGTAGTGTTGATATCGTAGAATTATTTACCGTTTGGACGCTTGCAAATGCAGTTTTAGCAGCGATTGGCTGCATAATTGCCAGAGGGCATATTTTTGCAGTTTTAACCGCAGCACTGGCGTCCCCGATTACTTCACTAAACCCAACACTTGCGGCTGGGTGGTTTGCCGGTTATGTACAACTTAAGGTTGCAGAACCAACGGCAGAAGATTTGCAACAATTTCTCAAATTGGAATCATTTGGTAGTTTTTGGTCAAATAAAGCTGGTCGAGTGTTGCTAGTTACTGCACTCACTAACCTTGGAAGCATGCTAGGTGCTTGGGTTGCTGCGGCAGGTCTTATTGGCGGAATCTAGTTGCTCAAGGCAAAATAAACATTGAATAAATCGTTGTGTTCATCTATATCATGAACTCTTAGCATGTCAACACCTGACTGGGCGGCAAAAAGTGACGTGGCCAGGGTCCCTGCTAAACGGTCTGAGGCGCTATCTTTTCCAGTCAAATGTCCAATGACTGACTTTCGTGAAATCCCCCATAGTATTCCGTAACCAGATTCTTCAAACCGCTTTACAGATTTCATCAGTGACAGGTTATGCTGTTGGCTTTTTCCGAAACCTACTCCCGGATCGATTAGGATTAACTCTTTTGGAAATCCTCTGTCAACCAATTTTTTGGCTTGTTGCTCTAAGTAAGATGCTACTTCTTCGACTACATCCTCATAAATCGGATTATCTTGCATACTTCCTGGTTCACCATTCATATGCATAATACATACTGCACATTGAGATTCGATTACTAAATCAACCATTTCTTGACTCCTCAATCCTGACACGTCATTAATCATGTCCGCACCACTTTCTAACGCTAATCTTGCGACTTGGTGGTTTCGAGTGTCAATTGAAATCAATATGTTGTCATTTTCCTTTCTTAACTGTTTAATCACAGGAATTACCCTTTGTATCTCTTCATCTATAGAAACACTTGAAGCGCCAGGGCGGGTTGATTCGCCTCCAATATCAATCCAATCTGCTCCGTTAGCGATCATTTCTATGGCCCTCTTTAATGCATCTTCTACTGAAAATCTAGAATTAGAGTAAAATGAATCTGGAGTAATATTCAGTATTCCCATAAGCAATGGTCTACCATTATTCTTTTTCCGAATTCTTGGAAATTGTGCCTCTCGGCTTTTTTGATGGGGTGCCAAGTTATCACTCATTGACTCGCCCAGTTCGATAGATTTGATAAGTTGTGACCTTCAAGGGCGGTTAATGTCGGGTGGGGATATTATGGAATCTGAGGCCAATAGTTCAGCAGATTCTCTTGAAACGGTAAATTCTGCCATAGAGAATAGCCAAGAATTAGCAGACAGACTAATCAGTAGGCTAAAGCCGGAAGACAATGCTTCAATTCTCAAGATGATTGCCAATAAAGCATACTTTAGCGGGGGTCTGGGAACCATAATACTGGTATTTTGGTGGTTAACTGTTGATACGGGTAATGATGACTTGTCCTCAGGAGTATCCACCTTCTTCAATCTAGACTTTTCACAAGTAGCCCTAACAGTAATCGGTTTAGGTTTACTTTCTGCTTTACTCAGAGACTTTAGTAGAGAACTTGGCAAATTAGCCCCAGCACTAATTTCAGGAGCATTGATAATTCTCTGTTGCCTTTATGTCTTGGAGCCCGTTGCTCTTGGCTTCTTTACTGATGAATTGTCGAGTTCAGATGGTATTTGGCGAACTGCAAGGTTGGCACTGTTATGGCTAGGAATTACCTACTGTGCCCATTTATTGGTAGACGCTTCTCTTTTAGCATGGTTAAAGAAATTCTGTGACTCCAAAGGGCTAATTATAGATCCACTTAGCGGTCGAGATGATTCCAGTAACGGAATGCTGCTTGACGATTGATATTTTGATTAGCGGTGTGACGATGACAGGCTTTGATATAGAGGTTTTACGTTTAGGTCACCGTAAAGGTAGGGATCCCCGAATTACCACGCATCTTGCTTTGGTTAGCAGAGCTATGGGGGCTAGTAGTTTCATACTATCAGGTGATGAAGATGAAAAATTGTTTTCAAATATTCAGTCAGTGAATGAAAGATTTGGGCATGGCCTGTCTTGTCGCTACGAAAAAAGCCCGATGAAACTGCTTAGGAATATATCAAAATCATCAGAAGAAGATAGACCTGTAATTGTCCACTTGACTATGTATGGCGAGCCATTTAAGCAAGTAATACCACACATTCCTAAAGATAAATCAGTTGTAGTTGTTGTTGGTGGAGCTAAAGTCCCCGGTGAAATTTTCAAGATTAGCGACTATAATATAGCCGTTGGAAATCAACCGCATTCAGAAGTTGCTGCATTGGCATTATTTTTGGACAGTTGGACAGATGGTGAAGGATTCAACCGAGAGTTTTCTGAACCTCAGTTAGTCATATCTCCATCTAAATCCGGGAAAAATGTTCGAGAGGTTAACTAACCCCATAGTAAGCATCTACTAACTTAAAAAAAGCCGAATGATTTGGTGAAAAAAAACGATTTTTCAGATTGGTAACTGATTAAATTCTCATCCCAATTATTATGTGAGTCCTTCATCGACAACTGCTGATGTCGATACCCGGTGAGGCTGGTGGTAGTTTCTGTCCCGGCTCCATAGACGGTAAAAATTCGACATATCCAACATTTAGAGACGCAGCAGATGGTCTTGAATCGGCTGAAAATTTTGCACCTCAAGCAAATGGCATAGGAGTATTACTTACCGCCGACGGTGGGCGATATGAAGGTAAATTATTCGGTGCAGAAGGCATTGGTGAAGGAGAGTTAGTGTTCACAACTGGAATGATGGGATATCAAGAATCTCTAACAGACCCATCTTTCGCCGGTCAAGTACTAACCTTTACTTATCCTCTAATCGGTAATTATGGAATTCACGCTAATAGGTCTGAATCATCATCAGTTTGGCCACGAGGCGTCGTAGTTAGACACGCAATGAAAGACCCCGACCATAGAGATTCTGTTGCTACGGTAAATGATTTCCTAAGATTACATAATATTCCGGGTATTGAAGAAATAGATACCCGTCAAATAACGAAAAGCGTAAGAGAACTTGGAACGGTTTTGTGTGTCTTTGGGCCGATAGACAAGGAAGAATTACTTAGAGACAGGTTAAGTAAACTAACCTCTCCTGAACTTGAGGATTTAGTCGACCTTGTATCAATCAAGGAACCTGTTATGTTAAACCATCAATCCAGTGATGAATTAGGTAGATTGAAGCCTAGATTGGCAGCATTAGATTGCGGAATAAAGTACAATATTTTACGTAGCCTTTGTCATCACTTTGAAGTTATTTGGTGCCCTCCAGACACACCGTTCAAAACATTGGTAGATGAGTACCAAATTGACGCTTTGTTCTGTTCAAATGGTCCAGGGGACCCAGCTCATCCAGGTAAGGCATCTGCAGCAAAAGAAACATTAGCGATGGCCGTCAAATCTGGTTATCCGGTTATGGGTATCTGTCTTGGCCACCAGTTAATGGGTCTAGCATCAGGTTTGAAAACATACAAAATGCGTTACGGTCATCGAGGTGCAAATCAACCAGTAGTTGATTTGGTGACTGGCAAGGTACTGATAACTAGTCAAAATCACGGATTTGCCGTCGCAGATCCAGATGCTGGAATGCTAGCGGCTCACCCCTCTGGAGCAACATCGCCAGATACGGATAATCTACACGGGCAGATTGTCAAAGTTCGTTACATCAATGCTAACGATCGGACCGTTGAAGGTCTCGATGTAGTAGACAAACCCTGTTTCACCGTACAGTTCCACCCTGAAGCATGTCCTGGGCCTCATGATGCGGCCCCATTATTTGTCAGATTCAGAGAAATTGTAGATGCACATTTGGAGGTTGCATGAATGCCAAGAAGAGATGATTTGAAAACCATAATGGTTCTTGGTAGCGGTCCTATCAAGATTGGTCAAGCAGCGGAGTTTGACTTTTCAGGTAGTCAAGCGGTTCGTGCATTAAGAGAGGATGGTTACGAAGTGATACTGGTTAATTCTAATCCAGCCACAATTCAAAATGACCCTGAAATGGCAGATAAGGTATACATTGAGCCACTATTGTCATCATCTATCAAGCGAATTCTAGAAATTGAGAAACCTTGTGCACTGTTAGCAGGTATGGGCGGTCAAACTGCATTAAACATTGCAAGTGAACTGGCTCATTCAGGTGTTCTAACTGACTTAGGAGTGGAACTTATCGGTTCAGATTTGGATGCTATCGATAAGGCAGAGGATAGAGATTTGTTCAACAAGGTGTGTGAATCGATTAATTTGCCAATCAGTGAAGCTATTGCGTGTAATTCCATGGATGAGGTAATCGCAGCGTCTGAACAAATAGGTTCGTGGCCGTTGTTGATTAGACCGGCATTTACTCTTGGAGGACTAGGTGGCGGAACAGCTTGGAATGTCGGTGAATTAGTCGAGATTGCAACCTTAGGACTGCGCAACTCAAGGATAAATCAGGTATTGATTGAAGAGTCAATTCTTGGTTGGCAGGAATTAGAATATGAAGTGATGAGGGATGAGGCAGATAACGCAATTATCGTTTGTACCATGGAAAATATTGATCCGATGGGAGTTCACACTGGTGAATCAACTGTAGTTGCCCCACTACAATCATTCTCCGATAGAGATCATCAAGTTCTCCGTGACCAAGCCTTAGCACTAATCAGAGCACTCAACATCAAAGGTGGATGTAATGTACAATTTGCTTTCAATCAATTCACTGGCGAAATAAGAGTAATCGAAGTTAATCCTAGAGTATCTCGTTCCTCGGCTTTGGCCAGTAAGGCTACCGGTTACCCAATTGCCCGGATTGCAGCAAAAATTGCTGTTGGATATACCCTCGATGAATTACCAAATCCAATAACAGGGGATGGAACAACCGCGGCATTTGAGCCTACATTGGATTACTGTGTGGTAAAAATTCCACGTTGGCCATTTGACAAGTTTAGAACTGCTGATAGGACATTAGGAACTTCGATGAAATCTACTGGAGAAGTAATGGCAATAGGTAGAAATTTTGAGGAGGCATTTCTCAAAGCATGGGCTTCATTAGAGCAAGGTTGTCCACACCCAAGGCCATTGACGAGAGCGGATGAATCGGAAGGAGAGAGCATGGCTGAAAGGGCCAATGAGCCTCTTCCAGATGAAATATTAGTCGATTGGTGTAGTATTGCCACGGACCGCAGAATGGGCGCATTAATCGAAGCATTTAGACGTGGCTGGAGTGTAGAGAAAGTTCACGAAATCACTCGAATAACAAGATGGTTCCTATATCGGTTCGAGAAAATAGCCCAAATGGAGAAAGAAATGGTGGCTTTGGCATGCAACCCAACAGAAATAGATGTTGATACACTTAGAACTTGGAAGTCACATGGTTTCTCCGACTCACACATTGCAGATGCGCTCAATGCATTCCCAGCATCCGGTTACAAATCACTACCTCGAGGACGGGATGAGGATTCAGTAATGCGTCGCAGGCATTCACTTTCTTTACATCCGAATTACCGCATGGTTGATTCTTGTGCAGCTGAATTTGCAGCAAAAACGCCATATTATTACTCAACATATGAACCTGCATCGAACGGTGGCATTGACCATATCCCAGATTTGCAAAATCGAGTCAAGGAACGCTATGTTGCCATTGGTAGTGGTCCAATTCGAATTGGCCAGGGTATCGAATTTGATTATGGCTGTGTCCATGCAGTAATGGCGATTAGAGAGGCGGGTAAAGACGCAATTCTAATCAACAATAATCCTGAAACAGTCTCAACAGATTTTGACACATCAGATAGGCTATATTTCGAACCTTTAACCCTTGAATATGTCACTGAAGTACTATTACGAGAGCAGGCTCATTCAATTTTGCTTCAATTTGGTGGTCAAACTGCAATCAATCTCTCTCAACCTCTTAACACAAGATTACCAGAATTAGAGAAATTGGGCTTGGATTTGAAAATTGCTGGAACATCTTGTGACGCTATTGATGAAGCAAGCGACAGAGAGCGATTTGAAAAGTTTGCCAAGCGAGCTGGCTTAACAATGCCAAGAGGCGCTACTGGAATTACTGCAGACGACGTAAGAAATGCAGTTAGTGAAATTGGCTATCCAGTATTGATTAGGCCATCGTATGTTTTAGGTGGCAGAGGAATGGAAATATTGTCTAATGATACTCAGTTAGAAGCATACCTAACTGAGGCATACCTAGCTCCGGATAAACCACTGTTAGTAGATGAATATCTTGGACACGCGACCGAAATTGATGTAGATGCTGCATCTGATGGTAAAGAAGTTCTAATTGGAGCAATAATGGAGCATTTGGAAGAGGCAGGTATACACTCTGGAGATTCAACGTGTTTTATTCCTGCACAAAACATCTCTGAAGAGATGATTGAAAAAATAACTGAGCAGACAAAAATAATTGGAATCGGTCTGAATATTATCGGTTGTTTCAATATTCAATTTGCCATTCAAGAAGATAAGTTGTATGTTTTAGAAGTGAACCCCAGATCTTCTAGAACTGTACCTTTTGTCGCTAAGTCTTCCGGTTTACCGTTAGCTAGAATCGCTGCCAACATCACTATAGGAATTCCTCTGTCCAAGCAAACTATACCAATTAGGACTTCAGGAAATGTTTGTGTTAAAGCTCCTGTATTCCCATTCATAAAGTTACGAGGTTTAGATCCTGCACCGGGTCCAGAAATGAAATCGACCGGAGAGGTGTTTGGCTCGCACAAAGACGCAGATGTAGCTTACTTGAAAGCAAGATTGGCCACTGAAGTACCTGTTGCTGAAGGAGGTGGAGTATACTTGACAGTAAGAGATGAAGACAAAGATAACTTGGTTCCTATTGCTGCGCAATTAAGAGACCTTGGATTTACTTTGTATGCAACACCTGGTACTGCAGATGTCCTGAGAGAAAATAATGTGCCAGTGGAAATCGTTTACCGAATAATGGAAAGAATGCATCCAGATGCATTGGATTTGATGCGTCAAGGTAAAATTTCCTTCATTGTTAATGTCCCAACAATTTCAGGTGGGGCTGTTAGAGATGGTAACATGATGAGAAGGTTGGCTGTTGAATTGAACATACCTTTCGTCACGACAATTCGTGGTGCTAAAATGGAAGTTGCCGCAATTGCAGCAATGATGAAAGGAGAAATGGAACCAGTAAGGCTGCAGGTAAATTACTAATTTCAACATTCATCAAAAGCTTCAATGATGTATTTAGTTAGTGGGCTAGTCCATGCTAAGTCGCTAATGCCATCCTCTCCCTCAGAGGCGTATATCCTTACGACGTCTCTAACTCTGACATTTCCTTCGGACGAACGAGCAAGTATTGTTGCTGCTTTGATAACTTTACCAGTGCCGTGAGGATCATAGACAGTATCTAGGGCTTCTTTTAGGAACCAGTCAACTTTTCCACCCTCTTCACCATCGTACTTTTTCTTGACTTTTTTAGCACCAAATAAGCCGCCAGATTTCTTGGGTTTTGATTTTTCTTTGGGCTTTTCTTCTTTTTTTGCGGGTTTTGCTGCTGATTTCTTTGCAGACTTCTTATCTGCGGAGGTGTCCTTTTTAGCAATGTCTGAAACGGTTTGGTTCTCAAATTCTTCTTTGAGTTCAGCACGAATCTCTTTTTCCAATTCTTTTCTTATCTCTTTAGTTAACTTTCCACGAAGTTTCTCTTCGAGCTTTGCAGAGTCGGTTTTTGACAATTTGTCATATGCATCATCACGCTCGTCTTGCAATGCTTGCATTACATTGATGTAATGGGATGCCACTTGAATAAGGGCAGTTTCCATCGACGCTTCCAGTTGCATGGAAACAACTTCACTTGATGAATCACGCCATTTTCGCCACTGTAGCATGGTGTTTGCATGGATATCTGAGCCGCATTTTGGGCAGAAACTGCGCTTTGGTGGTTTCAGTACTGGTATTGCGCGCATCGCATCCGGGTCAATCCCCTCATGTTCACCACTAGCAACATCGTGAATGTGCGTAGATGCTTCCATACCCGTATCCATTGCGGTTCTAAATAATCCCTCATTGAGATCCAATTTTCCATCTTGGATTAAATCCCAAGCGTTTGTTCCACGAACTACCGCACGTACTGCGGCATTTGCAGCAGGCGAATTACCCCAATCGCGAACAATATTTGCTTTGCTGGCAGAAATTTCCATTTCATTTGTTGTGAATGCATCACTAATGTCTACTTCTTCTCCTTCAGCAGGAGCAGCGATTCCAAGTTTGATTGGATTTGCGCCTTCTTCGATTTTGGCAATCATATCAAATTTTTCAGCCATTGAAAGGTCATCTCTAAGCCGAATTACTTCCCTCAGTTGATTTAAATCGTGACCAGTTGAGGTTATTGGCCCTTGGACATCTAGGTCATGTCCACATGACAAACAGTATTTTGCGGCAGGTTCAACATCTGCCTCGCAGATGGGACAGTAAACTCCCGCCATGAGATGCGATGAATTCCCCTATCATTTGAATAGTGCGGATGTAATTTGCCATTTTCGTCAATTGCAATATCAATTGACAAACTCTAAGCATCTATTGAGTTGATTGACAATATCGCTTTGATTTAATTCAACAAGAATAGGGGCTAACCTTGGTCCTTTTAGATTACCCATCAAGCAAATGTAGGATACCCCATATGCTATACGGGGTGACAATTGTATTGATTTAGCTGCTTCAACAATACAAGAACCTATTGAATCAACATCCCATGGAGAGTCACTCAACATTTTAGCAAGATTTTCAAGAACCTGCTTTTGTTCATTAGAAAAATCTATCATCATTTCAGATGGAACATCGTTAATCATCTTAATTCTCATCTCTTCAGGAAAATGGACAGAATCAATCCATGTGCGCATCTTAGATAATCGGTCGATAAGAATTGAAGAAGGGGGGTTATCGTCATCCATGCCAAGGCTTTTCCAAACCATTTGATCATCGGACTTGGTTTGAGCAAGTAGTGCTAAGTGTCGAAATGATACATTAGAAGAATTAGATTTTGAATTTTCTTCAATCGATGAGAGTTTTATGGCACCTTGTAAATCTTCAAGTTGAACTCGTCGTCGTCTCGATAGTGAATCATCACTCATTTCAACTTCTAAATCACGAGCACAACTACGTTCAAATTCATCAGCTAGATTTACTAAACTCATTCCAGCATCAAATTCAATAGCTTTACTTGGCTTTGATTCGGCGATCAAGAAACGCAGAATTTCAGGAGGAACCAATTCTAGAGCCTCCATCGGGCCGATGGTATTTCCAGAAGACGATGACATTGCTCCCTTACCTTTCAGGCTAATCCATTCGTAAACAAGAGGTTGAGGTGCATCATAACCGAATAGTTGACAGATTTCTTTTCCGGTATCATATGAACCACCAGATGCTCCATGGTCTTTACCAAATGCTTCACAAGTTACACCAATCCAAGCCCACTTAGCAGGCCAGTCTATTCGCCAGGGTAGTTTCCCTTCACCTTTGGTGATATCAGATGTCCCGGGATTTCCTTCCGCATCAATATAGTGAACAAGTGGGAATTCATAATCAGTAACTGTCACTCCTTCGAGTGAACCATTTGCGTCGAGTGGGCTCCAAGGGAACCATGACTCAGCAAGTTCTCGACCTGAAACTCGTTCGATAATTTCTCTAATTTTATCGGCATTATCACAAGCGATTTTAGCACACTCGGTGAATCTGCCCGATTGGTATGATTCTAGATTTTTTACAATTCTTGGTCGAACGCCAATCTTTTTCAGTGCGTCTAGGAACGGATTTAGGAAATAGTCTGCGTAATTCCAGCCTTCTTTGGTGAATCTTTCATAATCAGGTTTACCGTTGATATCTGGTGCTGGAATATTGCCAATTTGGTGACCAATGAATTTACTATATTCCTCATCAAGAAATGGATAAACTCTCCTCAATGGGTCTGCGTCGTCAACAATGAAAATGAAGTCAACCTCAAGTCCAGCATTTTTTGCTGCTCTTGAGATCATTTCGCCAGTTAGTATTTCTCTCAAGTGTCCAATGTGAAATTCACCACTTGGCGTTATACCTGTGGAAACAATATGTTTAGTCCCCTTCTTTGATAGATTGAGGGCAACAACATCAGCCCAGTGCATCTTTTCACCTCAAACAGAAACTGCTCTGATAATGCCTCTTAATGGGACATCACCAATTTCATTTCTCATGGTTTTATTGACCAATACAATAACGAGTCCAACATCTCCACCTGCTTCTTTGATGGCAGCAATGGTTTTGCTCATGGTTTTTCCAGTTGATAACACGTCATCGATAATTACTACCTTCTTTCCTGAAACTTGGCCATATTTATTGGAGAGAGAACCATTACCGTCTCCACTATCTGTCGTTCGGAATACAGTAAATTCACAATCTAAATTTCTTGCAACTTCGTGAGCAAATGAGATTCCATTAATTGAGATTCCAACTACTGTATCAATATTGTCATATCCTAATTCTTCATCAGCAACATCAGCCATAATAGTGCCTATTGCGGATATTCTACTTGGTTTAACACCTATTGTTCGCCAGCCGATTCGCACATCACTTGGCTGTTCTTCACCTTGAGTACCAGCTAAAAGCCAAGAAATAGTATCTTGAGATAGAGATAATTCATCAGCGATTTGTTGACTGTTCAACCCTTCTTTTCTTAGATTCATTGCAGTCATTCTTAATTCTTCTATACTAACCACCATATCTATCAAAGCATGCCATGAGTCTCATGTTCATCAAACCTTTCATGAAAATCAATCCTTGCTCAATGATTGTCATACCAAGCATTGAAGAATGAATCACGCAAGCAGTGGCTATGGCAGACTTTGATTATGAGGCTTTGTTGGATAGAGCCAGGGATAAAATTCCAGAAAATCTCTCCAGTAAATCACGATGGAAGTTGCCAGAACCTCAAATTTTAATCGAGGGTTCCAATACTATTTTTAGGAATTTCAACGAGGTAGTTTCAATGATGGACAGAGATGATAATCATGTGTATCAATATATCCTAAATGAATTAGGTACTTCTGGTTCTAGGGATGGTCCAAGGGCTAGATTCAAAGGTAGAATACCCCCAAAGCGAATCAAAAAGACCATAGTAAATTATGTCAATTCATATATTATTTGCAGCCAGTGCTCTTCTCCAGATACTATGTTTGTCAAAGAAGAGAGAACAACACTGTTGAAGTGTCAAGCCTGTGGTGCAACAAGGCCGGTAAAACTCTAGTCGACATAATTGACGAATTCATCAACAGGCTTTTTGTTGACTGTTCTGATTTTTTCAGGGTAACCTGCTTTGATGAATCCAATAATTTCCTCTTGCTTAGAATCTATAGAAAGTAGGTCGTATGTGTCGTTATCTCTGGTAATTGAGCCTGTAGACCATTGTGAGCCAATTCCATTGTCCCACAAAGATAGAACCAAGTTGTGTAATGCACAAACAGTTGCTGCATAGTCTTCTTTGGTGCGAAAGTCATCATTTGGAGTTATTTGAGAAGTAACAGCGATAAGTAATGGTGGGTCAGTAATTTTCCTTATCGCTCTTTGAGCATCTGCTTCAATATTTTTCGATTGCAATTTTTTAGATTTTATTTTCGAGAGTTTCGTAATGGTCGGAATTAATTTGCTTCTAATTTCTCGACCAAGGATGTAGAACCTCCATGGATGTGTATGCTTATGGCATGGAGCATTTGATGCAGCAATTAACGCTTGATTGAGTAGATCATCTCCGACGGTTTCTTCAGTAAACTTGTAGATGCTACGACGGCTGTTGATTAACTCTTGACCATTCATGCCAACACCGTTTAGATATTGTCGATTTTTGCAGCAAGTATGAAATCAGCTTCATTGAGGCCATCGATTTTATGAGTCCAAATCATAATTTTCACTCTGCCCCATCCTAACTCAAAGTCTGCATGGTGGTCTTCTTGTTCACATATTTCTCCTGCTTTATTGACAAATTCCAAAGCACTTTTGAAATCATTGAATGTAAAAATTCTTTCAATATGATGGTCAGCGATTAAATTCCAGTCATGGTGAATCTGCTTCATGTAAGGTTCAATTTCAACCATCGATAAAGGTGGTACACCACCTTGGCAGGGAATACACTTTTTTTCATGCAAGTCCAAGTTCTCATCCCCAAAGGTGAGAATCATCCTGTCGGCCTTTGACTTCTTTCTCGACTTTTTCATGGAGCGACGACCTACGTTTCATATCAGCTCTTTCGAAGGCTAAGAGTTCTTTATCGTCGATGTAAGCTGGGCGAGTATGAGCGATTAAGGTGATTTTCACAATAACGTCTCTAGCAACATATACAATTGTTCCCTCATCAGTTAATATTTCGATACTGGTTTTTCCGGAAGACAATAATCTTCCTTTGATAACAGTACTATCATTTTCTTTGAATGCTCTTGCATCAAGCAATATTTCAACGAGGTCGTCTTTTCGAAGACCGTGTCTCCTTTCCAATAAGTCACCATTATGGACACTCACGATTTCTGATAGACTGGGTGAGCCCATTTCTTCCCATATTGGTATTGCCCAATCTGGCAAACCGGAGTCGGTGTTTTTCTTCGCCATGCTTTGACCTCGCGGCGAGCGTACTTTAACCTCGCTCTCAAAATCGTAATTATGTCTAATATCGAGGGTATGGATTATTCAAGTATTGTTCACCAGCCATTAATTGGGGATATCGTGAAAGTGTCATGGCGTACCTTGCCAACCGTCCTAACCAAGGAGGAGTTGCTAGACAAAGCGTACGCAAGGGCGAGAAAGGCTGCAGACAGAGTAGACGATAGTGACCGTGTATTTAGAGTTAGAAAACAACTCAACAGAATGCTTCAAACAGCTTCTGATATTTTGAGCACATATCTTATGGATACGGTAAATCAATGGCCGTCCTTAGATCAGTCTCCTCAATTTGATGTTTCCATGATAGATGCGTGCGTTGGTTGTGATGATTATCGCCATCACCTGTCTATGTTACAATGGGCATCAAATCAAATAACCAAAATAGCCTCACAAAATTCCAAGAAAATAATTCGTACCGCGCGTATCGAACTTATGCATGAGGCAAGAAGAGAAGCCTATGGTCGAATCTCATCATTGATTGGACGAATAGGTCCCTCACTTGAATGGCTTGGAGAGTCTAGAGAAATTCTTAAGCGGTTGCCTAGTATTGACCAATTGTCACCTTGTATCGTTGTCTGTGGGGCACCAAACGTAGGGAAATCAGCATTTATCTCAGCACTAAGTTCAGGCAATATGGAAGTGAATCACTACCCATTTACCACGAAAAGAATACACCTCGGTCACTTTACTTTTCGGCGCCTGCAATACCAAATGGTAGATACTCCAGGTTTGCTTGACAGGCCAATGGAAAAGCGTAATGATATTGAAATGCAAGCGATATCAGCACTAGAAAATTTAGGCTCATTGGTCTTATTTCTAATCGATGAAAGCGAAAAGTGTGGCACATCGATAGAAGAACAGCATAACCTATTAGAGGAGATTTTAGAGTTGTTGGCAGGTACCACAGTAATGATTATTTCAACCAAAGCAGACCTACATGAGGAGCGCCCGGAAAATTGGGATTTAGTGAAAAACTCTGAACAGGAATATCTTGAATCTGGTGAAGAACGTTACACAGAGTTGCCGCTTTTACTCGACAAAAACGGTTACATTACCATATCAGCACTAGAAAACGTCGGTATGGAGGCGCTCAAGATGGAAATTACTAGAATAGTCAAGGATAATACTCCAGTTGACCCTATGACACTTCCAGAGGGATGGCACAGGAACGATTGATCACATCTTTTCCAACGGTTCAATACCTAGGCCAATCATTCCAGACCGGAGTAATTTCGAAGCAATTTCTGATACAGCAAGGTATGTTTGATTTACCTTGCCATCAGAAATAACCTTGCAATCTCGATAGAATCCATTGTAGTGATTAGCGAGAGCTAACAATTGATTAGCAAACAAGTTTGGTCTATTTTGTTCGACGGCCTTCATCAATGCATCATTATGAGTGGCTATGACTCTAAGTAACTCGAACATGCTTTGCGGTATATCTGAAAAATCATAATTGATGTTTTCAATATTTGAATCGTCATAAGCGACTCCTAGAGCTAAACATTTACTGGCTATTGACCTGCTTCTTGTATGACTATACATGATGAAAGGCGCAGAATCAGAATCAAATGACAAAGCCTCTTCCCATCTGAAGGTAAATCCTTTGTCAGGACTCACTTTTATGATATTAAATCGGACTGCTGAGGTTCCGACCGCTTCGGCAATATGGGAAATTTGCTCGTCAGTGTAGTCGGTTCTGATCTCCTTCACCACTTCGGCGGCGTGTGCTTTGGCTTCCTCAAGTAAATCATCCATGAACACTACATTACCTCTTCTAGTTGACATTTTACCATCGGGTAGTTTGATGAATGAGTAAAACAGTACCTCTGGTGAATTATATCCAAGTTCATTCAATGTCATTGAAACTTGCTTGGATTGTAATTTATGGTCTTCGCCAAGCACATTGATCAGTGTATCACATTGGCTATATTTCCAGATATGGTAGGCAATATCCCTAGTAGCATACAATGAACTTCCATCACCTCGGCGATAGAAAAATTCAGTTTTCCCTTTGAGTCCTCTAGCGCCTAGGTCTAGGTATTCCGCACCATTATCAGCAACACCATGTATTGCTAATGTGGATAGTTTTTGCATTATGTTACTGACATCACCGTTGGTTACAAACATTGATTCCTTGGTGAATTCATCGAAATTGATTCGCAATCGACTCAATGTTTCCAGCATCCCATCAAGGACAGGTTGGTAAGCATTTTCGAAGGCATCTAAGACTCCATGATCGCCATTTTCACTAGCGTGAACCATCTTACCAATCGCTTTCTCAATATCGTCTTTGACAGATTCATCATTGCGCAAAACCTGCGCGGCTTGATACCATCTGACTCGCGCATGGTCAGGTTTGGTTTCCCAGATTTCATTGACTGGTTCTCTATCAGAAAGAATATTTTCAACCTCTTCAGCAGATAAATTTGCTAATGCCCAAGCAAGAACAGCAACTTGTTTACCCATGTCATCAACATAGTATTCTGATCTGACATTATTGCCATGTAATCGATTTAATCTGACAAGAGTATCTCCCAAAATAGCATTCCTTGCTCTACCAACATGAAACGGCCCGTTGGGATTGGCTGAGGTATGCTCAATCAACACAGACTCGGCTTCATTGGCGGAGTTTAGTTCTGCATTGCCGATTCTTACATTGCCACCGATAACATATTTTGCCAGCCATTTTCGTGATGATTTGAAGTTAAGGTATCCTGCAGTTGAATTGACTTCTTCAACAATTTCATTGGTCGCTAATGCTTTTTTTAGGGATTCAGCAATTTCATTGGGAGCCATCGATAATTGCTTAGCAAAAGCGAAACATGGTAATGATAGGTCACCCATTTGTTTTTCGCGTGATACTGAGATCATACCTTTCCAGTGGTCGTTTGTAATGCCTAGGTTCGCCAGCGCAGGAGATAACATTTCCTCGACATGCTGCCTTAGTATTTCCATTAAATCACATCACAGGGTATCTGAGTATAGCAGCTAAGCCACCAAATCCTTGCATCAACTGCGAGCCTTCTTCAGTATCAGTTGAAATAAATGATAATCCTGAATTTCCTTTTCCTGCAAGGATGGTTAATTCATCGATCAAAGAAATACTATTCAACTCCTTCAGAGTATCGCCCTTTGCATCACATTTTGGACAGTCAGGCAGTTCTTCTGTCCGAGTCAATGAGACGTTCCATTCGTGTCCACATGAATTACATGCCAAGTCAATCGAATTTTTCCTCATTCCTTCAGAAATCAATAATGTATCAACAGCCCCCATATCCAAGGCCTTTTTTATCATCATTTCACCATAGGTTGCTTTTGGATGAGTTTTAATTAACTCTTCAAGAAATCTATTCATTAGTTGTCTTTCCGCATCTAATTCAATTTCACCCATCAGGGTTCCAGCATTATCAACCAATTCTCTTACACCACTTTCATTTGAATATCCAACATCAAATGTGGTTTTGGCAATTTTTTTAGCGATTTCATGATGGAAATATTCGTTTTTTACCACGAAATCTTTGGTTGCTCCAGGGCCTCCGATAATTACTGCTTGAATATTCTCTAGATGCGGTAGCCAGTAACTGCAAGCGTGTTCTGTTGCACGTTTGAAGAAATTGTGAGCGGCTTCTTCAATAAGGCGCTCGAATCTTTGGGCAGATTGACCACCTTGCCTGTGTTTGCCCATGATGTTTGAAACAAGATGTTCTTGAACATGTATTCGCTTTCCAGAAGCGATGCCGTAGGCTGCTTCTGCACGGTCAATAACAAACAGTGCATACGATTTTTTGTCGACCAACATATCTTCTAGTTGAGTGAGTTCAAATGTTGAATCACATCGATATCGGAATGAAAGAAGTTGCTGTGGGGGGTCTTCAATTACTACATTGACCATTCTTGTTTTGTTATTGCCGATGATAATTGCGCCAACAAATACTGCGATGCCATTTTCACCGGGTGTCTTGAAACGATTTAATGTCGAGATAGCGGATTCAATTGCACCTTGGACATTCTTTCTAGTGCCTTTTGATTTGATATTAGCAGCTTGGCCATGCTCGTTTTGGAGCATGGTTCGAGCATCTGAAATTTGACGGTCTGGAGGAATAATTATCGTAACCAATTCCGTTCCAAAACCTTTCATTTCGCGCAGTTCTTCCAACGCAATCTTCAGTCTCAGCCGTTTTGTTGCAATGTCTACTTCGCCGGACATGAAGACTCCTCCAACTAACCGGCGTTGGATGTAGCACTTGAAGCCTCCCTTTGCTAGCAATAGAAATAAGGAATAAAGAACACACAAGTGCTAATTTGATGGTATAGTCTAAGTGCTTAAACTCAAACGAGCAGCCATGAGACTTCCTCAAGTCATAGCATTGGGCGGCAGCCTGCTAAGGCCAGAGGAATCAGAGAATCGCAAGATTTGGTTTGGTAAATTACGCCAACTAGCTGTTCACATAGAAGGTAATTCTCGTAAATTAGGTATTGTAGTCGGAGGAGGATTACCCGCTCGAGAAGGCATTGAGTTGGCCAAAAATCTAGTTTCAGACCCAGACTGTCTGGATGAAATTGGGATTGCAGCAACCAGATTAAATGCAACGATAATCCAACAAATACTCCTTGAAATTGGCTGTAATGTTGCTCCAATGATTCCTCATACAACTGAAGGTGCAGCAGAATATTTTACCGATTACAACATTGTGATAATGGGCGGTACCAAACCTGGCCATACAACAGATGCAGTGGCAGTTTCATTGGCAAGAGATTGCAGTGCTACTGACTGTATTATTGCAACTAATGTGAGTCATATATACGATACAGACCCGCGAACTAATGAAAATGCTAAACCATTTTTTGAAATGACAATAGATCAGTTAGTGGAAATATGCGGCACAGAAAGATTAGCACCAGGTCAGTCTGCCGTAGTTGATCCGATAGCGGTTAGTATTGCTGCAAAAAACAACATTAATATCGCGGTTTTAGACGGTAGGGAAATCGATTTAATTGAACACGCCCTTGACGGAAAAGGCTTCGAAGGGACCTTAGTAAGGAGTTGATTACATGGTTGATGTGAAAAAAATTAAAGAAAATGTTTCAAAGGTTACCAATAAAATTTCCAACAGCAAACTACCCTCCCACAAACACTGCAGGATTTGTGGCCTTTCTATCTCACCAAATGCTGATCCTAGAGTTTGTAAATCTCAAGAATGTTTGGACCAGCATGAAAAGAACACTCGAAATGAGAAACAAATGAGAATATGGATGTTTATCTTTTTCGGGATTTTTGCATTCATATTCTTAAGTTCAATACTTAGACAAATAGTTTGAATCAGTCTTCCGTGGCATCTTCCAACATAGATTCAGCGCTAGCTTCATCCATACGTTCATCGCCAACGGACTTCAATCTATCTCCAAGTTTGAACAGTGCTTCTACGGCTTCATCGATGGACTTATTCTGCTTTAGGAATCTAATGGTTGGCCAACCACAATCAATTATTTCAGGGTCAACAGTATTTTCTTCAATCCAAGCAGAGCAAGCAGTACCGTGACAAAGTGCACTGAAATTATCCACATCAATCCAGAAAGTTCTCCTACCACAAACTGGGCAGTCTTTACACTCCATGCTAGACAGTACGGTCATAGCATCCTCGCCAACAATATCAACATCCCACACTACAACGCTGCAAGAATTTAGGAGCATCTGTTCACTTTTCTTAAGGAAAGCGCGTAGTACTTGCCAAGCGGTATCTTCTGAGCTAAAGCAACCTAGCCCGATTGTTCCGCCTTCTTCCTCAGTAACGGATGGGACAAATACCCTTTGTATTGACTCGCCCATGGCAGTGTTAAATCAATCAATTGTATCAATTCTCTCATTCAAATGGCCACTCTACCTCGACAATGGCCAGTCCACCATCATTGGGCAACTTTGCCTGTGGCTTTTCAATCCTGATTGAAATTTTACTAACGAGCTTATTTTGTTTAATTTTATCTAGCATCATTGACATCATTGTTTCCATAAGCCTGATTGGTGTAGAGTTTACAACTACGTCATGGACTATGTTTTGTAAGTCTGCATAATTGATAGTTTTTGATAAATCATCATCAAACTGATTGTGATTTAACTCTACCCAGATACTTACAACGAACGGCTGCTCATATTCATGCTCAAAATCGTAAGCACCATGCTTTCCAAGCACAGAGTAATTTTCCAGTCCGACTTTGAACATCTAACTCTCTTCCCTTTCATGGACCCATATCAGATGATAACCAAATTGAGATTTAACTGGTTCAGAAGTTGTTGATAACGGTATGCTCCAAACGGCATCATCGAATTCTCTAACCATCATACCTTTACGAAACCAACCAAGGTCTCCACCTTTTTGCGAAGAAGGGCAGGTGCTTTTTTTTCTTGCAAACTTTTGGAATTCTTTCAACTTCGAGATTTTTTGCCTTATCTGAATTGCCTCAGACTTTGAATCAACCAAAATGTGCGATGCCCAAGCACTAGGAGCCACCATAGTAAACCCTACAACCGTCTGTTATTGAATTTCACTGATTTAGGCATTCATGTCATAGGCAAGCAGTCTCATGTAAGTGCCGTAGATGGTTCCTGAAACATGTAAAGATTCTTCATTAAATCGATCCATGGTATCTAGATATGTGTGATATTCCCATGCGCCGCCACCATAACATGACACGGCCCTTCCAGTTTTGCCATCCAATTCATAAATGAATGGACAATAATCAGAATTACAAGGCATTTCATTTGGTGTTCCTCTATCACCATCTAGAAGACTAAATCGAATATCATATTTGTTAGCGATTTCCGAACTTTCTTCCTTGTACAAATCTGTAATTCTCTTAATATGTCCATAATCATCTTCATTATTGGTGAATAGGGTTAGTGAATTTCCTCTTTCCTGAAAATCCCCGTCGACGTGATTCATGTCAAAGTTGAGATACAATCTCAAATTGTTTGTTAAACTATTTTGCATATCAGAGACATATGCTCTACTGCCCCACAAACCTTCCTCTTCACCACCCCATGTGCAGAATCGGATAGTCCTTTCGGGTTGTCCGGTTTGGTTAACGATATCAGCCAATTGTCTTGCCATTTCTAGTACGGTGGCAACGCCAGAGGTGTCATCCACAGCACCTTCGCCTTGGTAGACTGTGTCGTGGTGAGCGCCAGCAATAATGACTTCCGAACTCTTTCCTTTGATTGTGCCACATGGAACATAAATTGTTCTTTCTTCATCATTAGTTACATCGATAATTAACTCAATCGACGCAGGTTCTGTAGCATTGATAACTAGAGCCTCGAATATATCTCCAGCATCTTTCGACATCGCTACAAATGGTATATCAGTTGGGATGCTGCCACCGTTTGCGGATACTAGTGCCTCATAATTTGTGCCTTTGAATATTGGGACACAGTCATTTCCTTCAATTTGCCCACAATTGATAATTTTGTTGACACTGATGATTCCAGCCAAATCGTTTTGAGCAGCGTATGAATACATCTCTGTATTGCTAACTCTAGATTCATCCATTCTAACATAGCCCAACGTACCAGTGGCAGATTGCCAAAGTGCTTCATCAGTGCCGTTACCCAAATCAGTTACGGGTATGTTTTCATCAAACAAGTATTGAGATTGTCCTGAAAATCCTTGAATCACATAATCTATGCGATGTTGGAAAATTGTAACTTGTGAGCCACTTATTTGGCCAATAGGTCCGTCACATGGTGAAAGGCCAAAACCTCCTTCAACACATAATCTAAAGCTAGGCTCTGAATTAACATGATGCATTGGCACTTGATATTCGTTTGATTGGGCCTCATAACCCATTTCAGATAATCGATCAAGAATATAAGCAGAGGTATTTGCCTCCTCGACTGTGCCACTCATTCTCCCTTCCCAAGTTGGATGCCCTAGTGCTACTAATTCATCGGCATATATCTTAGTTTGACTTTGGTCAAAATCAATTAACTCATAATCATAATCTGCACCGAATCCTAGCCATGCAGGTTTCAAAACCAAGACTGATGAAACCATCAGTAGTGAAATGAAAATTGCAATGATTGCACCGAGATTCAATGGTCCAATCACTTGGGTTTTCATTTTGGCAATAATCGCTTCATAACTTGATTCATCTTCGACTAAATCTGCTTCAATCGAAATCATTAATGGTTCACTAGCATTTGATTCTAGTCGTTCAATTAGTTCGCTTTTATTCCCACTAGTTGGAAGGCCAAGCTTGGAAAGTTCCTGTTTTAGTTCAGCAACTAACATCTTTGAATAGTCTTGACCAGACATGAGTAACAACAAGCCGTAGTGGTTTTACTTCAATAACTCGGCGGTAGTTTGCTGCCTATATCTCATCCCCAGTCCATCTCTTACCTACTTTATGTTCGATATCTAGATGGTCTAGTATTCTGGCAATAATGAAATCGATTAAGTCATCAATTGATTGCGGGTGGTTGTAGAATCCTGGCGAGGCTGGGATGATGATTGAACCCCATGTTGACAATTTTGTCATGTTTTCTAAGTGGACTGTAGCGTATGGTGCTTCTCTTGGAACCAGTATCAATTTCCTTCGCTCTTTCAGTGCAACGATAGCCGAACGTGTAACCAAGTTGTCACTAATTCCCGCAGCCATTTTTCCAAGTGTTGTCCCCGAGCATGGACAAATTACAACCGCATCGATTTTTGCTGAACCTGAGGCGGATTTGCCACCGATATTCTTCTCGTCTTCCAATTTTGCGCCGGTGGCTTGAGCGAGTTCTTCTTTAGAAATTCCACATTCGTGTTTTAGAGTTATTTCACCTGCATGACTTACCACCAATCTGGTGTCCTTACCATGCTGTTGCAGTATCTCGAGCAAGCGCTTTCCATAAATTGCTCCAGAGGCGCCAGTTATGGCAACAACAATCTCGCCCATACATTGCCCACGACATCGATTACTTTTATTCACTTGTTTTTAATTTAAAGCAGATTGGAGTGATTTATCTAATGCATGAATGGCTAATTTGAACGGTTCAGGTTCTATAGACCAAGCGACCCTAACCCATGAGGTCATTTTTTCACTAAACATTGACCCCGGTACAACTAGTAAATCATTGGCTTTGCAATGATGATCGGCAAAAGTTTCGGAGCTCAAGTTATTTGGTAGTTCAAAACAGCCAAAAACTCCTGCTGTAGGTTCATTCCAGACAATACCATGTTTTTCCAAAACAGTTCGTAACTTGGGCAAGTTTTCCTCTCGATAATAATCAATCGCTTGATCTACCTTTGCGAGATTCTTGAGTGCTTCTGCAGCGATACGCATTGTAGGGCTAGCCATTACTCCAGAGAATGTCATAAAGATATTTTTACCAATTGCTATTGTTTCTTTGTCAGCAACTAGCCAACCAAATCTTATTGGCCCCATTCCATAGACTTTAGTCAGCGAATTTATTGAAATACAATTATCGCCAAAGGTATGAATTGCTCGGTAATCTGCAATATGCCGGTACGCGTCATTATACGCTTCATCAGCGACTAATATAACATCATTTTGTTTGGCTTGTTGAATAATCCAGTCTCTGTCCTCTGGATGTAAATCCCAACCAGATGGGTTTGAGATTGGAGTAATCATAGCGATGTGAGATTTTTTCATTGCTAATTGCCATTCATCACGGTCAACTCTCCAGTGCCCTATGCCGCTTTCAGGAGGGGTTTTGTTAATTCTAATTACTTCATCAGCAAGAATCAGGGCAGTTTGCGGTATCGGTGCATAAGTAGGGGATTCAGCAGCGACAACAATATTGCCGTCAATCCTATCTCTAATTTTGGCAATTGCAGTCAATAGTGCTATGTTGATTCCTTGTGTTGCACCATGAGTTATCAATACATTATCCGGATGAACACCCTCTCGTTGTGAGATGATTATTCTAGGGTCTTCAATATCTGCCATGTACGGTTTACTGATGTCAGCGAGTTTATCGCCTAACATTCCTTTTATGTCCCAATTATATTGCATGCCGCTGAACGATAAATTGTGGGTTCTTGCTTCTTGTAAGCGAGGTATATACCATTCTAGGTAATCAATAGGTGGGACAGAACTCTCGAAGTTCTCTCGAGAAAATCTTGGCCAATAATTGGTCATACAATGCCCATTGCTTCTAATCAAATATTTGTTGTTGTGAATCAATCAGAAATTTCGCCGACCTTCCTGTTGATAGATTCTTCAATCGATGTGAATAGGTTGGCGATTATTGCTTCCTTCGTTGTTGTGTAACCTAGCCTAGCCAATGAGGTGGTAGTTGCAGCCCCTAGTCCACAACCAGACAAATTCTCAACTCTTCCAGGCGGAGTATCGACATTGATAGTAAACCCATGTCTTGAAGTCCACCGAAGAAAAGACAAACCAATGCTGCAAATTTTGTGTTCTCCTACCCACACACCTTGCATTCTGTCGTCCCTTCTTGCTGGTATGTGTAGTTGTTTTAGTGAGGAAATAACCCAGTCTTCTATTTTTGAGATTATCGTCGCAACGGAATCTTCTCCTGCTAAATCCCACTTGAAAATTGGATAGCAGACTATTTGCCCTTCACCGTGCCATGTTAGGCCTCCACCTCGATCTACAGGAAATGAATCATAATCAGGTGGTGGAGAAATACCATCATTTCTTGCTCTAGGGCCCACAGTAACTATCTCAGGATGCTCTAAAATTAGCAGTGTGTCGTTTATTTCGTTTTCAATTCTCTGTTTCTGGAGCACTTTCATCAATTCAATAGCCACCTCATATTTGACGATCCCTTCGTAGCGGATGTCAACATAACGACTATTGGTCATGGCAAAGCCAATACAAACTCCAACATAGAGTTAATTAAAAATCAAGCTCTAGCGCTTTAACTTCGGTAATCCCAGCTTTGTATGCTTCAATCGCTGCTTTTGCTATCGCCTTTGGGTCGTTAACAATCTGCTTGTCAATTTTATCACCGTTGAATAATGCATCACCAACTAAGACAGAATCCATTAGTGAGAGATTCTTTGACTGGGTATTTTCATTTTGCTTTACTATTCTTTCCATGTCAATAGAAAGCGCTTGTATGGTCTCTAACTCCACGGCCTTTTTCTCCAGTTCAGATTCAAGATTGCTAACCTTTTCCCTCGTCTCATTCAGTTGAACTCTCAACATTTCAGATTCAATTCTTGTGGCGCGCATTTCCTTAGCTAGTTCGGCTAAAACCTCACGAGCAGACGTTGGTTTGCCCGAGTTATTCTGTGGCGATGTAGATTCATTGCTTACTCGTCCTGTGAATCCATAATCTGTTTCTCCAGGATAGTTTGCCGATAGATATTTGACCGAAATATGTCCTGAGATATTGAAACCAAGAGCCATCATAGAAAGGAAGAATGCTTGATTGTTATGCTTAGAGCTCATTTCCATGCCGGAATTGAGATGATAGAAAAAATCGAAGAAACTCATCATAGTTATTATTGAAATCAATGCAGAAAAGAAAAAGATAACAAAAATTCTCCGGCTCTCTTTTCCAGTTGGCTGTGAATTTAATACTGGATTTGGCATTCTTATTCTGCCCTCTATAACGCCTCTAGGATCGTTGGCAAGTTGCCTAATTATTGGTCGTAATTGTTGTTCAACCGCATTCAACTCGGCTAGATGCCGTATCCTTCTTTTCTTAGCGAGTCTAAATCCGGATAGGATAAATAAACCGCCAATCAGATAATAGATCCAGTACCATGGTCCATCTGGACTGTTGCCATGATTCAATTGGTCGCCTATTTCGAATCCTAATCCCACATCATCGGTCATCAAGAATCCATCTATTTGCATCGCTAGGTCATCCGATGTATATTGCTCAAATACACATTGGTATTTGTTAGAATAATGTCCTTCGCGACATTTTTCGCTTTCATAAGATGCGATATTTTCTGAGTAATCAAACAGCACATTTGTCGCTACTAACATTATGGTTAGGATAATCCCTTTAGCAAGCATAACACTTAGTCCACTAGGGGGTTTCCCAATTGTTTGATTTACATTATTTCGGTCTATAGCCCGAACAACTTGTTTTTTGGGCCTAAACAAGTAAATTAGAATCAGTATTGTTACAAAAATCACAAATTTGTCTAGCTCAATTACTGAAGTTCTTCCACCCATAATTAATCAATATGACATTTGTCTTTGTTAGTACTTAAAACAAATGCTAGAACCTTCCTGATGAGCCAAAACCGCCTTCTCCTCTTACGGTGTTACCTAATTCCTCGAATTTACGTTCAACAAAGTTGACTTTAGGTACTCTTGAAAATAGTAACTGGGCTACTCTTTCACCTTTGTCAATGATGAATTCATCACCTTCTCCAATCCATGTTGCTAGTACCATTAGTTCTCCCCGGTAATCAGAATCGATAGTGCCTATGCCGTTGGGCATAATCATGCCCTTTTTTCCAAGTGAAGAACGACATCTAATTTGTCCTTCCCAACCGTTTGGTATTGCGATAGCGAGTCCTGTCTTTATCATCGAACTTACATTTCTTCTTACAGTGGTTTCTTCCAATGCGTAAAGATCCCAACCAGCAGCTTGTGGCGAGCCTTTGGTTGGAATTATTGCGTCTGGGTCTAACTTGGCAAATTCGATATTCAATTCAGTAGTCACATGAGTTCCATGAACTCTCGGTTATTGACGATTACTAAGTATAATCATACTTACTTAGTTCAGTGGAAACAAAGGAATAAAAGAGTCGAAATTTCGTCACTTGGAGGTGGCCTGTTATGAAAGGTATTTTTTCTAAGATTCGCACGACGAAGACAAATTTTCCCCGAGCCAAAAGTTGTGATAAAACCCGTATTTCCATAGGAAAGTCTGGAGGTAGTATTATACACCTCTTTGGCCGAGAACAAAATCCAGCGCGATTCAAGATTGTGGAGGTGAGTGTATGGTAATTGATCACAGTATAAAAACAACAGAAGAAGTAGAAATCGACCTATCCAAAGAGCACATAGAGCCCATGCTACAAGAAAATATGGACCGTTTTGTGTTGTTCCCAATCGAGCAACATGAGATATGGGAGATGTACAAACTACATGCAGCATCGTTTTGGACTGCTGAGGAAATCGATTTGGCAGAAGATGCCAAAGACTGGAAAAAGCTTACCGATAATGAGCGGCATTTCTTGAAGCACGTTCTCGCCTTTTTTGCGGCAAGTGACGGAATTGTTAATGAGAATCTAGTCACTAATTTTGCTGACGAAGTTCAATGGCCGGAAGCAAGATGTTTCTATGGCTTCCAAATTATGATGGAGAACATTCACGCTGAAACATATTCTCTTCTGATTGACACATATATTACAGACACAGACGAAAAGAATCATCTGTTCAATGCGCTAGAGACAGTACCTTCAGTTAGAAAGAAAGGCGAATGGGCTCTAAAATGGCTCTCAAGAAAGAAGGGTTCATTTGCTCAAAGGCTGGTTGCATTTGCCGCAGTTGAAGGTATATTCTTCTCCGGCTCATTCTGTGCAATTTTCTGGCTCAAGAAGCGTGGTTTAATGCCTGGTTTAACATTCTCAAACGAATTAATCTCACGAGATGAAGGACTACACTGCGACTTTGCATGTCTGCTACACAGCAAGTTGATCAAAGGTGCGGGAGAAAATATTATTCACAGAATTATTGCTGAAGCGGTTGATATCGAAACCGAATTCGTCACCAACGCACTACCAGTGGAACTGATTGGAATGAATGCTGGATTAATGCGCCAGTATATCGAATTCGTAGCTGACAGGTTGTTGGTTTCTTTGGGTGCTGCAAAACTATACAATGTAGCCAATCCATTCCCATGGATGGAAATGATTTCAATGCAAGGTAAGACCAACTTTTTCGAGAAGCGAGTTGGTGAATATCAAAAGTCAGGTGTTAAGGATGGCGCATCCCTAGGAAGCGTTCAACAACGCTTCTCAGTAGACGAAGACTTTTGAACCGTACGCGATGGAGTAAAGATATTGAGCAATTCAACGACGTGAAACAGGGGGCAAGAAAATGACAATGCAAGTAGTAAATAGAAAGGGAGAAAGAGAGGACGTTAGATTTGATGCAATCCTCGAAAAATTGTCTGGCCTAACCAATGGGCTTGATACCAACTGGGTTGATGCAGCGAATTTGACCAAACTTACCATCGAAGGCCTCTATGATGGAGTTACAACTCGTGAACTTGACCAACTTGCCGCAGAGACAGCAGCGTCTTTAGCATCACATCATCCGGATTACAGTAAACTTGCAGCTCGTATCTGTGTTGATGATCTACACCGCTCCACCAAAGAAACTTTTTCCGAAGTCATTACTGACCTTAGAGATTTTATCGACCCAGAATCTGGCGAACATGCTCCGTTGATTTCTCAAGAAGTATACGATATAATCATGGCTAACAAAGCAACTCTCGATAACTATGTTGACTATGATAGAGATTTCAACTACGATTATTTTGGCTTCAAAACTTTGGAAAGATCATACCTATTGAAGTTAAATGGCGAGGTTGCAGAAAGGCCACAACACATGTTGATGAGAGTTGCCGTGGGTATCCACCACGATAACATCGAGAAGGCATTAGAAACATATGACTTGATGAGCCAAGGATTCTTCACCCACGCAACCCCTACGCTATTCAATTCTGGAACACCTACTCCACAAATGTCGTCATGTTTCTTGTTGACTATGCAAGATGATTCATTGGTTGGAATTTATGATACACTGAAGCAGTGTGCGTTGATTTCAAAGAGTGCCGGTGGAATTGGCTTGTCAATCCATCACATCAGGTCTAAAGGTTCCTACATCAAAGGTACTAATGGTGAAAGCAACGGTATAGTTCCGATGCTAAGGGTATTCAATGATACAGCAAGATATGTTGATCAAGGTGGTGGCAAGAGGAAAGGTTCGATTGCAATTTACCTTGAACCATGGCATCCAGATATTATCCAATTCCTAGATTTAAGAAAGAATCACGGCAAGGAAGAACTCCGTGCCAGAGATTTGTTCTATGCCTTATGGACTCCAGACTTGTTCATGGAAAGAGTCGAGCAAAATGCAGATTGGTCATTCTTCTGTCCAAATGAGTGTCCAGGACTCCAAGATGCATATGGCGAAGAATTCAAGCAACTATACGAATCATATGAGGCTCAAGGGCTGGCAAGAGAGACAGTTCCAGCGAGAACTGTTTGGGACAAAGTAGTCGAGGCACAAATTGAGACTGGTACTCCATACATGTTGTACAAAGATTCAGCTAACAT
>WTIT01000110.1:36141-38893 GCA_011526375.1 Methanobacteriota archaeon
AGGCACAAATTGAGACTGGTACTCCATACATGTTGTACAAAGATTCAGCTAACATGAAGTCCAATCAAAAGAACCTCGGAACAATCCGCTCATCCAACTTGTGTACTGAGATAATGGAATACACTTCTAAGGACGAAGTTGCGGTATGTAACCTAGCATCAATTGCTCTGCCGCGCTTTGTTAACCAAGAAAGTAAGCAATTTGATTTCCAAAAGTTGTATGATGTAACTTACCACGTGACTGGCAACCTAAACCGAGTTATCGATGTCAATTATTACCCTGTAGAGGAAGCACGAAATTCCAACATGAGGCACCGACCTATCGGACTGGGTGTACAAGGATTGGCAGACACATTTGCAATGCTTGGCATGGCCTTTGAATCTGATGAAGCAAAAGCTCTCAACAAAGAAATCTTCGAAACAATTTACTTCGCATCATGTACAGCATCAAAGGACGCTGCGATTGTCGAGGGACCTTACTCTTCATTCAAAGGATCTCCAGCAAGTCAAGGAATCCTACAATTTGACCTATGGAACATGAATGAACACAGCGGTCGCTGGGATTGGGAATCATTGAAGGGTGAAATTGTTGAGCACGGAATGAGAAATTCTCTTCTTCTAGCTCCAATGCCAACTGCAAGTACCTCTCAAATTCTAGGTAACAATGAGTGTTTCGAAGCATTTACTTCTAATCTGTATGTAAGAAGAACACTATCAGGTGAGTTCGTAGTAACAAACAAACATCTGATCAAGGACCTTATCGATTTGGGCTTATGGAGTCTTGAAATGAAAGACGAAATTCTGAGGCACAAGGGTTCAATTCAAGCCATTGCTGGAATACCAGATCACATAAAGGAATTATACAAGACCACTTGGGAAATTAAGCAAAAGAATGTCATTGACATGGCGGCTGATAGAGGCGCATACATTGACCAAAGTCAATCTATGAATATCCACATGATAGATGCTAACCCAGCAAAGGTAACCTCAATGCACTTTTACGGATGGCGGAAAGGTCTCAAGACAGGAATGTACTACCTGAGAACCAAGGCTGCAGCAGATGCAATTCAGTTTACCGTTGAGCAAAAGAAAGCCCAAGATCAAACCGTTTCAGGCTTAGCGGACAGAGCAGAAGTTAGCAGCATGGATGCTATCGCTTGTAGTTTAGACAGCCCAGATGACTGTCTAAGTTGCGGTGCTTGATTAAAACAGGCGATTCTGCACAGTCAATCTAATTGACAAACTAACTTAATTGATTAATTTAAACAGCAGACTGCTTTCCACACTCTGGACAAGAAATCTGTCCAGAATAATCGTTAGGGACTAGTAACGCATTGCTGCAATGAGGGCAACTAATTTCTCTCTTTCCAGGATTCTTCTTACCAATCAATTTTTCAATTGCAGTTGGCCAACCTTCCTTCAATTCTTCTTCAGAAAATACTAGCGGTAAGGCTGCGATTCCGATGCCAAGTAGCGTACACATCATTGATAGTGGAATTAATGCGCCACCATCCGCGAAAGAAATGGATAATGGATTTAGGTCATCACCAGTGAACAATATACTCAACGTTCCAGAGATCAAGAATGCTACCATCGTAGTATAAATTCCATTTCTATACTCTTGTGACATCAAAATTCCACTTACGATAAACATGGCTGCGACTATGAATGCTATCGGCGCAAGAGCCCAACCTAAACCACCATCAGCCATAGCAGCGAAAGCTAATGCCCAAAACATCCTGAATATACCATAGATGACAATAACAGTTCCAACACCAGATACAATTCCACTGTTCTTTGAAACTACAATTCCTTGGCTGGTCATTCTGCCGTAAACGACCTGTGGAGATACCGGCATTTGTCCAGGCATTGATTGAATTGGTGTAGAGAAGGACTGAGTTGGCATTGGTTGGTGAATGCCTCTTGCTTCATCAGATTCCATTAATCGTATTACCACTTCATCCTTATTGCCAGATACTTTAAGTCCTCTCTCCTTACATAGCTTCTTCAAATCAAGCAAAGTCATTTGGTCGTAAGACATGAATTCACCATGCCAAAACTCCATTTATACTTATGGCCGACAAATTACTCTATCTAAGCGATATGTATTGCGTGACCAAGGGTCGCAAGGACTGCCTCATGAGTCATCTCGGTCATGGTTGGGTGAGCGTGTATAGTGCCTGCGATATCTTCCAGTAGTGCACCCATTTCTAAGGCTAGAGTCCACTCTCCAACCAATTCGCTCACATGAGTGCCAACGGCTTGAATTCCAAGAATTCTATGATCGTCTTCTCTAGCACATACTCTTACGAATCCACCGGTCTTTTCGGCTTCCTGTGTCAATGAGCGTCCATTAGCAGCAAGTGGGAATTTGCCAATAATGACCGGATGGCCGGCCGCCTTTGCTTCATCAGGAGATAATCCTACGCTGACAATTTCTGGTTCAGTGAATACAATTGCCGGAACGGCAACCGGGTCGTAAGCTCGCTTTTTGCCAGCAATAATTTCAGCCACCATCTCACCTTGGAACGAGGCTACGTGTGCCAACATTTCACCAGAATTACAAACATCTCCAATCGCATAAACGCCTCTCATGTTTGTTTCACATCTGTCATTTACTTTGACAAACCCTCTTTCATCAAGTGCGACACCGGTTGGCTCTAGCGCCTTGCTGTTGGGTTTTCGACCAACAGTTACGAGTATCTTATCTGCAATTATCTCATCTGGTTTTGTGCCTTCTTTAGCATTCTTAT
>WTIT01000025.1 GCA_011526375.1 Methanobacteriota archaeon
AAGTCGGAGTCCTCCCCTGGAGACTGAGGTTCGGGGGCAACAGTCTCTATAGCTTCTTTGAGGAATTGGGAGAGACTCAGATGGAAACACATTAGGTTGATTGCAGGTCAGGTTGTTATAAAGATCAACCTGCCTTTCACTGACAGCTTTTCTATTGTTAGGATATTTAATATTTCTAGTGCTGCTCATGTCAGCCTGACATACTACATGTCTAACATGAGGGACCGGAACTATTTGCCACGTCCTTCGATTGATCACAAGACCATTATGCCCAGCATTCTTATTAGAATGACAGGTGCACAGTTAGCACTCTACCTATCTACAAAGAGACACTTGGTTGCAGTAATATTTATTACATTATGTTGCAATGTTAGTGTAGACAGACTGCTAATTCAAAGGATGGAAATCCTGGTAGTTTATGATTTGTATCACTTCATCACTCAAAGTCTTATCCATATTTCTTGATAGCTCCACAGAACTTCTCGGTGGTGCAGTTGTAGGCACTCCTTCCATTTCTGGAATACGAAGAACTCCAGTTGTGCGCTGCTGTTGATCTGACTCTCAGATCCAGAGGTTCTTGACCATGTTTGCTGCCAATGCAGACATTGGGTGTGCGACCCTTCTGTGCCACACTCATAATGCTCTTCTGCTTGCTCGATCCGATAGGTGTGCCCATGTCTACGATATCCAGTTGCTTGCTGTTCACTAGCAACTTGTCCCTTTGCTGTTCCGAAGGGAGAACTTGGGTTTCATAGCCCGCTAGAATGGACTCCTCAGCCATTACCTTGAACTGCAAGGAGAGACAATTGAATGCTTGACTCATACTTGAGAGATTGGCAAGCTTGAATTGTAGTCTTGCAGGCTGGTTCAACACGCTGAGATTTATCTGCATATCTTTTCCATGCCATGAGAATCCCGTCAGAAATGCTCTGGGCATCTTACTTCTCCAGTCATCCCTCCTATCCTCCTCTCTTGCTCTTTTCATTTCTCTTTGCATCATCTCTCTCTTGACATCATGCCTCATGAATAACACAGTTTCTTCTTCTTTATTCTTTATTTCGATAATATCTCCTTGAGAGATCTTGGTACATACAGGATATGTAGATTGCTATTGATTGAGATAATCAAATAACCTGAGAATTGATAGTTAGTCTCTGATGGATGTTCTTTATGTATATAACTTACGTTGGCCTCTATTAGTTTATATGTGCTTCCTGCTGAGTATCTCAGTATACTAACCGTCCCTCAGCGATTGCGAGCCTCTGATGGACCAGCGATCCAACCTAGAGTCAGTCCCTTAGGACCTACGCCCGTATAAACCATTCTAGAGCTCTTGTCTCCATCGGGACTTTGACGAGCAAAGTACCGATGGTCTAATATCCATCTTACGTACCATCCTCAGTTAGATGATCATATATGTTTACATTTATAAAAATGCAGAGACGATGTTCTTTTATCGTTTCTGCAATTACTCAGGATTGTCAGACCATTGCCCATGCTTGGTTTGACAAGTCTAGTACAAAATGCACATTACTATCAGTATAGAATCACAATGTTAATGATATGGTCATGATAATTACTAAGTTTAGGATCGAGGCAGGCATATTATTAGATGGAGGAGCTTTTCTCCTTCATCCCACATTTATCTATCAATACAGAATCCTTCCATTTAAGAGACTTAAAGTGTGAATATTTGTTTCTCTTGCCAAATATTCGGACTTCCAAATTTTTGCTGTGGTACAGTCCCCCGTTTTAATGCATCGAATAGTTATTATATGACATTCGTTGCATATTCGATTATTCGTTTGTTACCCTAATTGCTCATTCTACTCAGTTCACTCCGATCTTGCTACTAATTCTTGAGATTGGTTTGTAGGTAGGCAATTATGACCCACTATTGTCATATAGATCCGTGTTCCGTGATCCCAATTTATCTAGTTTCAGGCTGTTTATCCAAATGTAATTTCAGTTTAGCTAGGCCACACCAACATTTAACCAGCTGCCTGCCTGCTAGTTTACTACATGCTGTCATCGCTTGGTATCACAAAGGAATACGCGGTCAATGTTGCTCTGAACCCTCCAGTACTATTTTGACTGCAGCAATGATCATACAACAATAACATCCATGTAAACCATTTATTGGCAGATAAAAGAGTTTACAATTTCCAGTCATCTCTTACAAGTTTAAAGGTTTGTTGTTTTCAATATTCCCTTTTACAAGCTTGCTTGACTGATTGATATCCTTTGAAACATGTCTTGCAGCTCTATTTTCTTGTTTAGGCCTGCTCTGTACGACATTCTCACGCTTCCCGGTGCTGTCTCGGAGAGGAGAAACCTTTTGCTTCACAGAAGATATGAAGAGGGTTGTTTTGTCCTTTTCCAGGCAGCATTTCAACTTGCCACCATTGAGACAGAGCTTCTGGCTTCCAGCTCTGTCCTGTTGTCGCAGTTCTACTGGAACCTTCAGTTTACGGACAGCCACCCTCAATCCCAATTGGCTTTGTGATGGACCACTACAATAACCAGGATCCGGTCTTGCTGCAGTTAAAATAGTACTAGCTCCTTCCGGGGCTAGCAGTCTGACTCGGAGCTCTTTCCTCTTGGCAACTACCAATTTGGTATCAGAGATGGTTACATGG
>WTIT01000007.1 GCA_011526375.1 Methanobacteriota archaeon
CCTCAAGGGGGGTGTACCAATCCCAAATTGCCAAATGATGACGTTGTCCCCAGTCTCCGCTCTCGCCCCCCCAAAAAACCTTGGGCTTGTGCACCCGACATCGCCAAAGCGCGCGGGATGGCCGAGCCCATGGACGCGGACGAGGGCGAGTGGGTTCCAAACGCGTACGACGTGATGGGGCCCGCCCCCGTCGCGCTCCGCCCCAAGCCGTGGCGCACCGTCTGCCGCGCCCACAAGCTCGCGCGCCGCACGCCGCACCAGGAGCACCAGCGCAGCCTGCTGCGCTGGATCCGCCCGCCCGCCTGGTGCGCCACCGACGCCTTTGCGGAGTGCCTCGACGACGACGCGCGGGGAGTCATCGTGCAGCGCCTGCTGTGGCTGCGCGACGCCGCGGCGGTCAAGGCCTTCGCGCTCGTCAACCACGCCTGCGCCCGCGCGGTGGCGCAAGTGCTGCGGGCGACGCAGCTGCGCCTGCAGCGCGCGCTGTCGCCTACTACGCCAGCCGACCAGTCGCTGCGGGACGCGATGGAGGCGGCCGGCATCTCGTGGGACCGCGGGTCGGAGATCCTGTGGGCGCACCGCACGACGTGGATCCACCGGCCGGCGACGGTGCTGGCGCACGTGTCGAACAGCTGCGAGCTGTGCGGCGCGCCCATGGGGTCGCGCACGTGCCGCGAGGGGCCCGTGTCGCTGCACGCGTGCACCGCGTGCATCGACAAGCACCGCGTGCGCTTCGTCGTGGGGCTCACGCTTGCCGAAGGCTGCGAGTCGGTGGACGAAGCGCTGGACGCGAGCCGGCACTGCGTAAAGATCAAGCTCTACGACGGCTGGGGCGGCCGGGGCAGCGTGGCGTGGGTGCGCGCGCGCTTCATGCTCAGCCGCAAGACGCAGCACCGCAAGCGCATGTTGCGGCAGCGGGGCGAGATCTCGAGCACCGTGCAGCGCGAGGAGCACGAGATCGAGCTGACCGAGCCGCTGCGGCGCTTCCTGCGCGCGGTGCCCCACGTCCGCTTCTTCCGCGGCACGTGGAAGTTCCGGCAGCCGAACGAGCCCGAGATGCTCAAGCTGCAGGTGGAGGCGTGGCTGAAGCTGCCGCGCGAGCTGCCGCAGGACCTCACCTTCTCGGCGCTCATGGGCATCACTGAGACGGAGGAGCTCGCGCAGTCGGCGCAGGCGGTGGTCGACCGGCGGCTCGCAAAGGTGCACGAGCGGAACGTCACGCTCTGCGCCTTCCGCAAGCTGTACAAGGAGGCGTGCGAGACGCGCCTGCAGGTGACCAGCGTCGTCTGCGGCGACTACTTTGGCGCGACGCAGCTCGTCGACGTGTGCCACGCGGCCAACGCGCTCAAGCTCCGCGCCCTCATGAACAAGCACACCCTCGGCAACATCAACGCGATGCGCGACGCGGTGGGCCTGTCGCCGGACGAGCGAACGAAGGCGCTGTGGCGCCTCGGCGCGGTCGTGCGCCTGCTTCGGGCCGTCGTGGGCGGGCACGACCTCAAAACTGTGCGCGAGGACACGGACGAGCGCACGCTGTGCCTCGCGATCGCCCGGCGCGCGGGCGACGCGCTGTTCCACCACCGCTGGTGCTCGGAAGCCGAGGCGCGACTCCTCAAGATCGTGCGGATTTGGATGACGGCGCCGCTCAAGCTGCGGCTGGACAAGCGGGAGCGCGACGTCGAGGACGAGCAGGACGACCAAGTCAGTGCGCACGTGGTGTTCACGTACTACGTGCCCCGTGCCGACGGGGTGACCGACCATCGCATCCAGCTGCGCGGGCGCCTGCTCAACTGGAAATCGTACGCGAGGGAGCTAGGCGGCGTCTTTTGCGACATGCCTGCAAAGCTGACGCCCGAGGCGCTCAAGCGCCTCACGCTCTGGGCCAACTACCAGCCGGGCCAAAACCGGAACTACGACGAGAACGCGATCAATGAAAAGATGTGCCTAAAGACGCGCGCGATGCTCGCGCAGGCGTTCATGGGCGCGACGGCGTGGAAGGAGGCGATCGAAGCGTTTCACGCGTGTTAGAAATTTTGTAACGAGTTTACGCGACGACGAAAGACCAATCATTTTTAGAACCAGGATTCGCCGCGCTCGTAAACAATGATGTTGTATATCTGCTCCATCTTTTCGTGGTTGGCACGCCAATCCGCCAAGCTCGGCGGGAAGTATTGCCAGCGATTGTCCCCAAACTTTGCTTGGAGGACCTTGCGCTGCTGCAGTTTTTGGGCCGTCAGCTCGCGAAGCTTGGCGAGCATGGCCGCCAAGTCCTCGGGCAGGTCAGCGGGGTTGGGGTAGTTGCCGTACGGGTCGACAAGAGGTGCGGCGTCCCCGTACCGCGCGCGGTACGCGTCCCGCAGTTCGAAGAAGGCCTTGTCCTCTGCTACAAACAGCTCGTGGTACTTCCGGTGCTCGGGGCTCGCGCCGGGCCTGGTTCGCAATTCATCGCGCATCTGCTTGGAAAGCTCATCGGTTCTGGCCGACAGTTGCTGGTGGAACGCTCTCAGATCGGCCGTCGACATGTTCCGCAACGGAACGCCGGTGGTAGCCAGGCGCCGCTGCCCCGCGGCAAGCACCGCGTGAAGGCGGCTCGATTGCATGGTTTGTTTAATAGTCAG
>WTIT01000005.1 GCA_011526375.1 Methanobacteriota archaeon
ATCCAAGACTTGTCAATGTCGCATGTGTCGCAATGACCAAACCACCCTTCTTGTCCATCCATAAACAGCTCCCAAGTAGCATCAACCATAGTGTAACATTCACTACATCGTACAGTCTTCAGTTGCTTTCGTTTTGCTTGTGGTTTATCCTGGTAATTTAGCAACTGTTCTCTAATCCATTTGCTAAAGTTCGGTATCTTTCGGCTTATCTCGTATGTTGTGGGACACAACGTAATGGTTTTGTGGCGCATTGAACAATGCTAAACGCTTTACCTATAAGAATGCGTATGTATGTATTCTAGTTGGTCCGACAGAATCCTCATAACCCATGGCTAGTTAGGAACGGGTGGTCGGGGTGGGATTCTAACTTAGTGGTGGCGCCTCACCCATAATCAAGATTGAATCCAGGGATTGGTGACGATTCGACACAATTGATTGGATGGGTGTCGTATAATTATAAGCCGACCCTGTTATGATAGGCTTGGAGGGAGGAACTAGTCTGGCGCATTTCATGCAGAGAAAACCTCCCTCCACCCAACAACGTGATTAAAATGGCCACAAAGAAAACCTCAATGTTTACGCTTACCGAACGAATTACAATCAGTGCAGCTACAACTGATACAACTGCTACTATTGATCTTGGCAGTTACGTCGATGTTGGTGACCGACAAGCACTACAAATTCATTCTGTTGATTTCATTTACCAAGGCGGTACCGCAAATCAATCAGCCCCTGTAGCAATGGGTTCTAGTGGTTTGCTAACCGTTCAAGTTACCGACCTTAACCGTGGAGGACTTGTTTTTGCCAATGACCGTGCCTTAGTTGCATCTGGAAACTTGGAATATGACACCGATGCATTCTTGACAAACGTAACTGATCTTTACCCAGATAACTTTGGTAAAGGTTCCGATGATGGCCGATTCGTTGTCAACGACGCATTGTATTGCACAGCTCGAACTTCACAACTTGCAGCCGCAGCAGAAATTAACGTCACCATTCGAGTAAATTGTTCAATCGTCACACTATCGCAAAAAGACTTCATGTCAATCGCAATTCAATCAACTGCTGCCGACAACTGAGGGTGATTCTCTTGGTTAAGGTCGAAGGTACGCTTGAGGAACTCAGAGCGTTGTTTGTTGAAGGTGCAAAGCAAGAAGCACGCAAGGTTGCAAAAGCAGCCGGCAAAAAGACAGTGCAAAAGGCTGTCAAGAAAGCCAAGCGTGCTCCTTCTGCATACAACAAATACATGAAGAAAAAGATGGCTGAACTCAAAAAGAAGCATCCACGGAAAAAGCATAGTGCAATATTCAAACAAGCAGCTGCTTCTTGGAAGCGATCACCAGAGCGTAAGAGGTCGATGAAATGAAGCAACTTGCTAAAGATCATGGACAGTGTTTGATTACATCACCAAATGGTGCAGTATGGTCATTGACTGATGCTCAATCAAGTGGATGGAGTGAGATAAGCGGTGCAGGTGTTCCTGCTGGATCATTTTTTGTATCTCAATCATACATAGATTTAGCAGGTTTGTCAATCGATGACAAAACTGTATTTTTTGACGCTATGACTGTTCAAACAGGTATGCCACCATTGCTAGTTGGTGCAGGTGCAGAGTCTAACTTTCGTGTGTACGACTTTATGACATCAATTCCAATTGACCTGGTTGACTTTTGCACAAGCTTGCAATATCTCCAGGGAATTGGTTTTGGTACTCCTGGACAACAACTCAATTTTGAAAACGTCCATTATGCTCGAACACAATACTATGCAACTGATCTCGATTTTAATTTCACAGTCCCTCGCCAAACATCAACTCATCAACATGGTTCGCTTGGTTCTACTGCCTCTGATCGCTTGTACGTTTACCGCATCGTATATGCATCTATGGTGCTTGGTCCAGGGGCAACTACAATTTCATTGACATTGCCACCTGCTCGACATCTTGTTCTTGCTTCAGTTCGAGAAGAACCAGATTATGTTTACATGATGCGACTTAAGCGTTCATACGACTTGCAGAATGAACCTGATCGAGATTGAGAATTATGTTGACCATCGATACTATGTTTTTGGATGAAGAAGACATATCGATGATGACAATAGTTCCAGAAGAAACGCTTGTCAATGTTCCAGAACAAACACGTTTTGACACTGCAAGAGATGAACCGTATTATGGTACATATGTAACCAGCATTACTCGAAAACCAACTAAACAAGAAGCTATTGATCGTCTTAATGAAATACCTGCTGTAAAATTAGCCAGGTCAGTACGACGGTCAGTTCGACTTCCGCCCATCATTTTACTTCCACTATATGCGCCAGAACTGGCAAGAGTATTTGTGGAAATAGACCCACTTGACAGAATAGAAGGATGATAACATGACTGAAACTGAAATTGCAATTGAAGAATCGAAAACTGAACAACAAAGTCGCACGGCAAAGTTTGCTCAATGGCTTATGGATCGTGACGCAAAGCGTGAAGAAAAAGAATCCAATCTTGAAGGATTGATGAAGTTCAACATCTTTCTTTCAACTCTTACATTGGTATCTGTGGCTGGTGCGACTGCACTCGACTATGCAATGATTGCTTGGCTTTGGGTCTAATC
>WTIT01000152.1 GCA_011526375.1 Methanobacteriota archaeon
GATTAAAACATGATTATTTTAATTATATTAATAGTTATAATAAACAATGGAATGGTTTATTAACAGACTATAGATTAAAAAGTAATTATATTGAACGTGAAAATGTAAATACATTTTTAGTACAAAATAATATTAATTCAATTCGACAAAGTGATAATGATATTACCAATTATTATAGTGATTTAATAAAAAGACAAGGTGAAGAAATATTAAATAATTTATGTCAAATAAAACGTAATTTACAAACAAAAATATTAAATCATATGAATTTAGAAAATTGGAAACATTTAACAGAATTGAAATTAATATCACAGAAATTAAAAGATGATGAAAATAAAAATAATCAAGTGTTAGTAATCGATAGTGAATATAAAATTAGAGATGATGAAGATTATGATAGTGAAGAAATGAAAGAATTAATTAAAAGAAAACGAATAATTGGTACACGAGCAACAGCAAAAAGAAAAGCAGAAAAACAGAAAAGCAAGAGAGAAGATGATGATACAATTGAAGATGAATTAGAATTTACAAGATTAAATGCAGAATTTAATAATATTACTGATTATATTCAAACACATGAAGAATTTATGTTTAATATATTTGGTCATAGAGATGATGCAGATATTTTTAATTGGAAAGATTTTAGAAAGAGACAACAATCAGATAACATATTAGCATTAGCAATTAAATTATTTAAAATTGAAGATAAATCACAATGGGATAAATCTGATATTGATTTATTAAAGAAATGGGATAAAAAGTTATATAAAAAATTGAAATATAATTTAGTTTGTATTGAATTAAATATGTTATGTGTTTATGATTATGATCCAATTTTAAAGAAAACAGTAACAAAAATAGTAATACCATTCAATTTACGTGGAAAATTGATGGATTACGTGCATCATAATTTACTATTACATCATTTTAGTTATAAATTAACATTAAATAAATTAATACAACATTACTGGTGGAGTAATATGAAAACAGATGTAAAAGATTTTTGTGATAAATGTATTTCATGTCAATATGTAAAAGGTGGTAAGAAACATAGAGCACCATTAGTAATACGATATCAACCAAAACCACGAGAACATATATTTTTAGATTATTTGGGACCAATTTATAGTGATTATTATATTTTAGTCATAGTTGATTATTCGAGTGGTTTTGTAATGTTAATACCAACAAATGGTTGTGATGGTGAAACTGTTATTCATGCATTAATTAATTACTGGATTAGAATATTTGGATATTTTAAAGTATTTGAATCAGATTGGGGCTCTGGTTTTAGTAATTTATTAATTAAATATTTATCAAAAATGTTAGATTTTGATATTGAATTAGCAGAACCAAGAAATCATCGAAGTATAGGTAAAGTTGAACGTACAATTGGATTTTTACAATCAATTATTAATCATTACAATTTATTATTAAATAATAGATTAACAGATCAAATTGATAATTTAGATCAAGCATGGTTAATAATTAAAACAATAATACCATTTATTCAATTAGCATTTAATCAACGTATATTACCCATTTCAGGTGTATCACCAAATATGGTTATATTTGGAACAAATATGAATGATGCAATTGATATTGGTAGATTACAATATCAGGCAAAATTAGCAAAAGATGATCCAAAATTACTTAAAAAGGATTATGAAATATTAGAAAATATTCGTCGTGCAATTAGAAAAATGGGTGCAATTTCACACACAAATTGGAAGAAAAATACATATTTTTCACGTAAATATTATAATAAGAAATATAATATAAATGATGAAAAGATTAAAAGAAATTTAGAAATATTTAAAGTTGGAAGTAAAGTATTATATTACATTGGTGATAAACAAGTTGCACGTGGTAAATGGAGAGCAAAATGGACAGGACCATGGTTAGTAGAAAAACATTTAAATCAATCAACGGTAATAATTTCTGATCCAACAACAGGAAATCAGAAACGAGTATCATTAGATAGATTAAAATTGTTTAAAGAAATTGATTTTGAAAAGTATGAAAAGGTGTATAAATTTAATCGTAATTATATTAATTACAAGAAACAATTAAGTAATTCATTGAAGAATTACAATGTAAAATTTACAGATAGAGATGTTGAATTAAATTATAATAAAAGGAGAAGAAATAGGAAAAGAATGAAACAAGGAGTAAAATAGTAATGTTTATTTTATTTTATTTTGTTTTAATTCCTTTTATTTTATTTTGTTTTGCAATTTGAATGCAAGAGTTTGTTTGTTTTGAAATCAGTTGATTTTATATATATACATTATAATATGTTAATTACGTAATTTTGATATGTGTGATTTGATAATTGAATTTATAAATAAATATGAAATTTTGTTAACAAATATAAGACATAATAATAGATGTCGCAGGAAGCTTCCTACACCAACAGTACAATCAATTTACAAAACAATCACACCGACTACAACACAAACAAACAATGAACAAAATCAATTACCTTCAGAGTTTTACCAGTAACCTGAAATGTGCTACCAACTATTCGTATCATTTATTGTAAATATTATATATCCAAGAATATAATATATTTTACAATTTATGATTGGTGCGCGCAATA
>WTIT01000161.1 GCA_011526375.1 Methanobacteriota archaeon
TATTTCTGGCAATGATAAGAATCTAAGTGTGTGTCCTGTAGGCGCAGTATCAAAAACAATAACATCCCAATTCGGGTCCTCAACATGTTTCAATAGTTCATCAAAGGCGAGAGCTTCATCAAGACCCGGGAGAATCATGTCTGATGTCTTGACATCGGATTTTATTTCATCTAGTTCTTGTTTAGCAGATGGGTCAAGCATCATTCCTAAGCCTCCAAGCCCGCCTAATCCTCCGCCAGAGTTCATACCATCAACCATATTACCTAGTTTTGGTAATAGATTGGATAATTTAGATTCTGGATCCATTTCTAATCCGTACAATCCTTCAACGCCCGGAACAGGCGTTGGTTCAGTTCCAATGTCTACGCCTAGTGAATCGGAAGTTGAGTGAGCGGGGTCACTTGAAACAAGCAGTACCTTGAGGCCGCAATCTGCAAGGTGGATTGCAGTTGCAGTGGAGGTAGTAGTCTTGCCTACGCCTCCTTTGCCGCCGAACAACAGTAATCTTGCCATAATCACCGCTCACAATTGGAAGTCTTTGAATTCAACGGATTTTGAGTAATTCCTACATTGACTTGATGAACTAATACACTTGCGCAGGAACAATGGCTTCAGATTTACTGTTGTTTCAAATTTCCAGTGTTTCAGCCCTAATCGGCATGACGCTTGGCTGGAGAGGGGTAATGACAAGGTACTCTGGATTCTACGATTTACCGACTGCTTGGAGCAACGTATTTTGGGGCATTCTAATAGGTGGGCTATATGGTTCAAGCATTTATTCATACACAATCATTCCGACCATAGAATTTGAAGCAAGTGGCGAAGGGCAGATTGCAAATCCAGTAAACTTGGTTTTACTTTGTTTGATAGCATCAATCGCTAGTCATTTTATTCTTAGAAGAAAAAGAGTACGCTCCGGTAGTTCACAAACAACCAGCGGATGGGCACTTGGCCTAGCGATTGGTGGTATGTTTGGAATGGTAGTAATTTATGCCGTCCTGAGAATTTATGAATTCAATTTACAGCTTGCTTTAACTGTAGTTCTCCTTAGTGTGCTTGCACCAAGATGTGAAGCGATTATCTCATCATATCAAGGGCAAATGATGCTAATGGGCCGGAAGTGGGGAGCAATTCTAAGAGCTACAATGTGGAGATGCGCCTATGTTGTTATGTTTGCCTATGTCCTATCAGCACCAATCGGGTGGATTTTCATCATACCAGTAATGCTAATCGCCAATAGAGCATCTGAGGATTGGATATGGAATTCTATTCCAAAAGAAGGTAAAAAACAACTGCGCAAGATTTGGGCTAGACAGGCGAGAGAACGTAAAATGGCTAAATTAACTGCTGAAGTTGGGGCAAAAATTACGCCGAATGAAAGTGAATAACTACTTACATAGAGCATATAATTTGATTTTGTCTTTTTTCTGTTTTACCAGCAAAATAAACGCTTTGGTGGATATCCGCAGGTAAGCGTTATACAATGTCGTCAAAGCCGAGTATCATGGGTACTTGCCCCTATTGTAGGAGTGTTACTCTCCCAGGAGACACTATTTGCTATACGTGCGGCAGAGTGTTAGCCAATATTAAATCAAAGCAATTTGCTGCAGAACAGCAATTCAATCAAGGCTCGATTGATACAACATACATGAAAACAAAAAAGCCTACCAAGTCAGGGGTTGTACGCACACATACTGGTAGAAGGAAAAATATCTTGAAGCGTAGAAAAAATCGATTCCGTAGCGTCGTAATGTTAGGCCTAGTGGCATTTATCATGTTATCACCTCAAGCAAGAGAGGTAGTTTTCAACAAGTGGGCAGGAATAAGCGAATACATCCAACTTGCAGCAGCACCATACCACTTATATCCAATCGAAACCACTTACACTGTGGGTAAAACAATAGATGTGGTAAATAATGGTGGTGAAGGATACTTGAGCGAAAATCTTGCCATACCGAGGGACGTTTCTAGCCTATATGGGGAATCAACTATGTTTGAATACACTGATGGTAGCGAACCGCTAATGACTCAATCAATTCAAGTGATAAATCAAATCGAATTGATACTGAATGGTGTATCTTACGATATTCCTTTACTTGGAGAGCCAGCAAGAATGCCTGATGACAAATTACTGACAGCGGATGGGCACGAAATATGGTGGCCTGGGGTCGGCATTGGTGATGATATGTGTAGCGTTGATATTTGTGTCAAGATTAAGCTTAATTTGGATCCGGGAACAACGGCATCATTTACCTATGCTGTTTCACTAACAAGTACATCTTATTCATGGTGGTCATCATCAAGAGTTGATTCACGTGTTGATGGGAGTTCAAATGGTATCAATCTTGACAGAAGTGGCGATTTTTCTGATATCGTTGATCGTGGCGGTGGCACAAAAGCTGCCCAATTTACTTCATCGACATGGTATAACAAAGGGCGATCTGATTATGCGATAAATAGTCAAGATGCTATTGTTACTTCTACCGCTCAAACAATTTCTGCATCCTTACCCGAAGGCAGGTCTACCAATGCTTATGCCTTTGCAAGGGCTACTTTTGACTATTTACATGCTAATGTATTGTACGACAAAAATGC
>WTIT01000141.1 GCA_011526375.1 Methanobacteriota archaeon
ATTTAACTAATACTTCAGAACAATTAACATGAGCAAAAAAGCCATGTTTGCCGTAGTTTTCCTAATGTTGACAGTATCACTATCTGGCTGTTTACGCGATAAACAGGAATGTAGCATTGATTACGAGTTAGGTCCTTATGAGGTCTTGAAGTACGAAGACATCACATATGCGAGTGGCCTTGCCCATACCGCGAAAAGTACTGAACCATCAGCAGTGTCATTGAAGTTGGACGTATATTGTCCTGATACCAATTCAACCGACAGACCTGTTTTGATGTTTATTCATGGTGGCGGCTTTACCGGAGGAATAAAACACAAGCCTGAGATTGTCGAAATGGCAAACTACTATGCTTCAAGAGGCTGGGTGTATGTTTCTATTGACTACAGGACCGCCGAAGAATTAGGCGATATCGATGACATGTCAGGGCAAGAAATTGTTGAGTACTATCAAGGAATTGCCCCTCAAGAATGGGTCGAACATACCCTTGAAGGAACTCAAAAACCTAAGGAGATTCAGCAAGCTGTAGCTATGTATGCTGCTCAAAGAGATTCCAAGGCAGCACTTCGATGGCTAGTTGCTAATGCAGCAACATACGAAATTGATGTTGACCAAATCGCAGTTGGCGGGGCCTCAGCCGGGGCCATCACAACCATTGCTCTTGGAATTTCAGAGCCAGGCGATTTCCGTGACGAAATCTCTCTTGCTGACGATCCAACACTGTCGACAACTAACTTGAATGAAGTATATGATGTCAAGAGCATGATATATTTCTGGGGCTCCAATGTTAAAATTGACCTATTCAATACGGTTTACGAAGTCAACAGGTATGACGGAGACGATCCAGAATTATTCATGGCGCATGGCACAGACGATAGAAATCCCTCAACAGCTTACTCTGAAGCAACTGAATTACAGGGCATCTATGATGATTTACAGATACACAACACCCTTGTCCCATTGGAAGGAGCCGATCACGGTGCTTGGTGTTCGACTGTGGAAGGAAAATGCTTGTTCGATTTAACCTATGAATTCTTAATCGACAGGCAGGGAATTGAGGTTTAATGTACTTCAAAGATCTCCTGATACAATTAACATCATCACCAATATTGCTGCAATTGTACCATAAATCATCGACCTTTGTTTATTGAAGACTTCGTAAACCAATAACCCAATCGCTAATAGTGGCGTAGCAAAAAGTGAGAACACAAATACTTCCAATCCGGTACGTCCTCTAGCATTAACTGCGTAAAGGATGCCGAGAATGAGCGGAATAAATGGGATTACAAATCCCTTGGCTAAGGGCCACAGATGCAGGGGCTCTCTGTCAGACATGGTATCGACCAACTAGGCGATTTTCTGTTGTGATTGTTTTTATTTAATCGTTGAGCCAACTGGATGATATTGAACGACATAGCAGGATTCTCACCAACGCCCAATCATAGATTGGGCTCGGTTCTCATCCTGCCTCTGCTAAGCTGTTTGTTGCTGATGGTGCAGGAGGCAGGATTCGAACCTGCGAACCGTTACGGACTGGGACCTCATCCCAGCGCCTTTGACCAAGCTGGGCGACTCCTGCAGTAGACTGCACGGACTCACTCGCGTATATCAACACATCCGAGGATGTGAACGGGTCACAAATTGCCTGCGCTTCACTCTAGATCTGCGCCATTCATTAGCAGTGGTAGTGAAACAATTAGGCTACAACAAATAGCCTGGATACCTACCATAATTAGACCAAGAGTTGCGAAAAATCCGCCGGCATCTTCTCCGAGAGCATCTTCGAATTCTCCAGCGATGACAAATGTTTGAATTAGTCCGCTTAATACAGTTATTCCAATTGCACCAAATCCAAACCAGACACCTTTTCTCTGGTATTGCATTAGCAGAACACCAGCGTAGGCAAATACACCAGCAGATGCTAAATTCATGAAAGTAGTAAAATAAAACATTCCTTTAATTCCACCACTAAGTCCGTCAAGGTCTGTTCCAAAGTTCATTAGGCTGCCTATGACCCCTAATCCACCAATTAGAATTGCAATGATACCGAAGACTTTCGGTCCACCGCTCTTGTTCTGTACTATAATCACTTGTTGGCCCATGGCTCCTGCTGGGGCAACTTGGCCCATCATTTGTGCATCTTGTGGTTGCATATGAGGTACTGAACCTCGACAGTATATAAAAAAACAGCCTGCAAACGATATAAACCTATGGGAAATCAATATTCTGTAGGCATTCGACCACGCATTCGAAGCCATAATTCAGAGATCACAATTAGTCCGTACAGGGATGCTAACCAAAGCGTTGGTCTGCCCCAGTTAGAAGCAATTGAGGTTGAATCAGGAAGCACTCCTTCTGATAGCATTAGCAGCGAGCACAGCCAAACAAATGTGAAACAATGTAAACCAAGTCTCAAGCCTGCCATAATTTGTGAAGAATTAGATTTCATTTCGGTGATTTGCGCCCCGGTAAGCACCGCTGAAAATCCAACAATTTTGTCTAATGCACTGCCGCCGTTCCAACGAATCTTACCTAATCTAAATCGATTGACAAACTCAATAATTGCAAACACTGAAACCCATA
>WTIT01000119.1 GCA_011526375.1 Methanobacteriota archaeon
CCCAAAGATGAAGACGACGCAGCCCGGAAAGATAAATATCTGGAAGAGCTGCCCCTGGTCGCAGAACACGCCATAAAAGGCCTGCAAGAGGCTATGGCTAGCGAGAACAGGATCCTGGGTGAGAAGCAGCTGCTGGGCCTTATGCCCGGCCTGGCGGTGCCGTATGACACGCGCCCGGACTATGCCAACCGGGGTGACCTGAAAACAAAATGGTCGCGGCCGAGCTCGCGGTCTAAATCAGGCTGGCAGGCAGGCAGCTTGCCGACGTCACTGACTGGCATGTTTGATATGAATAACGTGTACCAGTCGTGCGGCTTTTGGGCTCTCAATGGCCACCGGCCGCCTTTCCTGGTGTACGCTAACGCCACAGACTACCGGGTGTTTACGCCCGAGAACGCGCCCGAGCTGCGCGACGACTTTCTGCAGGACGTGCTCAACGACATTATCCTGCAGTGCAAAACCACCGAAAACATCCTGCGAGCTGCCAGCACCAAAGACGAGCTGCTGGGTCTAGTCGCGCCCGATTGGCAGGCAATCTACTGGCAGGAACCTGAAACGTATTTAGCGGAAGCTAAAAAGATATGGAGTGTGTAATGACTAAATGGGAATGGATAAAAGAAATCATCGGGGGCTTAGCCTTCGCTCTGCTTATGGCTGAGCTTTACTTTTTATTGTGGATATTCGCACCAGAGGGGGCTTGGTAATGGTACAGCAAGACCTTCTTGAATGGCCTGGTGACCCTGGCCCAAACGTCCATAAAAACGCAAAAGACACAGAGATAGCAGCAGCTGAGCAGATAGCGCCCAAGGTTACCGGGCTCAGGCTCAAAGCCCTACAGGTCATTCAGATGGCCGGCCAGGGGCTGTCTTCTGAACAGGTGGTGCAGCGGGTAGGCGCGTATGAGTACAGCGTCAGGCCCAGGGTCACCGAGCTGCAGCGCATGGGGCTGGTAGTAGACAGCGGCGAGCGCACAGCAAACTCACGCGGCAGGCAAGAGGTAGTCTGGAAAATTACCGAGGCCGGCATAGACTTTTTGGAGAACATGAATGGCTGATTTACCCGACAAACTGATTGAGATCTTTAAGGCAATAGGTCTCACAAGAGAGCAGGCTACCTGGGATTGCCACGGCACCCCGGTTGCACTGCACAAGGCCTTGGAACAGGTCGCTGCCCATCAGGGCATAACCTTTGACCCGCCGGTCATGATTGAAGCTAACGCCGAGAAAAAGACAGTTGTCATGCAAGTGTCTGGCCGGCTTGGCGATAAGGTCGAATGGTCTGTGGGTGAGGCTACGCCCTACAACAACAAGAACAGCTACCCATACGCTATGGCAGAAAAGCGCGCAAAAGACCGCGTGATTCTAAAGCTGATTGGTGTTGCTGGGTTCGTCTATTCAGAAGATGAGGCTGACGATTTCAAAGAGAGCCGGCCGCAGAACATGGGCGGGGCGCCACAGCCACCAGCTGACCCGCCGAAAGACACACCAGCGCCACCGGCACTGGAAGACATACCCTTTGACGACAACCCTTGGCGTGATTGGGTAGACCAGGAAAAGCGTAAGATCGACAAGCACGATAGCATTGGCGGTCTTATGTCCTGGGCTCGCAATACGAAGAAGGCCAGGGAAGACCTCTTCGACGCGGACAGAGAGCTCAATGCCGAGCTCAAAGACCACTATACAGCGCGCTATGAAACACTAAACTCAGGAGAAAGATAATGCCGCATTTTTCACGTTCAAAATTTAAGATGAGGGGTAACGTCCAGATGCTGGATGAAACCGGCGAACACATTGAATACCGGGGCATCGCCTTCATTCAGTTTCGTACTGAGTGGGATGATTCGGCCCGGCGCTTCAAGCCTATGACAGATGAGCAAAAGCAAATCTGCGAAGACTTGCATCAGCAGCTGGCTGATGCCGGCGTCGAGCTCGGCGTTACGGTATCACAGCGGGTGCCTGGCATCGAAGACGTCCGGGAGTATCCGAAGGTCATGCAGTTTCAGCTGATGGTCAACGACCCGCAGGGCTACACGCCGGCACCTACGCCTGCAGCTGCACCGGCTCAGAGCTATGAGGCAGCCAAGGGGGGTGGTAATGGATGGTAACCTTTTCACGCTGCATGAAGCAGCTGCGTACCTTTTTGGGGAAGACACAGACGCAACGTACAAACGGACGTGGCGCCTTATTAAAAGCAATGACGTCCAAACGATCTCGTCTGGCAAGAAAATCTATATCGCACGAGCTGTCCTTGACGACCTCTGCGGAATTTCTGGTGTACCCGGTGCCGGGCAAGGTCTGCGCGATAGTGCTTGGCCAGTTCGTGACCAGAAAAGCGACAGCGGATGAGCTAGATGACATCGCGTTCCGATTCCACCAAGCAGCCAGGGAAACCAGAAGAGGGGTTTATTGATGACCCAGCTGCTGAAGATGAGCCGGACAGATATCAGCGGGTGAAACGCCCCGAGACCTTTGTCTACAGCTCTACGTCTGCGGACATACCGCACTCGGATAAGATAGATCCGTTTCACATCAAAGAAAAAAAGAAGGGGCGCTGAGGCGCCCCTT
>WTIT01000094.1:0-8401 GCA_011526375.1 Methanobacteriota archaeon
TAGAACAAAGCGGCAATCCTAAACCTCGCATGTTCCGTTCAACCAAACACAAAGCATTAGTGAATCGAATGGGATTCAATAATCCAGGTTCCAAAAACATGCAAAATACTTTGAATTTACATTATGAAAAATATGGTAAGCCAAAAATTCCAGTATGGGTGAACCTCGGTAAATCCAAGCTAACCGACAATAAAGATGCTCATGCAGACTATTCAACAACTCTCAAACGTTTGTGGAATTACACTGATTTGTTTGTCATCAATGTTTCCTCACCTAATACCCCAAACCTAAGAGATTTACAAGGTGAGGAGGAACTCAAGAAAATAATTTCAAGTTGTGTTGATGTAAATATCGAAGAGGCAAACAAGAATAACTCAAAGCAGAAACCAATTCTAGTCAAAGTCGCGCCTGATATGACGTTAGAACAATTGGAGCAAATCGTCACTGTTGCGATCAAAAGCGGTTGTTCAGGTATCGTTGCAACAAACACTACAATTTCAAGACCAGTTGGAACTGATGATGACGGTAAACTATCAGAAACAGGTGGAATGAGTGGTATGCCTTTGAAAAATAAATCGACAGAATTCATTAGCCATATTTACCAATTTACTGAAGGTAAATTCCCAATCGTAGGTGTAGGCGGTATATCGAATGCTGAAGATGCTTGGGAGAAGATAACCGCTGGAGCAAGTTTAATTCAAGCATACAGTGGTTTTGTATTTGAGGGCCCCGGGTTAACTAAAGGAATCGTCAATGGATTACACAAAAAATTGCGACAACACAACTTAACAAACATCAATGATGCAGTTGGACTTGCACACAGGAGGTGATTGTGGTGTTCACCAGAAGGACTAGGTTGTTAATTACTGGAGGAATATTAACTCTAGTTATACTCGGTGCAGTAATTCTACAATCGCCCGAACCTACTCGAACTGTAGACGAAGTAATGGCCAGTCCTAACGGTTATGTCAACGAAGAATTCGCAATACGTGGGGAGGTAAAAGATGGGACAATCGACAATTCAACAATGACATTTATTTTACACGGGACTGATCATGAAATAGTAGTAGATTTTGTAGATGCATCTGTATCCAATGGTCTAGGAGATAATCGAACTGTCTACGCCAAAGGTGTGCTGAAGTACATTGATTCAGTATATGTATTCGAGGCAGACATCATCAAAACCTCTTGTCCATCCAAGTACGAAGAGTGAGTAAAACAAACCGTTCCGTTAAAATACCAATCTATGAACGGAATGTTGGGATAGGTGGGGAGCTAGGCGTACCCTGTACCACAAATCGTCTTTATGGTGGGCTGAACGCCTTGGAGCGGCGAGAGCGGCTTTATGGTTCCTACACGCGGACGTTGATGTCTCGCCCCCACATGACCCGGGTGTCATGAACCGTATCCGGAAGGAAACGGGAATTGAATAACTGGGGAATCAGGTCAGGCCGGGAACGGAGCAGCCCTACTCGGGGCCATGGGTGCTGTGGGGTAGCGGGATGGAGAAAGTGTGTGGATTTGGCCATATTGAACGAGCGTCCATCCTTGGAACTCCCACTAAATATCAAAAATTACATTCCCTATCCATGCCGGTCCAACCAATTGTGGAATTGTTGTATCAAGCGGTGAATATGTTTCCCCACTCGATAATTCTCTAATTAGAAACTCATGAGAGGTTACGGCTTTGATCTCTAAATTTCTGTCAACTAATTCGGCATCTATGTATGATACTTGAACCTCACAGACTAATTTTCCCTGTAATTGGCGAATTATGTGCTGACCATCAACCAGAAACTTATTTTCAATCTCCAACTTGTATAGAATTTCCTCCAGCCAAATCAAGGCCAATGATTCATAGTCGATGTGGTAAGAATCCAATTCAACCCGCCATTCTGCCGTTTTTCTCGGGAACCGGGTAAGATTTTTTTGAGCATCATGTGGAATTAATAAACTCATCATACCAAGTGATAACTCTTTGAATAGATTAGGTAAAGAGTTGGCGTAACCACAGATACCTATGTCAGCCTTGGTTGCTAGAGTCCAAAAACTCATGTTGTAATCATCTCTTGGAAACTTGAAGGTTCCATGCTATTTCTCCTACACGATGAATTAACATGTCTTTGCTTAATGAAAACGAATCAGTCGCTTCTGCACTCAGAATACACTCACAAGCAGCATTGGTCAGTAGCGCAGTGTCAGCTACACTAAATCCGTTTGCAATAGATACTGCAATAGCCACAACAGCAGCATCAATCAGTCCGATTACTTGCCTCAATTGTGGTAGTGTACAAGCAACATGAACACTATTTTCCGAATTAGAGTAAATCGTTACACCGTTGCCGCCTGCCAACACAACAAGATGTTTCCATCCATATGATTCCAATAGTGATTTTGCCGCAACGGAATCATCACTTTCTCCAATTCTCCTTTTCATTAACTCAAACCCTCTTGATTGAAAAATAATCCAATCAACGTTATGAGTTCGGTGCAGTCCAGTCAATTTTGGGTCGGCAATGATTGGAATATTGCGGTCTCTTGCGTGTTTGGCAATTCTTTCGACACCTGCGTCATTTACGACTCCTTGTCCATAGTCCGAGAGGATAACACAATCTGCGTCGTTTAAGTTGCTTATTGCTTGGTCATAAATCGCTTCAAGTGCATTGTCTGGGATCGGCTCGTCCTCCTCTACATCCCATCTGAGTAGTAATTGCTCCCCTTGGATTAGACTTTCTCGACTGGCTAACATTCTAGTTTTGACCGTTGTAATTCTCCCTTCTACAATGGCTATACCTGAGGTTTCAACTTTTTCATTTTCTAAATAATCAATTACTTTTGAACCGGCTTTATCATCCCCGACAGCACCGAATAACTTACCATTGTAACCCATTGACTGTAATCCTCTAGCGACGTGGGCTGCAGCGCCAACATCCTCCTCTCGATGAGTTTCTCTTAATACTGGAACAGGCGCTCTAGAGTTCAAATTATTGGCATAACCATGTATGTAGCAATCTAGCATAATATCGCCAATTAGAACGATGTTTCCGGTATCATCTTGATTCAAAGTTTCAATAATTGAATTCAACTTGTCATGTTGCTCGACTTCAACATCAGTCATTCCCATTCTATATCCCTCATTTAAACGCAAATCATTGAATCACTTTATGCTGTCGCGAAATTTCGCCAATAAATTAGCATGTTGTCTGTCTGAAATTCCCAGTGATTGTCTGAGTGTGAGTAACATTGCCTCTTCGTCTAGAGTTATTACGCCATCATTAAGAGCTGTTTTCAATGTACGATTGTAAGTCTTTATGTTGTCTGAGTAAACAGGTTCTTCCTTTGCTAAATTCAGTAGCTTATCGTGAGTCTCATCTGAAATTCCATAAGCACCTCTAAAGGTTTCAAGTAATGTTATCTCATCATCCACCAATTGGCCATCGACCAATGCTTGACTAAGCATTTCCAAATATATGTCCTCAGGAGGTGATATTTCTATCGAACCTCTTGCTTCTTCGGATAGACGATTCACTCTTTCTGGGTGCATGCCAAGAAATTCTACAACCTCTGAAATTAATAGGTGTTCATCATGGGTAATTATTCCGTCTTCCCAAGCCCTCGCAAACATACGTTTTACCAATTCTTCACTTGATTGAGCGTCCAATGATGCCGTACCTGATGGTTGTGATATCGATGATATAATTGGATTTTCATGATATACTAAATTATCATCAATATGCGATAAAAGTTCTAAAATTCTTTTTTCGCCTTTTGGAATATCTTTTATCGCAGTATTGTTTCCTTTATAATTCACTTCGATATTCATAGTGCTGTCAACAATCAGTTTGGCTCGTGTTCTGCCTGTAATCGTAAGCGAATACACTTTTCTTCTCTGTTTTGCCCCAGGTACATGCCTATTTTGTACGGATACTTCTTGTGATTTTTCTAATCGTTTTAGTGTCCTTGGGACATGTTTCCTTTGAACATGAACAGCTGCAGATATACCTGCTTGAGTTAACGCAACAGGCGCCTCCCATTGGTTATTTGGTAATATGTTGTCATACAGGTGAATTAACATCCTATGTTCAGTGGTTAATCTGCCTAGATAACCATCAACCATGTACTCACCGATTATGCGTTGTTATACGAGGCAAATAGAGTCAACGGTAATCCGTTTGACTAATATGGCAGTCATAAGACCCATAAACATGGGCCGTCAGTCAAGAAAGTACAATCCTCGTACTCGGACGAAGCGACCGGTTGGCTTAGAGATAGATGCTGACCAATCCCCTGGCAAACCCCATCCAATGCCGTCAAAAATAGGAGATAGGTGGTTTTTGCCCGATCCACTTGGAGCTAGATTACATCAAAAAAGTGGACTTGGAATTGTTATAGAGAATGGTGTGTCGTTGTTACCGATTGAGGTCCTATTTTGTCATTGGAATCGACACGTTCCTATCCCGGAAGAATGGGTGTCTGAAATTATCTCCCAAGATCCCGATTTCATCGCTAAATCAGTAGTTTTTGATGTATCTAGGTCTGGAGGTGAAATAGTAATACCTACTGAAAACTGTGCAAATGTGGCGTGTGCTGATAATTCATTTGCCGTAAAGTGGTCAAGAAATCAGTCGCATTTCAAGAGTAAACCTATTTCTCAAGTTAGGTGGTTTTGGGCATCTAGTGACGTTGATTGGGATGAATTAAGGGCTTGGGTAGACGAAGTCACGCTTGAAGATTGTATTCCAGAGGTGTTTGTAATCGATGATGAAATGGATATTACAATGTACAGACTATCTTATGAGATTCTGTCTGGTAATCAAAAAACATGGTCAGATTTGTCAAACACTGAGATCGATCAAATTAGTGCTATAATGGCAATGAGTAAATCTACTAAATCCGGCTGCTACTTACCAGATGTTACAAAATGGCCACTAAACTCTATTGGTATTGAACACCTCTCGGGAATTAACCTTCGACACGAGGAAATTCGCTGGATTAAGTCAAAGCTAAACAGCCACAGTAGCAGTGAAGATGACTTAATTTCACATTTAATCGATGCTGGATGCATATTGAGGCCCGGTTTCAAATATGGCTGCAAATGGAGGGTATATGATGATGAAGTGTCTAAGTCACATGCCCCTTGGCTGCTACAACCTTGCTCAGAGGCACCAGAATCATGGGAAAATTTGTGCTTAGCGGTTCGATTGGCAGAAGGTGTCCACAAGAAATGGATTTGTGGATTTAATTCTGATGACCAATGGAAATTCATCAACATAAAGCGTTGGCTTCCAGGAAGGGTTTAATCATCAATTGGGCGACCCCAAGCATCATACCTAATCTCTTCATTATTTACAATCTCAAAGTATTCCTTGCCAATTACCTCTTCGACTTTTTCAGTTTGATTTTCTTTCATGGTCAAAAATATCCAGAGTGCAGCAAACATACATGCTAAACCAATCATTTGACCTGGACTAATGTAGTCGTTTAACGATTTAGCAGCAGAACTTTCAGCAGTTAATTCCACATCTATTAACCACATGTTGTCATTTGAATCCATTATTTCGATAATGCCATTAACTATCATGTTATTAGTTAACAAATTGTTTGGGTTGATGTCAATTATCAAAAAATCATCATTTCCAGTAAGCCTTAGATTTTGCTCACTTTCAGCAATCCTCGATAATGGGCCATCAATTTTGTAATCGAAGTTATGATTTCCTGTCCCAATTGAATCTATTGGAATTTGTATTTGAGTTGAACTGGTTACTGGGATTGTAGATATGAATGTACTATTCTTTGGAATAATTGATAATGAAAGAATTTCAATATCAATGTCTCTAAGTTGAGAGCCGCAAGTCACTGTACCGACTAACCTTGTCATTGAATTAGGTTGAGCAGCCGAGTTGAATGTCACCGACATCATGGTATCGACATTCTGCTGAATCTGATTTGGAGATATTGAAACTAATCTTCCATCCGTTGAAGTCAGACCATTTTGAATGATACAATCAAGACTTGATGAAGCGATGATCGGGATTGGCTCATTGGGTAATACCGTAACAGCATGATTTGGCAAATCTAGGTGAAAACTTGAATCACAATTATCCACTTTGAATAAAATTTCAATTTGATTTGAGATGACTACTTCTGCATACCAATTTACTAGGACACCGTCATGATTACGAATTTCAATTCCTGTGTTGCCAAAACTACTACCGTTGCGAAATATATCACTAGATTGACCTTCATTACCGCCATTTAATAATTCGTTATCTCCATCAGCCTCGATCACTTTTAGATACGGTCGCTTGTTATTGACATTGAGTTCATTGTCATCATATCCGTCAATAGTTGTATCTTGGTATGATACTAATATCCCTGTTCCTGGTAATTGCTGGTCATACTGGTTGCCGCCACGGTATTCTATCCAGACATATTCTCCTTGACCAATTGGTATTCTATAATCGATTTTTGTCATGTCTTGAGGACTAAAGAAAATACTATCTGCAGAACAGTAACCTCCTTGCTCAACCCAATTGAAGTCTACAGTCACATAATTGCTCAATCCAATTGTTGCAAGTGTTGACGACATTGGTAATGAGGGTGTTTTTCCATCATCATTCCAATTACCACTGGCCATTATGTCCCAATCTCCAACTCCCTTCCAAATCGATGTTTGTTGGCCATCTGAAGGGTACAGGTCATACGCACCCATTTGGTGCAGCATTTCATGCATCGCTGTACCGAAACCATCAGATTTAGAACCTAGACTCGCCATTGCATAATGGGAAACAGATAAATCATTTCCGAGGTCAACAGGGTTCTCAAATGTAGTAAAATGGGACCATATTCTATTGGAATTACCTCCACTTTCTTGACCAATTGTTGTATGTAATATCAACAACCGATCTACTGTTCCATCACCATTCAAATCATACTTATTCCAATTAATTGATTTTCTAGTACTTGTTACCACCTCTTCTGCTAATATCATTGGTAGATGTGTTCCATCCGATGACGAATCCCTTTCGACACCATTGTCTGACCCATATGCTGAGAGACTACCAGTGGCAGTAACCATCACTTGGTGTACATCTACATTCACCGAGACTTCCCCCCCAGACAGCTGGGAAAAGTAGTCATCAGCATGTGGTATTAGCATGTCTTCAGCATCGTTAATTGCTGCAGCCTGATTGGTGTTCCTGCCATTAAAATCAACGATAACAACCGGCCAGTTTTCAATTTCTTGAATTGAAAGAATATCAGAATCATCATTTTGAATGGTTATTGAATTATTCTTCAGCCAGTCCTCTACAAAGTCATCATTGACAAATGAAAAAACAGCCGCCGTCAAGAGCAAAAAGATTAGTGGGAAACCTAACCATTTACCCTTCATGATAATAAGCAACAAATCTATGTCTATCAAATGTTGGTTTTTTTGATAGAAAAATTAGCCATTAAATTCGATTTCAATGTTGGGAAAAACCTGTTTCAGTGAATTATAAATTTCTGGTTTGCTGCAATTTATTATGATTAATTTATTCGGTTTGTATCTGATAATAATTCCAATTAACTCATCCTGAACTAATTTATCATCACATAGATTTTCAAGTGATAATGCTGGACAGTCCGCAATACTCAGGTCTCCTTTAACACAGTTACATGATACTATTAGAGATGAGATAATTTCTCCTAAGTGATCGTAACTAGTTTCTAATTTGACCGAATATTTTGATGACTTTGTCGTCCATGGGCGTGAAATGGTTTCAATAATAGCAAGCGTTACAAGTGTTATCAATAACCCGTTACTTGTTCTTTCATAGTATGACAACATTGAAACCATCGCAACAAAGCCATAGATTCTAAGTCGCCACCAATTTGCATTTTCTGAATCAAGATTTCCAGTAACCCCTGATGAGATCATAATTGAACTTGCTGTTATAATTAAAACTTGAACCCACAAAATGATAGAGGCAAAATGGATGAGCGAAATAGCATCATATTTGACGACAAATCCATAGTCAACGTGGATATTATGCCCCATTTGATAGATTTCAGGTAGAATAATAAATATGGATACATAACTGAAAAACAGAAACAATAACGGTAGTAACACCAATATATTTCGCAACATTTTCTTTTCGGTGCTTGTCAGTCCTGGTTTAGCAAAATTCCATATTTGCAAATTAACCAACGGAATGATAGACAAAAACCCAAGTAAACCAGAGACTATCCATCGTAATTCAGACCATTTTTCAGGTTGATACAGATTCAAACAATTTTCGCCACATGGATCTAAAACATCGACAAACATTGCTAAGATGTCATCGATATTCATGAGCCAAGGTGCGGACGCTAGAACCCACACAAATAGCATAATTCCAATTCTAGCAAATAATTCATT